>NZ_JACBGN010000080.1 GCF_013401435.1 Streptomyces sp. BR123
GCCCCCGCCTCCGCCGGCCACCGTCACGGGGCGCTGACCGGCGACCCGATCAGCATCGACGGGGCACCCGCGACCCGGGTCAGGAACACGGTCGCCGCGTTCCGCCCCTGCGGCTTGACCTTCTTGCGCAGCTCCTCGGGCTCGATGGCCGAGCCGCGCTTCTTCACGGTCAGGATGCCGACCTCCCGCTCCCGCAGCAGCGCCTTCAGCTTCTTCAGGCCGAACGGCAGCACGTCGGTGATCTCGTACGCGGTCGCGTACTCCGTCGCGCGCAGCTCGTCCGAGGTGACGTAGGCGATGGTCGGGTCGATGAGCCGGCCGCCGAGCTGCCGCGCGACCTCGGCGACGAGATGGGCGCGGATGACGGCGCCGTCGGGCTCGTACAGCCAGCGGCCGACCGGTCCGACCTCCGGGTCGGGCAGCGGGCCGACGGTGTCGAGGGTGCGCGGGCCGGGGAGCAGGGTCGCGCGGACGGTGCCCGGGGCGGTCCCGAACCACAGCACGGCCTCCTTCACGTCCCCGTGGTCGGAGATCCACTCGGCCTCGGCCTGCTCCGGCACCGCCTCGTGCGGGATCCCGGGGGCGATCTTGACGGCCGCGTACCGCGCCGTACGGGCCGCCTCCACGGCCCAGGACAGGGGCGGCGAGTAGGCCTCCGGATCGAACACCCGGCCCCGGCCGCCGCGCCGCGCGGGGTCGAGGAAGACGGCGTCGTACCCGCTGGTGTCGACGCCGGTCACGTCCGCCTCCCGGACCTCGACCAGGTCCGCCAGCCCCAGCGCCTCGGCGTTGGCCCGGGCCACGGAGGCGGTCAGCGGGTCTCGGTCCACCGCCAGCACCCGGATGCCGAGCCGGGCCAGGGCCAGTGCGTCCCCGCCGATGCCGCAGCACAGGTCGGCGACGCTGCGCACGCCGAGCGCCGCGAACCGCTCGGCGCGGTACGCGGCCACCGAGGCGCGCGTGGCCATCTCGGCGCCGCCGGGCGTGAAGTACATCCGGAAGGCGTCCTCCGCCCCGAACTTCGCCACCGCGCGCTGCCGCAGACGGGCCTGACCGAGCGCGGCGGAGACCAGGGGCGCCGGGTGCTCGCGGCGCAGCCGGGTCGCGACGGCGAGCTCCTGGCCCGGGTCGTGGTCGCGGAGCGAGTCCAGGAGGGCGCGGCCCTCGGGGGTCAGGAGGGCGGCGAAGTCTTCGGGGGTCACCGCCTCATTGTCGGTCAGTGTGCGCCACTCGATGGAAGGTCGCCTTCCACTCGCGGTGTCGGCGCGGCGGAGCGCTGTCGCGGTGTCAGGATCCGCTGCTATGCAGCTAGTACGACAAAAAGAACAAAAGGCGCTTCATGGTCGCCGGTGCACCGCCGGCTCGCGCGGCCGGGCCGGGGTCGCCCTGTCGGCCCTGCTCGTCGCCGCCCTGGGGACGGCCTGCGGCACCTCCGCGGACTCCGGCGGCACACCCGCCCCCCCCAAGGGCGGCAAGAGCGCCGAGGCGGACGCCGGCACCGCGGGCGGCGCGGCGGGCGCGGCCCCGGCCGACCGCGCCGAACGGCTCAAGGCCAGGCTGGCCGCGGCGAAGAAGTGGAAGCTGGACAAACCGCCGCTGGAGGCTCCGCCGGCACCGAAGCCGAAGCCGGAGATCAGCACCCGTGACGGCTTCGAGGTCGAGGGCCACGAGGACCTCCCGCCCGTCTTCACCGCGATCCCGACGGAGGACAAGGTCGTCTTCCTGACGTTCGACGACGGCGCGGAGAAGGACCCCGAGTTCCTGAAGATGATGAAGGAACTGAAGATCCCGTACACGGCGTTCCTCAGCGACTACCTCGTACGCGACAACTACGCCTACTTCAAGGAGATGCAGGCCGCCGGCGTCACGCTGAACAACCACTCGCTCAACCACCGCTACCTGCCGGCGCTGTCGTACGACAAGCAGCGCGCGGAGATCTGCGGACAGCAGGACGCGATCCAGAGGAACTTCGGCAAGCGGCCGACGGCCTTCCGCCCGCCGTACGGGAACTACAACGAGGACACCCTCCGCGCGGCCAAGTCCTGTGGGATCAAAACGGTTCCGCTGTGGAGTGCCGAAGCCTTCCCGAACCGGATGGACTACCGTGAATGGGACCGCGACCTGCATCCCGGAGATATCATCCTCACGCATTTCCGGGGGCGCGAGGACTGGGGGAGCAGCATGCCCGAACTGGTCCGCCACGTCATGAAGACCATCACGGACAAGGGTTACGCCGTGGCCCGGCTGGAGGATTACCTTTGAGCCCTCACCTGCCCGGGGGAGGGGATTCCCGGCCCGCTTCGCCTGACACCTGGCGGTGGCAGGTCGTGCGAGCTCGGCAGCAGCCGGGTCGGGACCGGCCCGGACGGGCATGACGCGGGCGGAGTTCCCGTCTCCGGGGGGAGACGGCTCCGCGCGCGGTGCACGTGTACGTCTTTCGGAGAGGGGGGAGTGCGTGCTTGGTCATCGCTCCGCACCGTGCGCAGTCCATGGTGGTGTGCGCGGGGTGGACCGGGTGCACGGCCGGGCCGTGCTCGCGTGCGATCCCGATCAGTGCCGCCTTCGTCGCGCCGACCGCGGTGCCGGCCGCCGTGCAGACGATGGCGGCCTTCGTGGGGAACTCCGGGCGGAAGCCCTCGACGGCGAGGGCGCCGTGGCCGCGGACGACGGTCCTGGCCCCTGCTCGGACGGTGTCCTTCCGCTGCCGGGCGGTCTCCTCGTGCACCCCCGCCGCCGCTCGGCGGTCCCGTTCGGGCCGTGGACCTTGCGGGACGTCGCCGCGCACTCGCCGGCAGCCACTGACAACGGAGGAAAGACCGCACGAGCGATGCGCAGAGGATTTTGCCGCCACGCGGCTCCGCACCGAGAAAACATTCCGCTCCGGCCCGAAGGCCGGATCCTCACGGGAGATGTCAAGTGAAGTACGCGCGCCGGCCTGTGGCCGGGACGCTGGTGGCCGGCGCGCTCGCGCTGTTCCTGGCGGGGTGCGGGAACAGCGTGGACCCCATCGAGCGGCTCGGCCGCAAGGCCACCCACGACCAGCCGAGCCCGTCGGTCCCGTCCGGTGCCGCCGCCCAGGGCGCCCCGGGCGCGTCGCCCTCGGCCGGCGCCGGGGAGCAGGCGTACCGGAAGTGGGGGCTGACCGCCCCGGTGCAGTACGCGCCGAAGCCGGCGCAGAAGCCGGCCCTGCCGCCGGCCGCCCCCGGCAAGGCCCAGGTCGTGGACCGAATACCCGTGCCGGCGACGGAGAAGGTCGTCTTCCTGACCTTCGACGACGGCGCCGAGAAGGACCCCGAGTTCCTGAAGATGGCGGCCGACCTCAAGCTGCCGATCAGCATGTACCTCACCGACAACGTCGCGTCGTCGGACTACGGGCACTTCGAGAAGCTCCGGGACAACGGCTCCGGCAGCACCGTCAACAACCACACCCTGACCCACCCGAACCTCCGGACCCTGCCCTTCGCGGCGCAGAAGAAGGAGATATGCGGTCAGCAGGAACGCCTGGAGAAGCGCTTCGGGGCCAAGCCCACCCGCTTCCGCCCGCCCTTCGGCAACTACAACGACGACACGCTCAAGGCGGCCGCCGAGTGCGGCATCACACAGGTGGTCCTGTGGCGGGCGTCGATGCAGATCAACAACTTCCAGTACGCCGAGGGCTCCGGCCTCAAGCCCGGCGACATCATCCTGGCCCACTTCCGCGGCCCCTCCGAGCTCAAGGGCGCGACCGAGGTCCAGATGACCGCCCGCATGCTGCAGAGCATCCAGGAGCAGGGCTTCCGCATAGGCCGTCTGGAGGACTACCTCTGAGACGCTGCCCGTTCAGGTGAAGGGCGGGGGCCGCCGGGTACGGGCCCGGTCCGCCGCGGGAGGAATGGACGCACACCCCACCCCCGCCGAACCGGGAGGCGAAGCGATGCCGATCGACACCGTCGAGCGTTTCCTGAACGCCCTGAGCCCTGACCACCGGGAGAAGGTCCGAGCGCTGCCCCCCACCCGGCAGCAGGAGCTCGCCGACGCCTGGGAGCGGGAGCTGGAGAAGGACCACGACCTCGACACCCTCTCCGAGCTGTCGCCCCCCGCGGCCGAGGCCGAGGCGGCCAGACGGGTGATCGAGTCCGCGGGCGACCGGGGCGACCGGGGCGACTGAGGCGACCGGGGCGACCGAGGCGACCGAGGCGATTGGGGTGACGGGAGCGCGCGGGCGGCCGGAGCCGCCCGGTACGCGCCCCTCAGCCCCGCCCGGCCGCCGCCACCACCGGCGTGATCACGGTCTCCACCGGGCCGCGGCGGTCCGCCAGGCGCTGCCGTTCCGCGCTGTCGCTGATCCGCAGCAGCAGCGCGATCATGATCCAGTTGGCCAGCAGGGACGAGCCTCCCTTCGCCAGGAACGGCAGCGCCTTGCCGGTCAGCGGGATCAGCCCCGTCACACCGCCCGCCACCACGAACACCTGGAGCGCCAGCGCCGCCGCCAGGCCCACCGCCAGCAGCTTCCCGAAGGGGTCGCGGGCGGCGAGCGCCATCCGCAACCCCCGCTGCACGAGGAGGGCGTAGAGGAGCAGCACCGCCATGACCCCGGCCAGGCCGAGCTCCTCGCCCACCGTCGTCAGGATGAAGTCGCTGCGGCCCGCGAACCTGATCAGCTCCGGGTGTCCTTGGCCGAGCCCCGTCCCCGAGATGCCGCCGGTGCCGAAACTGAAGAGGGCCTGCGCCGACTGTTCCGAGTTGACCCCCGCAGGCCGGTCCTGCCAGTAGTACGACAGCGGGTTCAGCCAGGCGGCCACGCGCGCCTTCACGTGCGGCTCGGTCGAGCCGACGACGAAGGCGCCGCCCGCGGCCATGACGAGCCCGCACACGATCCAGCCGGTGCGCTCGGTGGCGACGTACAGCATCACCACGAAGACGCCGAAGAAGATCAGCGAGGTGCCCAGGTCGCGTTCGAAGACCAGCACCAGCATCGACAGGACCCACACCGTGACGAGGGGGCCCAGCTGCCGCATCGGGGGCAGCCGCAGGCCGAGGAACCGCCGGCCGGTCAGGGCCAGGGAGTCCCGGTGGACGACCAGGTACCCGGCGAAGAAGACCACGATCATGATCTTCACGAACTCGCCCGGCTGCGCGGAGAAGCCGCCGATGACGATCCAGCGCTTCGCCCCGTACGTGTCCGCGGGCGAGAACGCCGGCGCGACCAGCAGCACGAGGGCCCCGGCCATCGTGAGGTAGACGAACCGCTGCAGCAGGCGGTGGTCCCGCAGCAGCGCCACCACCAGCAGGCAGGCGGCCACGCCGATCACCGTCCACACCAGCTGGCCGGGGGCGTTGGCCTCCCCGTTGTACCGCTCGATGTACGACTGGTCGAGGCGGTGCAGCAGCACCAGTCCGAGCCCGGTCAGCAGTACGGCCGACGGCAGGACCAGTGGATCCGCGTACGCCGCGAACCGGCGCACGCCCAGGTGCGCCACCAGGGCCAGCAGGCTCATGCTGATCGCGAAGCCGGAGAGGTCGGCCGGCAGCTCGCCGTTCAGTCCGAGGCCCGCGCTCGCGTGCCCGAGGACGGTGGTGCCGACCACGAGGACGAGCAGCAGCGCCTCGGTGCGGCGCCGGGCCCCGGCCGCCGTCAGGGGCCTCAGCCCCCGCACGGGTCACCGCGCCCGTCGGTGCCTGCGCAGGGCGCGGAAGGCATTGGTCCGATCTGGTCGTCAATGATCCGCTTTATCTTCATATCGTCTAGGACGACGATCCCCTCCCCTGGGTTCCTTCGGGCCGGACGGGGGGAGAGGGGTCCGGGGGACTGTCCGGATCCGGCCGACTCGGCGGCCGGGATGGCCGGATGTGCGAACCGGGGGATGCGTATTGGCACTCCGCTTGACCGAGTGCTAATCGCCGGAATACTCTCGCACCTGGCACTCGCCCCCGGTGAGTGCCAACACAGCGACGGGCAGGTCCGGCACCCGCGACGACGGATCCACCTGGTCGCCACCTCAGACAGTTAACCCCGTGAGATCTCCGAAGGGGGAGGTCGGATCGTGACGACCGCCAGCTCCAAGGTTGCCATCAAGCCGCTTGAGGACCGCATCGTGGTCCAGCCGCTCGACGCCGAGCAGACCACGGCCTCCGGCCTGGTCATCCCGGACACTGCGAAGGAGAAGCCCCAGGAGGGCGTCGTCCTCGCCGTGGGCCCGGGCCGCTTCGAGGACGGCCAGCGTCTCCCGCTGGACGTCAGCGTCGGCGACATCGTGCTGTACAGCAAGTACGGCGGCACCGAGGTGAAGTACAGCGGCGAGGAGTACCTCGTCCTCTCGGCTCGCGACGTGCTCGCGATCATCGAGAAGTAATTCACTTCTCCCAGAACTGCTTTGATCTGCGCCCCTGGTCACCCCGCTGATTGCCGGGCGGCGAGGGGCGCGGGTCGTTGAACCCTAGTTTTCCGAGAGGGCTGAACCGCTCCCATGGCGAAGATCCTGAAGTTCGACGAGGACGCCCGTCGCGCCCTCGAGCGCGGCGTCAACAAGCTTGCCGACACGGTCAAGGTGACGATCGGTCCCAAGGGCCGCAACGTCGTCATCGACAAGAAGTTCGGCGCCCCCACCATCACCAACGACGGTGTCACCATCGCCCGTGAGGTCGAGCTCGACGACCCGTACGAGAACCTCGGCGCGCAGCTGGTGAAGGAGGTGGCGACCAAGACCAACGACATCGCGGGTGACGGCACCACCACCGCCACCGTGCTGGCCCAGGCGCTGGTCCGCGAGGGTCTGCGCAACGTCGCCGCCGGCGCCTCCCCGGCCGCCCTGAAGAAGGGCATCGACGCCGCGGTCAAGGCCGTGTCCGCCGAGCTCCTCGCCACCGCCCGTCCGATCGAGGACAAGTCCGACATCGCCGCCGTGGCCGCGCTCTCCGCGCAGGACCAGCAGGTCGGCGAGCTCATCGCCGAGGCGATGGACAAGGTCGGCAAGGACGGTGTCATCACCGTCGAGGAGTCCAACGCCTTCGGCCTGGAGCTGGAGTTCACCGAGGGCATGGCCTTCGACAAGGGCTACCTGTCGCCGTACTTCGTCACGGACCAGGAGCGCATGGAGGCGGTCCTGGAGGACCCCTACATCCTGATCCACCAGGGCAAGATCTCCTCCATCCAGGACCTGCTGCCGCTGCTGGAGAAGGTCATCCAGGCGGGTGGCTCCAAGCCGCTGCTGATCATCGCCGAGGACGTCGAGGGTGAGGCCCTCTCCACCCTCGTCGTCAACAAGATCCGCGGCACCTTCAACGCGGTCGCCGTCAAGGCGCCCGGCTTCGGCGACCGCCGCAAGGCGATGCTGCAGGACATGGCCACCCTCACGGGCGGCACCGTCATCGCCGAGGAGGTCGGCCTCAAGCTCGACCAGGCCGGTCTGGACATCCTGGGCACCGCGCGCCGCGTGACCATCACCAAGGACGACACCACCATCGTCGACGGTGCCGGCTCCGCCGAGGACGTGCTCGGCCGCGTCAACCAGATCAAGGCCGAGATCGAGGCGACCGACTCGGACTGGGACCGCGAGAAGCTGCAGGAGCGCCTGGCGAAGCTCGCCGGCGGCGTCTGCGTCATCAAGGTCGGCGCCGCCACCGAGGTGGAGCTGAAGGAGAAGAAGCACCGTCTGGAGGACGCCATCTCCGCGACCCGCGCCGCGGTCGAGGAGGGCATCGTCTCCGGTGGTGGCTCCGCGCTCGTCCACGCCGTCAAGGTGCTGGAGGACAACCTCGGCCTGACCGGCGACGAGGGCACGGGTGTCGCGGTCGTCCGCCGCGCCGCGGTCGAGCCGCTGCGCTGGATCGCCGAGAACGCCGGCCTCGAGGGCTACGTCATCACCTCCAAGGTGGGCGAGCTGGAGAAGGGCAACGGCTTCAACGCCGCCACCGGCGAGTACGGCGACCTGGTGAAGGCCGGCGTCATCGACCCGGTCAAGGTCACCCGCTCCGCCCTGGAGAACGCGGCCTCCATCGCCTCCCTGCTGCTCACGACCGAGACCCTGGTCGTCGAGAAGAAGGAAGAGGAAGAGGCCAACGGCCACGGGCACGGCCACGGTCACGGCCACAGCCACTGACCCCCGATGAGCCGGTCCGCCGAACGCTGACCGGTTCGCCTCGGACTGCGACCCCGGTCGCCGCCGCTCCGCGGTGGTGGCCGGGGTCTTTCCGTGGGCAGGGCCGTTGGGCCGGGCCGGGCCGAGCCGGGCCGAGCCGGGCCGTCGGCCGTTGGCCGAGCCGGCCGGGCCGTTGGGCGGGCCGGGCCGTTCGGGGCACCGCTCAGGACATGGCCCCGAGCTGCCGCATCAGGCCGTTGGTGTCGTAGTGCCACCAGCCTTCCTTGATCATCCCGTTCTCGCAGCGGAAGATCGTCGTGCCGGTCATCGTGCAGGTCCTGCCGGTCGGGGCGATCCCCATGAACTCGCCCTTGTGCTTGCCGGTCCAGGTCCACAGGGTGCTGACGCAGTCGTCCTGCGCCATCTGCGCCTCGCGGCGGAAGGAGAAGTCGAAGGCGCCGCGCCACATCTCCACGTCCTCGCGGATGCCCTCGCGCCCGGTCTTGTCGACGGGGTTGGACACGTCGTGGTCCACGTAGTCCGGCGCGAAGATCTCCTCGATGACGGCCATGTCGCCCTTCATCGCGACGTCGTCGAACATCCGGTTCGCGAGCAGCGTGTTGAGGTGCTCGTCGCGGACCACGTCCAGGTTGGTGAACCGCGGCATCCCGTCGCAGAGGGCCACCATCTCCTGGAACATCCGGTCCGTCTCCGGAAGGTGAGAGTTCCTCATGGCCTCTTCGTACGACGGGAATTCGACCACGTCGACATAATGCGTCTCGGATTCGCGGTCCCTGCCGACCACGCTGTGCGTCACGGTGCGCTTGCCGCTGGTCTGCGCCAGGTACCGGTCCATGAGCGCACTGACGGCGTCGGGCCTGCTCGTCTCGTAATCGACTATTTGTACGAATGTCATGGCGCCTCCCGGGCTGGATGGGATACATCCATTTTAGGGAGATTTGCCCGGTCCGGCCGACTTCGGGCGACTCCTGCAGCCGCCTGCCGCGGCCCGTCAGCGGGGCCCGTACTTGCGGCCCGTACGTGAGGACAGCCCGCCCAGCAGTCCGCGCGGCGTCAGCTTCACCACGCCCATCAGCGCCTTGTACCGCGGGTCCGGAATCGAGACCGTCTTGCCGCGTGCCAGGTCGTCCAGGGCCGCAGCCACCAGCTTGTCGGCGTCCAGCCACATCCAGTTGGGGATGTTGTCCGTGCCCATGCCGGCCCGCTGGTGGAACTCCGTGCGCACGAAACCCGGGCACAGCGCCATCAGCCGCACTCCCGACCCGGCCAGGTCCCGCGCCGCGCCCTGCGTGAACTGCACGACCCATGCCTTGCTCGCCCCGTACGTGCCCCGCGGCACGAAGGCCGCCACCGAGGCCACGTTGACGACCCCGCCGCGGCCGCGCGAGCGCATCGACGCGGTGGCCGCCGAGGTCAGCCGCAGCACCGCCTCGATGTGCACCTTCAGCATGGCCAGCTCGTCCGCCATGGAGACCTCCAGGTAGCGGCCCTTGTTGCCGAACCCGGCGTTGTTGACGAGCAGGTCCACCGGGTGCGTACGGTCGCCGAGGCGCCGCTCGACCGCGGCGATGCCCGCCTCGGTCGACAGGTCCGCGGTCAGCACCTCGGCCTCGATGCCGTGCCGGTCGTGCAGCTCCGTGGCCTGCTCGGCGAGCCGCGCGGTGTCGCGGGCGACCAGCACGAGGTTGTGGCCCCGGGCGGCGAGCCGGCGGGCGAAGGCGGCGCCGATGCCCGCCGTGGATCCAGTGATCAGCGCAGTCGTCATATGCGCAACCTAGCCGCCCCGGACGACAGTCCGGAGCGGGCCCGCCCTGGCGGTACCACTTCGTCCGCTTTCCCGCCGGCGGCGGGCGCCGGCTCCTCGCCGGTGCGTCGCCGTCCGGCTACCTCCCGTACTTCTCGACGTATGCGCGGACCTTCTCGTGCGCTCCCGGCTCCATCGCACCACCGGCCGCCAGAGTCCGGGGCAGTAGCGCGCGTTCGGTGGTGAACGCCCGGAACCACAGCCCCACCGTCACGTCATGGCCGGGACGGCTGACCACCTCGACCGCGTCGCCGGCCGACACCTCCCCCTCCTGCACCACGCGCAGGTACGCGCCCGGCCGCACGGCCTGCGTGTACCGCTTGACCCACCCCCGCTCCCCGAGGGCCCCCTGGAAGGTGCCGCACGGGATGCGTGCCGAGGCCACCTCCAGCACCACGTCGGCGCCGATCCGCCAGCGCTCGCCGAGGAGCGCGCCGGTCACGTCGATGCCGGACGTGGTGAGGTTCTCGCCGAAGACCCCGGCGGGCAGCTCGCGGGCCAGCTCGCCCTCCCACCAGTCCAGGTCCTCCCGCGCGTAGGCGTACACCGCCTGGTGGTCGCCGCCGTGGTGGCGCAGGTCGCAGACGGCGTCGCCCTCCACGCCGCTCGCGCCGACCCCCTTGGGGCCGGGGGCGAAGACGCGGACCGGGCCCGGGGCGGGCCGCTTGCCTATGCCGGTCACCCCGCCCTCTGCGCTGGTGTAGTCGACGGCCGTCGCCCGGCCGAGGTTCACGGAGATCACATGCTTGGGCGCCATGGGGGACACGCTAACCCAGCGCCCCAAGGGGGCGCTGGAGTATGTGCGCTGCCGTCAAAGCCGGGCTTATGCTCGAAGAATGATCGAGGCACGCCATCTCCGGGTCCTGCGCGCCGTGGCCGGTACCGGCTCCTTCTCCGCCGCCGCCCGCGAACTCGGCTGCACCCAGCCCGCCGTCTCCCAGCAGATGAAGGCACTGGAGCAGTCCGCCGGCACTCCGCTGCTGATCCGCGCCGGCCGTGAGATGCGGCTGACGCAGGCCGGTACCGCCCTGGTCCGGCACGCGGCCGGGATCCTGGCCGGGCTGACCGCCGCCGAGGAGGAGGTCGCGGCCATCGCCGGGCTGCGTGCCGGGCGGGTGCGGCTCGTGTCCTTCCCCAGCGGCAGCTCCACCCTGGTCCCCACCGCGCTCGCCGCGATGCGGGCCGCGCACCCCGGTACCCGGATCTCGCTGGTCGAGGCGGAGCCGCCGCGCTCGGTGGAGATGCTGCGCGACGGTGACTGCGACGTGGCGCTGGCCTTCCGCTACGCCGGGACCGAGGGGCAGTCCGGGGGCGGCGCCGCCGGTGGGGCGGGCAGTGGCGGGAGCGCCGCCGGCGGTGGCTCCGCGCCGGCCGCCGAGTGGGACGACCTCGTCGTGCGGCCGCTGCTGACGGACCGCCTCGTCGGGCTGCTGCCGGAAGGGCACCGGCTGGCCGGGGCGGAGCGGCTGGGCATGGAGGAGCTGGCGGACGAGCCCTGGATCGCGGGCTGCCCGCGCTGCCGCCGCCATCTGGTCGAGGTGTGCGAGGGCGTCGGCTTCACCCCGCGCATCGACTTCGCCACCGACGACTACCCGGCCGTGGCCGGCCTGGTCGGCGCCGGGCTGGGGGTCGCCGTACTGCCGGAGCTCGCGCTGGAGTCCGTACGGGCCAAGGGCGTGAGCACGCTGGCCGTGGAGCCGGCCGTGGAACGGGAGATCGTGGCGCTGACGCTGCCCGACCTGGCCCGCGTACCGGCCGTGGCGGCGACCCTGGTCGAGCTGGAGCGGGCCGCCGCGCGCTGACCGGCGCACGGCGGCCCCGACCGTGGGCGGGGCCGCAGGTTGAGGAAACGTTTCTGCGCGCCGTTCCGGCGAATGTGCTTCGGTTCCCGCGGTGTGCAGCTCCGGCGGCGGCGTGCCCTGGGGCAGCCGTCCGTGCGGCGGTCGGTCCGGAGGGGTCAGTCCGGAGGGGTCCGCGCGATGGTGCTCGATGCGGGGATCAGGCGATGGCGGGCCCGGCCCATCAGCTCCTCGCGCTCGTCCTCGGTGAGGCCGCCCCACACGCCGTAGGGCTCGCGGACGGCAAGTGCGTGCGCGGCGCACTCCGAGCGCACCGGGCATCGCATGCAGACCTCTTTAGCGGAGGCCTCGCGCGCGCTCCTCGCCGCGCCCCGCTCGCCCTCCGGGTGGAAGAAGAGGGAGCTGTCGACTCCTCGGCAGGCGGCGAGCAGCTGCCAGTCCCAGAGGTCGGCGTTCGGTCCGGGGAGGCGGGAGAAATCTGCCATGGGTAGTCCTCTTGGTGCCGGTACTGAGACGAATACGGTCCAAGTCTCCACACCTACCACACCTACTGTCGTAGTAGATGTAAATATGACTCATTGGGAATCTAGCCTCAGACACGCCCCAAACGGAAGGAAAGCCGCCAAATAGGGCATAGCTCCAGATGGAGGACAGTTGGCGAGTGGCGCCGATAGCGTGATCGCGTCCTCACGTAGAGTGCCGAAGGTGTCCGTCCGACCCGTAACTCTTTCGAGTGACCATCGTTGAGAGAGCGAAGGCGGTTGAACCAAAGCGTTCCCGGACAGGTGTCCGAGAGCATCGACCGCACAGGTGACGATACGTACCAGCCTGGAGGCTCAAGGTGACGCGCATCAGCAGCTCCGGAGGGCGGTCATGACTTCCGTCCTCGTCTGCGACGACTCCCCGCTTGCCCGAGAGGCGCTCCGTCGCGCGGTTGCCACCGTGCCCGGCGTCGAGCGCGTGACGACGGCTGCCAACGGCGAGGAAGTCCTCCGCCGCTGGGGCGCCGACCGCTCCGACCTGATTCTGATGGACGTACGGATGCCCGGGCTCGGCGGTGTGGAGACGGTGCGCCGGCTGCTCTCCGCCGATCCGGGTGCCCGCATCATCATGCTGACGGTGGCCGAGGACCTCGACGGCGTGGCCCTCGCGGTCGCCGCCGGCGCCCGCGGCTACCTGCACAAGGACGCCTCGCGCGCCGAGCTGCGGGCCACCGTCACCCAGGCGCTCGCCGACCCGACGTGGCGGCTGGCCCCGCGCCGGCTCCGCTCCGCCGAGATGGGCGCCGCGCCCACCCTCACCGCGCGCGAGATCCAGGTGCTGGAGGGGATGAGCCACGGCCGCTCCAATGCGGAGATCGGGCGCGAGCTCTTCCTCTCCGAGGACACGGTCAAGACGCACGCCCGCCGGCTGTTCAAGAAGCTGGGCGCCTCGGACCGGGCGCACGCCGTGGCGCTCGGGTTCCGCTGGGGCCTGGTCCGCTGACCGCGGGCCCTTGAGAGCAGTCCCGTCCGCCGCAGGCGGGCGGGGCGGCGCGCCGCCCCGCCAAGCGCGCCCGACCACCCGGTGCTCCGGCGTGCTCCCGGGGTTCGCGGCGGCTCCCGCTCCCGGCCGTACCGGTGCGTAGCCGGGGATTGGCGGGGCACAATCCGGGGGACGTGTCGCTTCGTGCGCGATGCCGCATGCTTGAGTGTGTGGCGCATTTCTGGGATGGGGCCTCGGAACATTCGGGCGAGCGGGAGGGGAGCGTGCAAGTGAAGAGCTCAGGCGCACCCGCTCATAACGCTTCGATGCACAACACGGACCGTGGTGCCGCGAACGCTCCGGCGCCAAGGCACCATGGATTGATGCGCGACGACGAGGCCCACGGCTCCCCTGCGGCCACCGGCCCCAACGGAGCCGCCAAGGGCAACAGCGCCGAGGCCGTCAGCGCGCTCGTGCGCCGTGCCGTGGAAGGCGACGAGCAGGCCACCCACGACCTGCTCGCCTTCGTGCACCCGCTGGCCATCCGCTACTGCCGCACCCGGCTCTCCCGGCTTCCCGGGGACGCCCGCCACTTCGTGGAGGACCTGGCCCAGGAGGTCTGCGTCGCGGTCCTGATGGCGCTGCCGCGCTACCGGGACACCGGCCGCCCCTTCGAGGCCTTCGTCTTCGCCATCGCCGCGCACAAGGTCGCCGACCTGCAGCGGGCGGCCATGCGCCACCCGGGCAGCACCGCCGTCCCCTCCGACGAGATGCCCGAGCGGCCGGACGACTCCCTCGGCCCGGAGGAGCGGGCGCTGCTCAGCAGCGACGCCGCCTGGGCCCGGAAGCTGCTGGCCAACCTGCCGGAGACGCAGCGCGAGCTGCTCGTCCTGCGGGTCGCGGTCGGGCTGACCGCCGAGGAGACCGGCCAGATGCTCGGGATGTCCCCGGGTGCGGTGCGGGTCGCCCAGCACCGTGCGCTCAGCCGGCTGCGCGCGCTCGCCGAGCAGTAGCGGCCGAGTCTCGCGGAGTCTGTGGCTCCGCTATGACCCGTCAGGGCGCTTCGATCAATAGGAGGAAGCGACGAAACCTGGCCGTGACCTCGCTCGTGGAATGAGACGCGTCGCGATCCCGTTAGCATGGACATCCGCGCTGAGCAAGACCATTTGGGAAGGTGTCATGACTGTCAACGCCGACGGAGTGCCCGACAAATTCGCCATGCTCGGGCTGACCTACGACGACGTCCTGCTGCTGCCGGGCGCGTCCGACATGGCGCCGGACGAGATCGACACCTCCTCCCTCATCTCGCGCAATGTCCGCGTCAACATTCCGCTGCTGTCCGCCGCCATGGACAAGGTCACCGAGTCGCGCATGGCGATCGCGATGGCCCGCCAGGGCGGTGTCGGCGTGCTGCACCGCAACCTGTCGATCGCCGACCAGGCGAACCAGGTCGACCTGGTCAAGCGCTCCGAGTCCGGCATGGTCACCGACCCGATCACGGTGCACCCGGACGCGACGCTGCACGAGGCCGACGAGCTGTGCGCCAAGTTCCGCATCTCCGGTGTCCCGGTCACCGACGCCGCCGGCAAGCTGCTCGGCATCGTGACCAACCGTGACATGGCCTTCGAGTCGGACCGCAGCCGCCAGGTGCGCGAGGTCATGACCCCGATGCCGCTCGTCACGGGCAAGGTCGGCATCTCGGGCGTGGACGCCATGGAGCTGCTGCGCCGCCACAAGATCGAGAAGCTTCCGCTGGTCGACGAGGCGGGCGTCCTCAAGGGCCTCATCACGGTCAAGGACTTCGTCAAGGCCGAGAAGTACCCGAACGCCGCCAAGGACAAGGACGGCCGCCTCCTGGTCGGCGCCGCCGTCGGCGTCGCGGGCGACGCGTACGAGCGCGCCCAGGCGCTGATCGAGGCGGGCGTCGACTTCATCGTCGTCGACACCGCGCACGGCCACTCCCGGCTGGTCGGCGACATGGTCGCCAAGATCAAGTCGAACGCGTCGGTCGACGTCATCGGCGGCAACGTCGCCACCCGCGACGGCGCCCAGGCCCTCATCGACGCAGGCTGCGACGGCATCAAGGTCGGCGTCGGCCCCGGCTCCATCTGCACCACCCGCGTCGTCGCCGGCATCGGCGTCCCGCAGGTCACCGCCATCTACGAGGCCGCCCTCGCCGCCAAGGCCGCGGGCGTCCCGGTCATCGGCGACGGCGGCCTGCAGTACTCCGGAGACATCGCCAAGGCCCTCGTCGCGGGCGCCGACACGGTGATGCTCGGCTCGCTGCTCGCGGGCTGCGAGGAGTCCCCGGGCGAGCTGCTCTTCATCAACGGCAAGCAGTTCAAGTCGTACCGCGGCATGGGCTCGCTCGGTGCGATGCAGTCCCGCGGCGACCGCAAGTCGTTCTCCAAGGACCGCTACTTCCAGGAGGGCGTGGGCGGCGACGACAAGCTCATCCCCGAGGGCATCGAGGGCCAGGTGCCCTACCGCGGCCCGCTCGCCGCGGTCGTCCACCAGCTCGTCGGCGGCCTGCGCCAGTCGATGTTCTACGTCGGCGGCCGCACGGTACCGGAGCTGCAGGACCGCGGCCGGTTCGTCCGCATCACCTCGGCGGGCCTGAAGGAGAGCCACCCGCACGACATCCAGATGACGGTCGAGGCGCCGAACTACTCCCGCAAGGGCTGAACGGCACCATCGGTGAGGGGCGGGTCCGGCCACGGGCCCGCCCCTCCGCCGTGCGCGCCCCCGGACGCCGGGCCCTCCGCACGCCGTCCGTACGGCGGATGCCGGAACGCGGGCCCCCGCCCTTCGGGGATACTGGACGGGCAGTAGCCGAGTAGGGAAAGGCCACCACACGTGACTGAGATCGAGATCGGGCGCGGCAAGCGCGGCCGCCGGGCGTACGCGTTCGACGACATCGCCATCGTCCCGAGCCGCCGCACGCGGGACCCGAAGGAGGTCTCGATCGCCTGGCAGATCGACGCCTACCGCTTCGAGCTGCCCTTCCTGGCCGCCCCCATGGACTCCGTCGTCTCCCCGCAGACGGCCATCCGCATCGGCGAGCTCGGCGGCCTCGGCGTGCTGAACCTCGAAGGCCTGTGGACCCGCTACGAGGACCCGCAGCCGCTGCTCGACGAGATCGCCGAGCTGCCGGAAGAGGCCGCCACCCGCCGCCTGCAGGAGATCTACTCCGCCCCGATCCAGGCCGACCTGATCGGGCAGCGCATCAAGGAGGTCCGCGACTCCGGCGTGGTCACCGCCGCCGCGCTCTCCCCGCAGCGCACCGCGCAGTTCTCGAAGGCCGTCGTGGACGCCGGCGTGGACATCTTCGTCATCCGCGGCACCACCGTCTCCGCCGAGCACGTCTCCGGCGCCGCCGAGCCGCTGAACCTGAAGCAGTTCATCTACGAGCTCGACGTCCCGGTCATCGTCGGCGGCTGCGCCACGTACACCGCGGCACTGCACCTGATGCGCACCGGCGCGGCCGGCGTCCTGGTCGGCTTCGGCGGCGGCGCCGCGCACACCACCCGCAACGTGCTGGGCATCCAGGTCCCGATGGCGACCGCCGTCGCGGACGTGGCCGCCGCCCGCCGCGACTACATGGACGAGTCCGGCGGCCGCTACGTGCACGTCATCGCCGACGGTGGCGTGGGCTGGTCCGGCGACCTGCCCAAGGCCATCGCCTGCGGTGCCGACGCCGTCATGATGGGCTCCCCGCTGGCCCGCGCCACCGACGCGCCCGGCCGGGGCCACCACTGGGGCATGGAGGCGGTCCACGAGGACGTGCCGCGCGGCAAGAAGGTCCACCTGGGCACCGTCGGCACCACCGAGGAGATCCTCACCGGCCCGTCGCACACCCCGGACGGCTCGATGAACCTCTTCGGCGCCCTGCGCCGCTCGATGGCCACCACCGGCTACACCGAGCTCAAGGAGTTCCAGCGCGTCGAGGTCACGGTCGCGGACTCCCAGCACCACCGCTGACCAGGCTGCACGACACAGGCCGGAGGGCCGGCACCCGGGTGATCGGGTGCCGGCCCTCCGGTGTGTTCGGCTTCAGAGCCCCAGGTAGAGCGCTGCGGCGTGCTCCACGTGCGCCCACTCGTCCCGATCGAGGCAGTGGACCGGATCGCCGTGGATGCATCGGGTGTCGACCGTGCGGATCCGCTCCAACCCTGTGGTCCTCGCTGTGTGGCCAGGCCGGCCCTTGTCGACCGTTGTGCAGCACATGGCGAACGGCGGGGCCGCAGGACGCCCGGGGGCGGGAGTCAGAGCCGGTGCGCGGCGCCCGCCGGGCTGGCCCCCCGGGTGTCCAGGAGGAGCTGTGCCTTCACCGCCAGGCCCTGGAGGTCGTACGTGCGGTGGTGCTGGAGCAGGATCGTCAGGTCGGCGGTGGCGGCGGCCTCGTACAGCGACTCGGCGCGGGGGACCGGCTGGTCCCGCACCCGCCACCCGGCGACGTAGGGGTCGTGGTAGCTGATCAGGGCCCCGAGGTCGAGGAGGCGGCTGGCGATCTCGCGGGCCGGGGAGCCCTCCTGGTCGGCGAGGTCGGGCTTGTAGGTGACCCCGAGCAGCAGGACGCGGGCGCCGCGGGCGGACTTGCCGTGCTCGTTGAGCAGGGTGGCGCAGCGCTGGATGACGTACTGCGGCATCCGGCTGTTGATCTCCTGGGCCAGGCCGACCATGCGTAGGGGGTGGCCCGGGGTGCGGGTGGTGTGCGGCAGGTAGTTGGGGTCGAGGGGGACGCTGTGGCCGCCGACACCCGGGCCGGGGCGGAACGCCTGGAACCCGTACGGCTTCGTCTCGGCGCAGCGGACGACGTCCCACAGGTCGACGCCGAGGTCGTGGCAGAGCACCGCCATCTCGTTCATGAGGGCGATGTTGACGTGCCGGTAGTTGGTCTCCAGCAGCTGTACGGTCTCGGCCTCGCGCAGGCCGCGGGCGCGGACCACCTTCTCGGTGATGCGGGCGTAGAAGGCGTGGGCGGACTCGGTACAGGCGGGGGTGAGGCCGCCGACCACCTTGGGGGTGTTGGCGATGGTGTGCGTCCGGTTGCCGGGGTCGTGCCGGCTGGGGGAGTAGGACAGGTGGAAGTCCCGGCCGGCGCGCAGCCCGGAGCCCTCCTCCAGGATCGGGCGCAGGTAGTCCTCGGTGACACCCGGATGGGCGGCGGACTCCAGGATGACGGTGGTGCGCGGGCGCAGCCGGGCGGCGAGGGTGCGACCGGCCTCGCCGACGGCTCCGAGGTCGAGCGCGCGGTCGGCTCCGAGCTGGGTGGGGGCGCAGATGACGGCGGTGCGGACGCGGCCGAGCTCGGCGGGGTTGGCGGTGACCCGGAAGCCGGCGGCCGACATGCGCCGGACCTCGGCGGCGGTGAGGGTGGAGTCCGTGGCCGGTCCGATGGCGTAGCCGACCGTCTCGATCCCGGCGGCGACGGCCGCCTGGGCCAGCGGGAGGCCGAGGTGGCCGAGTCCGATGACGGCGAGGTCTGCGGGCATGGGGTGGTGCCGTCCCTTCCCTGGCATGCATGACGGGGCTGGTTTGCGCAACTCCTGTGGACCGCGGAGGGGCCGCATGAGCTGGCACGATGTCAGACTAGGCGTATATATGACCGATCTGTCGCATTGCGGGGTGGTGGCCGCCGTTGTGTTGTCCACAGGCGGTGGCTGATGCGGGTACGGCGGGTCAGAATCGAGGGCGGGGGACGCGAGCGGGACCACCCGCACCGAGTGGGTACGCCCGCACCGACGGGAGGCAGCCGTGAGGACAGCGACACTGGGGCCGGAGCAGCGCGCCGAGGCCCTCGCCCGGATGGCCGAACGGGAACTGGACGTGCTGGTGGTGGGCGCGGGCGTGGTCGGCGCGGGCACCGCGCTCGACGCGGTGACCAGAGGCTTGTCCACCGGGCTCGTCGAGGCCCGTGACTGGGCGTCGGGCACCTCCAGCCGGTCGAGCAAGCTCATCCACGGCGGCCTGCGCTACCTGGAGATGCTCGACTTCGCCCTCGTCCGCGAGGCCTTGAAGGAGCGCGGCCTGCTCCTGGAGCGGCTGGCCCCGCACCTGGTCAGGCCGGTGCCGTTCCTGTACCCGCTGCAGCACAAGGGGTGGGAGCGGTTCTACGCCGGGTCGGGCGTGGCCCTGTACGACGCGATGTCGGTGTCCGGCGGGCACGGCCGCGGACTGCCGCTGCACCGGCACCTGTCGCGCCGGCGCGCCCTGCGCGTGGCTCCGGCGCTGCGCAAGGACGCGCTGGTGGGCGCCCTGCAGTACTACGACGCCCAGATGGACGACGCGCGGTACGTCACCACGCTCGTGCGCACGGCCGCCGTGTACGGGGCGCACTGCGCCAACCGGGCGAGGGTGGTCGGCTTCCTGCGCGAGGGCGAACGGGTGGTCGGGGCGCGGGTGAAGGACGTGGAGGGCGGAGGGGAGTACGAGGTCAGGGCGCGCCAGGTGGTGAACGCGACCGGGGTGTGGACGGACGACACGCAGGCGCTGATCGGGGAGCGCGGTCAGTTCCACGTCCGGGCGTCGAAGGGCATCCACCTCGTCGTCCCGAAGGACCGCATCCATTCGAGCACAGGGCTGATCCTGCGGACCGAGAAGTCGGTGCTGTTCGTCATCCCGTGGGGCCGGCACTGGATCGTGGGCACCACCGACACCGACTGGGACCTGGACAAGGCGCATCCGGCGGCGTCCAGTGCCGACATCGACTACCTGCTGGAACGGGTGAACTCGGTGCTGGCCGTGCCGCTCACCCGCGACGACGTCCAGGGGGTGTACGCGGGCCTGCGGCCGCTGCTGGCCGGGGAGTCGGACGCGACGAGCAAGCTGTCGCGCGAGCACACGGTGGCCCATCCGGTGCCCGGGCTGGTGGTCGTGGCGGGCGGCAAGTACACGACGTACCGGGTCATGGCGAAGGACGCCGTGGACGAGGCGGTGCACGGGCTGGACCAGCGGGTCGCGGAATGCGTGACGGAGGACGTGCCGTTGGTGGGGGCGGAGGGGTACCGGGCGCTGTGGAACGGCCGGGCCAGGATCGCCGCCCGGACGGGTCTTCACGTCGCGCGGGTGGAGCACCTGTTGAACCGGTACGGCTCGATGACGGACGAGCTGCTGGACCTGATCGCCGGGAACCCCTCGCTGGGGGCCCCGCTGGGCGGGGCGGAGGACTACCTGCGGGCGGAGGTGGTCTACGCGGCGTCACACGAAGGGGCACGGCACCTGGACGACGTGCTGACGCGGCGGACCCGGATCTCGATCGAGACGTTCGACCGGGGGACCCGGTCGGCGCGCGAGTGTGCGGAACTGGTGGCTCCGGTCCTGGGGTGGGACGGGCAGCAGATCGAGAAGGAAGTGGAGCACTACGAAAAGAGAGTGCAGGCAGAACGGGAGTCGCAGCGCCAGCCGGACGACCACACGGCCGACGCGGCGCGGCTGGGGGCGCCCGACATCGTTCCGTTGTAACTCCGGGATACGCCGGTGGGGAACCGCGGACCCGGGGCTCCCGTCCGTTGCGGAGTGAGGAACAATAAGGGTTCTGCCGGGGCGGGTTATCGCGCGGGTTCTCCCGGGGCGGGCCACCGGGCATTCGGGCGGATGCCGGGGCAGCCGAAGCAGGCGGCACGAACGCAGAGGGGACGCATGTCGAAGCCGGAGCACACCGATTCGCCTGCGGCGAAGCAGGACCGGGCGAAGCCTGTGTCGGCCGAGCCGGAGCCGTCTGTCGAGGCCGCCGTTCCTCCCGCCGGAGCACCGGCCGACGCCGCTGCCGAGGCGCCTGCCGAGGGGCCTGTGGCGAAGCCGGGCGTGCCGAAGCCGCGGGCCGCGGCAGTCGGTTCGGCCGCCGCCAAGCCCGACTTGTCGAAGCCGAAGGCTGCTGCGGCCGAGCCGGCTGAGGCCGAGCGGCCCGCCGCGGCTGACCGGGAGGACGCGAAGCCTGCCGCTGCGGCCGCGCGTCCGGCTTCCGCCGAGCCCGAGGACGCGAAGCCTGCGGCGGCGCCGAAAGCGGACTTGTCGAAGCCGAAGGCTGCTGCGGCCGAGTCGGCTGAGGCCGAGCGGCCCGCCGCGGCCGAGCCGGAGGATGCCGAGCCCGCGGCGGCCAAGGCGGATCTGTCGAAGCCCGGAGCGGCTGCGGCCGGCGCCAGGCCCGCCGAGGCCAAGGACGGTGCGGAGGCCATCCGGACGACGTCCGGGAACCCGGTCATCGACAAGGCCGACGCCGTCGCCGCCGCCGTCAAGGCCGCGGCCGCCAAGGCCGCCGCGGCCGCCGGCGCGGAGGGCCGCCTCCTCGCCGGCCGCTACCGCCTCGGCCAGGTCCTCGGCAAGGGCGGCATGGGCACCGTCTGGCGGGCCGAGGACGAGACCCTCGGCCGCACCGTCGCCGTCAAGGAACTCCGGTTCGGCAACGGCGTCGACGAGGACGAGAAGCGCCGCCTGATCACCCGTACCCTCCGCGAGGCCAAGGCCATCGCCCGGATCCGCAGCGGCGGTGCCGTCACCGTCTTCGACGTCGTGGACGAGGACGGCCGCCCGTGGATCGTCATGGAGCTCATCGAGGGCCCCTCCCTCGCCGAGTTCATACGCGAGCAGGGCCCGCTGACGCCCCGCCGCGCCGCCGAGGTCGGCCTCGCCGTGCTCGACGTGCTGCGCGCCGCCCACAACCAGGGCATCCTGCACCGCGACGTGAAGCCGTCCAACGTGCTCATCGCCTCCAGCGGCCGGGTCGTCCTCACCGACTTCGGCATCGCCCAGGTCGAGGGCGACCCCTCGATCACCTCCACCGGCATGCTCGTCGGCGCCCCCTCGTACATCTCGCCCGAGCGCGCCCGCGGCCAGAAGCCCGGCCCGCCCGCCGACATGTGGTCGTTGGGCGGCCTGCTGTACGCCGCCGTCGAGGGGGTGCCCCCGTACGACAAGGGGTCGGCCCTGGCCACCCTCACGGCGGTGATGACCGAGCCGGTGGACCCGCCCCGCAACGCCGGCCCGCTCACCGAGATCATCTACGGTCTGCTGGTCAAGGACCCGGCCCTCCGCCTCGACGAGGAGCGCGCCCGGGCCATGCTGACCGCCGTGGTCAACGCACCCGATCCGGAGCCCGCCGCGCCGGTCCTCGCCGCCGAGGTGGAGGAGACCCGCCAGATCTCCCTGTCCGCGGCCAAGGAGGCGGCGGCCAAGGCCGTGGCCGACAAGGCAGCGGAGAAGGCGGAGAAGAAGGAGCGCGAGCGGCGCGAGCGCGAGCAGCGCGAACGGGCCCGCGCCGCCCTCAAGGCGGCCCGCAAGGCCGCGGCGACGGCGGGTGCCGCCACGGCGGCGAACGCGTCGACGGCAGCCGCCGCCCCCGCCGGGTCCTCGCCGTCCGGCCGGACCGCGCCGGTCGCCGCGCCGCTCACCGACGTCATGTCCCGCCGCACCATCGGCCTCGCGATCGCCGGTGTGGTCGTCGCGCTCGCGGCCATCGGCTCGCTGCTCGTGTACGCGTTCGGCGGCGGCCCGGGCGGCAAGAAGGACCAGGGCAAGACCGGTCAGGGCACGACGTCCTCCGGCAACCCGACCCCGGGCCCGTCCGGCAAGACGGGCGAGAACGCCGCCACCGCGGGCAAGACGGGCGGTGCGAGCACCGACCCGAGCCAGGGCCAGACGCCGAACGGCCAGCAGAGCCAGGGCCAGGCCCAGGGCCAGGACGGCGGCCAGGCGAGCAGCGGCGGCCAGGGGCAGGGCAACGCGCCCGGCGGGCCGGCCGCCGGCCTCCCCGCGGGGTACGCCGTGGTGACCGACCTCGGCTTCCACTTCTCGATGGCGATGCCGCAGGGCTTCAGGCAGACGGACACCGCCGGCGAGAACTCCGGAGCCATATACAGCCGCGACGGCGGCTTCCCGCGCATCCAGGTCGACTTCACTGACAAGCCCGGTGACGACGCCCGCAAGGCCTGGGCGCTGCTCGCCCCGGCGGTGGCGAGCAGCAGCCAGGGCTACAAGCCGATCCGGATCGACGCGGTGTCGTACCGGGACTACCCGACCGTCGCCGACTGGGAGTTCGAGCGGGACCAGAAGGGCATCCGGGTCCGGGTGCTCAACCGCGGCTTCAAGGTCGACGCGAAGCGCGGCTACGCCATCATGATCAGCTGCCCGGCGGACCAGTGGGACGGCCCGGAGTGCACGACGATGCGGAACGTGGCGTTCCAGACCTTCCAGCCGCTCGCCTGACGGGCCCGGCCGCCTGACGAGCCTTCGCAGGCCCGGGACGCGGGTGCCCCCGGCCACGTATCGTGTCAGCGGGGGCAGCGGGGAACCTGCCCCGCAGCGCACTCGGGGGAGGCGGAGTGGACGACTACGCGGGTCGGATCCTGGCCGGCCGCTACCGTCTGCCGCTGCCGCCGTCGGACGAGTACGAACTGGTCGAAACCCGCGCCTTCGACACGCGCAGCGGGCAGGAAGTGCTCGTACGCCAGGTGCCGTTACCCGAGATCGTGGACGCGGAACTGCTCGACGAGGAGTCGGGCGGGGCGGGTGCCGCCCGGGCCGGGGCCGGTGGTGGTGGCACCGGCACCCTTCCGGCGGGGGAGCTCCCTGCCGTGCGCAGGGCCATCGCGGCGGCGCAGGCGGCCGCGTCCGTCCCGGACCATCCGCGGCTGGACCAGGTCTTCGACGTGTTCGCCGAGGGCGGGTCGCTGTGGATCGTGAGCGAGCTGGTGCCGGCCCGGCCGCTGGCCGCGCTGCTCGCCGACGAACCGATGACGCCGTACCGGGCGGCGGAGGTCGCTGCCGACGTCCTGACCGCGCTGCGGGTGCTGCACGCGCACGGCTGGACGCACCGCAACATCACGGTCCGGACCGTTCTGGTGTGCGACGACGGGCGCGTCGTCCTCACCGGCCTGGCCGCCGGGGCTGCGGAGGACGCGCTGTGCGGGTACGACCCGGTCCCGCCGGGGGAGGACGACGCCGCGGACGCGGCAGAGGGCTGGGGCACCCCGCCGCCGGGCCGTGAGCCCGCCGGCCCGCCGCCGGTGGCTGCGGGCGGAACGGGCCCGCGCCACACCGGCCGCACCCCCCTGGACGGGCCGCTCGAACAGGGAGCCGCCGACGCGCCCCTGGTGGCGCCCGGATACGAAACGACCCCCCGGCACCTCGGGCCGGCCGCCCCCGGCCCGGCCGGTGGCACGGCGGGCCCGCGGTACGCGGACCACATCACGCCCGACCGGCAGTCGGAGCTCGTCGGCGCGGGGGAAGGGTGGGAGGCGGCCGACGGCGGCGCGGCCTCCCCGGGCCCTGGGCCGGGCGCGCCCGGGCCCGTGGGCCCGC
The DNA here is from genome assembly GCF_013401435.1 of Streptomyces sp. BR123. GTDB lineage: Bacteria > Actinomycetota > Actinomycetes > Streptomycetales > Streptomycetaceae > Streptomyces. The sequence goes on from NZ_JACBGN010000080.1 coordinate 24,444, forward strand.
GGTACGCGGACCACATCACCCCCGCCCGGGAGCCGGACCCGCCGGCCGCGGGCGCCGGGCACGGCGGTGAGGCGGCCGACGGCGGCGCGGCCTCTCCCGACGCCGCGCCGGCCGATTCCGGTACGGGCAGTGGTGCTCCGGGCCGCACCGCCGGGCCGCGGTACGCGGACCACACCGCCCCCGGCCGGCCGGACCCCACGGCGGCTGCGCGGGCCGGCGTACTCGCCGCGTACCGGGCCGGGTCCCGGGCAGCCGCGGCGCGGGTCACGCAGGAGCGCGAGGCCGCGGCAGCCGGTGCGGCTTCGGCACCGGAGCGGCGGCCGCAGGGATCCAACCTGCCCCAGGGGTACTCGTATCCGTACGGCACCCCCGGGACGACCGGCCCCGGCCCGGGAACCGTCGAGGAGACCCCGGACACGGCCCCCGCCGCCGGAGCGGCCCCGGCCGGGTACCCCGACCGGGCCGCGGAGCCCGGCGCGGACGCCGCGGCCCTGGGAGCGGGTCCGGGCTCCGCGCCCGGTCCCGCGGGGCCTGCCGGTGGTCCCGGCCCCGCAGCCGGATCCGGCGTGGCCGGCCTCGCCGCCGCGGGCGCGGGAGGCGGCACGGACTCCGAAGACGCCGCGTCGACCGGCTTCGGCGCGGGCGTCCATGCAGGTCCGGGCACCTACGCGGGCACAGGGGCGGGCACAGGTGCGGGCCCGGAGGCGTACGCCGGGAGGGGGAACGGGGCGGCAGCCGGCCCCGGCGGTGGAGCCGGCGGCCAGGACGCCCCGGACGGCGGGGTCGCCTGGCACGGTGCGACGCCGCGTCGGCAGGCCGCGGCCTTGCCCGCCCGGCAGCAGCGTCCGGAGGCGGGGCCGCCTGCGCTGCCGGCGCAGCTCGCCCTGCCGCAGGGGTACCGCCAGGCGGAGGACGACACCGCCCCCCTGCGGCCGGGGCAGCCGGGGCAGCCGGGCCGGCCCCTGCCGGTGCCCGCGCACATCCCCCTTCCGGAGTCCCCGGCTCCGCCCCCGTCGCCCGTGCCCGCGCACATCCCCGCTCCGAAGCCCCCGACGCCGACTTCGGCACCGACGTCGGCGCCCCCCGCCCCCGCGCGCCCGGCCCGGTCCGACCGGTCCGGGGCCGGGACCGGGGGCAGGGGCTTCGGGCCGCGTGGCGGGCTCGATGCCGAGCGGGCCCGGCAGACGCGGATGGCGCTGGTCGGGGCCGTCACCGAGCGGTGGGCGCCGGAGCAGGCGGGCACGGTCAGCGGGCCCTGGCAGCTGGCGGCCCCGGTCGGGCCGGCCACCGACCTGTGGGCGCTCGGCGCGCTGCTCTACCGCGCGGTGCAGGGCCACGCCCCGTACCCGGAGGACAGCGTCGCCGAGCTCGTCGAGATGGTCTGCGCCGAGGCGCCGGCCTTCGCGGAGGAGTGCGGTCCGCTGCGCCCGGTCGTGGAGTCGCTGCTCCGCCAGGACCCCACCGAGCGCCCCGACTTCGAGGAGGTCCGAGGCTGGCTGCGCTCGCTCGTCCGCTCCGCCCCCGAACCGGATTCCGTCCTCGGTGCGGCCCACGGCCGGGGGCACTGGCCCGGTGCGGCGGCCCCGGCCCCCGAGCCGGATCCCGCCCGCCTGCCCGTGGTGCGCCGCCGGGGCGAGCTGCACGGGCAGGCGGGCGGGATCCGGC
>NZ_JACBGN010000081.1 GCF_013401435.1 Streptomyces sp. BR123
GGGCGGTGAGGGCGGGCAGGTTGGCGTGCACGTCCAGCTCGGCCAGGACCTGCGACCAGGCGTACCGGACGGGGGTGGGGCAGGCGTGCACGATCCGGGCGCAGGCCTCGACCCGGTCGGGCGCCGAACCGGGGCCCATTGTGGCGTACTTGAGCACCCGCTTGGCGGGCGGGGTGACCGGGCCGAGCGGTACGCGGGAGCCCAGGAGCGCTCGGGTCAGGCGGGTCCGCAGGGGTCCGGGGCGCAGCGGCACCACGAGCGCCTCGGCGGCCAGCCGGGAGCTGCCGGTGCTGCACAGCAGGACGGCGGCGGCGTGCTCGGCGACCTCGGGACGCCCGGCGGCAGCCATGATCGTCATGCCGCCCATGGAGTGCCCGGCCAGGACGGCCCGCTCGCCGGGGGCGAGGGCGGTCCGCAGCACGGCGGCCAGGTCGTCGGCGAGGGCGGTGGTGGAGTAGCCGGAGCCGGCGGGGCTGCGGCCGTGGCCGCGCTGGTCGTAGGCGATGACGCGGTGGTCGGCCGCGAGGTCGCGGATCTGGGCGGCCCAGAAGGCGGTGGAGCAGGTCCAGCCGTGGGCGAGCACGACGGGCGGCGCGTCCGGCTCGCCGTGCTCCTCCACGTGCAGCCGCGCCCCGTCGGCGGATACGGCGGTCAGCTCGCGGCGGGCGGCGGGCGGCGTGTACCGCCCGCCGGTGACGTGCGTCAGCCGGCTCACGCGGCACCGTCCTCGGCGGAGGCGGAGGCCGAAGCGGAGGCCGAAGCGGAAGCAGCCGTGGACGCGGTCCCGGCGGAAGCGGAGGCAGAAGCGGAGGCGGAAGCGGAGGCCTGGGCGGGAACCCGCCCGTCCCCGGGCTCCCGGAGGCGGACGACCTCGTACTCGCCCATGTCCACGGTCCGCGTCAGCTTGCGGAACTCCCCCGTCGTGCCCGGCCAGACGGTGGTGTTGCGGCCCTGCGCGTCCAGGTACCAGCTGGTGCAGCCGCCGGTGTTCCACACGGTCCGCTCCATCCGCGTCTGGACCTGCCAGTTCCAGCGGTTCACGGCGGAGGGGCGGGCGGCGAGCGCGACCCGTCCGCCCAGGACGTTCAGCTGGCGCAGGTAGTCGGCCATGTAGTTCAGCTGCGACTCGATCATCAGGATCATCGAGCTGTTCCCGAGCCCGGTGTTCGGTCCGATGATCGTCATCCAGTTCGGGAATCCGGCGGCGGTCGCCCCGCGCAGCGCCTGCATCCCGTCCTTCCAGTGGTCCGCGAGGGTGCGGCCCTCCGCGCCCACCACGCGGTCCGCGATCGGCATGTCCGTGACGTGGAAGCCGGTGCCGAAGACGATCGCGTCGGCCTCGGTCTCGGTGCCGTCGGCGGCGACGAGGACGCTGCCCCGGATCTCCTTGAGGCCGGAGGCGACCAGGTCCACGTCGGGGCGGGCGAGCGCCGGGTAGTAGTCGCTGGAGAGCAGGATCCGCTTGCAGCCGATCCGGTACGAGGGCGTCAGCTTGGCGAGCAGCGCCGGGTCCTTGATCGAGCGGGCCATATTGGCCTTGGCCAGGGATTCGATCAGCCCGAGCTGGTTCGGCCGTTTGGTGAAGGCGCTGACCTGGAGTTCCCGGATGCCCCACAGCAGCCCGCGGCGCGCGGCCCGCGTGAACGGCAGCTGCCGGTGCAGCCAGCGTTCGACGGAGCTGATGGCCCGGTCGGTGCGGGGCAGCACCCACGGCGGGGTGCGCTGGAAGAGGGTGAGCCGCTCCGCCTCGGGCGCGATGGCCGGGACGATCTGGATGGCGGAGGCGCCGGTGCCGACCACGGCGACCCGCTTGCCGCGCAGGTCGTAGCCGTGGTCCCAGCGCGCGGAGTGGAAGACGGCGCCGGGGAACTCGGCGAGTCCGGGGATCTCGGGCGTCTTCGGGTCGGACAGCGGCCCGGTCGCGGAGACGACGACGTCGGCGGTGAGCGCGCCGGCGGTGGTCTCGATCTCCCAGCGCAGCTCGGCGCTGTCCCAGCGGGCCGTGAGCAGCTCGGAGTTCAGCCGGATGTGCGGGCGCAGCCCGAAGGTGTCGGCGACGTGCTCCAGGTAGGCCCGGATGTGCGGCTGGCCGGAGAAGGTCCGGGGCCAGTCGGGGTTGGGTGCGAAGGAGAACGAGTACAGGTGGGACGGCACGTCGCAGGCGCAGCCCGGATAGCTGTTGTCCCGCCAGGTCCCGCCGACGGAGTCGGCCCGTTCCAGGACGACGAAGTCCGTGATCCCCTCGCGGCGCAGCCGGACGGCCGCGCCGAGCCCGCCGAAGCCGGACCCGATCACCGCCACCCGGACGTGCTCGCGCCGCTGCGCGCGCTTCCCGCGCCCGCTCCCGCGCCCGCCCTCGTGCCCGCCCTCGTGCCTGTCTGTGCCGCCCATGCCGCCTCCCAGCCACCCCAACAACACACCATGCACACACTGCCAGCGATCACTGGCACAATCGGGAGGGTAGAGCAGCTCCGTACCGCTGGGTAGGGGTCGCACCCGGAAAGTTACTGCCGGTACGCCCTAGGCTTCGGCTGTGGCCGACACGGAAGCGGGGACGACAGTGCGTGAATACCGTACGGAGGAGCTGGCCGAGGCCGCCGGCATCCCCGTCCGCACCCTGCGCTTCTACCGCGAGCGCAAGCTCCTGCCGCCACCGCGCCGCGAGGGCCGGATCGCCTGGTACGACGACCGCCACCTGGCCCGGCTGCGCACCATCTCCGCCCTCCTCGAACGCGGCCACACCCTCGGCGGCATCGCCGAGCTCACCGCCGCCTTCGAGAACGGCCGCGACGTCGGCCAGCTCGGCGAACTGCTCGGCATCGGCTGGTCCGAGGAGACCCCCGTCCGCCTGACCCCGGAGGCACTGGCCGACTACTTCGAGGGCGAGGTCACCCCGGAGAACCTGGCGGCCTCCCTGGACCTCGGCTACGTGGCCACCGACGGGGACGAGATCGTCCACGTGAGCCGCCGCCTGCTGGACGTCTCCTCGGCCCTGGTGCGCGAGGGCGTCCCCCTCGCCGCCGTCCTGGAGACCGGGCGCCGGGTCCGCGAGCACGCGGACGCCCTGGCGGCCCTGTTCGCCGGGCTGATCGCAGAACACCTGGGCAAAGGCGCCGAGGAGGACGAGGAGGCGATCACCCGCCTGCGGCCGCTCGCCAAGAGCGTGGTCGAGGCCGAGCTCTCGATGGCTATGGACCGGCTCCTGGCCGCGGCACGGCTGCCGGAAGAAGCGCCCGGGACCCCTCGGCAGTCCGGGGCGCCTCAGACACCGGCCCCGTAGACGACGGTCACCGGCGCGTGGTCGGACCACCGCTCCGGGTGCGTCTCGGCCCGCTCCACGACCGCCTTCACGGCCCGCGCCGCCAGCCCCGGCGTCGCGACCTGGAGGTCGATCCGCCAGCCGGAGTCGTTGTCGAAGGCCCGCCCCCGGTAGGACCACCAGGAGTACGGCCCCTCCGTGTCGGGGTGCAGCTCGCGCACGACGTCCACGTAGCCGGCCTCGGAGTAGACCTTGCCGAGCCATTCCCGCTCCTCGGGCAGGAAGCCGGCGCTCTTGCGGTTGGTCCGCCAGTTCTTCAGGTCCGCTTCCCGGTGGCAGATGTTCCAGTCGCCGCACACGACGACCTCGCGCCCGTCGGCCGCGGCCTTCTCCTTCAGGGCCGCCAGGTAGGGCAGGAACTCGTCCATGAACCGGTACTTCTCGTCCTGCTTCTCGGTCCCGGCCTCCCCCGACGGCAGGTACAGGCTGGCGACGACCACGCCGGGCAGGTCGACCTCCAGGTACCGCCCGGAGCCGTCGAACTCGTCGCTGCCGAAGCCCACCTGCACCCGCTCGGGCTCCCGCCGCGTGTACACCGCGACCCCGGCCCGCCCCTTGGCGGCGGCCGGCGCGAAGACGGTGTGCCAGCCCTCGGGCTCCCGCACCTCGTCCGGGATCTGCGCCTCCTCCGCGCGCACCTCCTGCAGGCACACGACGTCGGCCTCCGAGCCGGCCAGCCAAGGGGAGAAGCCCTTTTTGGCGGCGGCGCGGATCCCATTCACATTCACGGAGGTCACGGTGAGCATCCCAGCACCATAGCCCGGCCCTTCCGTACGATGTCCGGATGTCTCACGGGATAGACCTGCGCGCCGTGCCGTACGACCACCCGGACGCGATCAGGCTCAACGACCAGGTTCAGCTCGAATACCAGGTGCGGTACGACGGCGAGGGCGACGCCACCTTCCTCGACCCGGCGATGTTCCTGCCGCCGCAGGGCCTGTACCTCGTGGCGTACGACACATCGGGAACACCGGTGGCCACCGGCGGCTGGCGCACCCAGGACCGCAACGACGAGGGCTATGCGGACGGCGACGCCGAACTGAAGCGCATGTACGTCGTCCCCGGGGCCCGCGGCCTGGGCCTCGCCCGCCGGATCCTGGCGGAGCTGGAGGCCGACGCCCGCGCGGCCGGCCGCACCCGCATGGTCCTGGAGACCGGCGACAAGCAGCCGGAGGCCATCGCCCTCTACCTCTCCTCCGGCTACGCCTTGACGGAGAAGTTCGGCTACTACCGCGCGTACGAGTCCAGCCGCTGCATGGCCAAACCCCTCTCCTGACGCCTGCCGAGCGCCCCGTGGTCGCGCCCGCCCGCCCGACGACCGGCCGGGCGCGATCACCCCTGCCGGAGCCGGAGGCGGAACTTCGGGCAGACGTCCGGGTCCGGGTCGTCGTAGACGAAGGTGCGCTTCGCGTCGATGCCGATGGAGAGCTTGTCGAGGGTGTCGCCCTGCAGGAATCCCTCCGCCTCGGTGAAGTCCAGGACGAGCATGGTCCGGCCCTTCGCCGAAACAGGGGCCTGCACCTGCCAGGTACCGGACCCACTGAAGGTCTTGCCGGGATGGGCGTGGAAGGAGCTGTCGCCCGTGGGCCAGTTCTCCGCCGTGAAGGTGCCGCCCTGAACCGTTCCGGGAGTGAGGGTCAGGACGAGGCGGGCCCCCTTCGCCTTGAGCTCACCGTCGAACGTGCCCGCCAGCTGCGCGGCGCCCGCGGTGTCCGCCGCCTCCGGGACGCACCGCTCGAAGGCGTCGGAGCCGCAGGCGGTCAGCGCCCCTCCCACGGTGACGAGGGCGAGCGCAAGGCCCGCCAGCCGCACCCGGCGTCGGTACATCGGTCACTTCCCTTCTTCCAGACGGCCCCGAGCTTCCCGCCCTCGGAGATCGCGGGCAGTCTGTCGTCCGCCATACGCAATCCCCCCTGCACCCACACAAGCACGCGAACGCATGTGCGCACACACCCTGGCCCGATCATGCGGCTGAACAGGGGATTCGCGGCGCGTCGCCGCGCCGACAGGGTGTCCTACCGAGAATCGCCCGGAAGGAAGCCGGGAAAGGCAGGGCCCCCGTCCGATCTTCCGATCGGACGGGGGCCTCTCCGGGGGTGGTCACGAGCGCCTCTCGCCAGGAAACTTCAGGGGCGGAAAGCGTCGGCGGCGGGCACGCCGGCATCGTCTCCGGCGACCGGCGCACGCTGCCCGAGGTGTAGTCGCCTGCGCGACACGTGGCTGACGCTTCGTCAGTTCAGCATGTGCGGCTCCACCGTGAGGGCCCTCCCGCTCTTCGCGGTGACGTCGTCCCCGCAGCCGGCTTTGGTCAGGAACTCCAGCTTGGCGCGCCCGGCTGCCTCCTGGTCCGCTACGTCTTCGTACGGGTTCTGGGAGAGCGCAACCTGGCGGGTGCCGTCGGCGTTTCCGATCAGCACGGTGGAGTATCCGGGGATTCCACCGGTGTGCCCCCACAGGTCGCCGCAAGCCGACGGAAGTTGCACCAGGCCGAGGCCGTACCGGGTGCCGTTCTTGGCGTCGACGGTCTGCTTCATCTCGGCGAGCTGGGCGGGGCCCAGCAGCTTGCCGCCGAGCAGCGCCGCGTTGAAGCGGGTGAGGTCGGCCGCGCTGGAAATGCCGGCACCGGCCGCTCCGGCCATCGACGGGTTGAGCTTGGTGACGTCCACCGGGCGGCCGGACGGCAGCTTGAAGTAGCCGTGGGCGTGCCGGCCGGGGACGGCGCCGGCCGTGGTGGGCATCGAGGTGTCCCGCAGGCCGAGCGGGCGGATGATCCGGCGCTCGACCTCCTCGTTCCAGGTCCGGCCGGTGACCTTCTCGATCACCATGCCGGCCACGATGTAGTTGGTGTTGGAGTACTTCCAGTCGGTGCCGGGCGGGAAGTAGGGCTCGTGGCGGTTGGCGATGTCGACCAGCTGCCGGGCGCTGTGGGTGGTCCAGCGGCCCTCGTCGAGCCAGCGCCGAACGCTCGCCTCGTCCTCCGGGTCGGCGAAGAAGCCCGGCTCGCTGGTGTAGTTGAAAAGGCCGCTGGTGTGGTTGAGCAGCTGGCGCACGGTGATCGTGTCACCGTTGCGGACGACACCCGGCAGGTAGCGCCCGACGGGTGCGTCCAGTTCGACCCGGCCCTCGGCGACGAGTTGGAGCACGACGGTCGAGACGAAGGTCTTGGTCACGCTGCCGATCCGGAACCGGCCGTCGGCCCGGGCCGGCGTGCCGCTGTCGAGGTTGCCGGTGCCGGCAGCGCCGCGCCATACCGCCCGGCCGTGGTCGCGCACCTCGGCCAGGGCGGCGGAGGAGCCGCTCGCCTTCAGCAGGGCGTCGAGGGATTCCTGCAGGCCTCGATCCGGTACGGCAGGACTCTGCTCGACACCGGTCCGCACCGGCTCGGCGGCCATCGCGGCGGGGGCGAGCGCCACCACGGTCGCACCCGCCAGGACGGTGGCGGCGATCCTCAGGCCGAGGCGGCGACGCTCGGCCGGTAACTGCATGTCAGACATCGTTGTCCTTTCTCCGCCGGTCCCCTCCGGCTGCAGTCAGCCTCACATCGCGCCCCCGGCCGGTCATCGGCCTCAGGTGCCACTCGCCCCTCCCCCTCAGGAAGGACAGGCAGCCCTGGATCCCCTGGGGGGTGCCCGAAGACGACTCGATGGGAGCTCGCTGTCGCGGCGTGGGAGAGCCCCGAGGGAGAGCCCCGATGATCCGCTCGACGTACGCGGCCCGGGTATGGGGCCGTCCGCCCCGCCGGACGTTGGCGGGGCGGACGGTTGTCGGCGTACAGGTGAGTGAACCTGCCCCGGCCGCGTACGGATGGGAACGCACCGTCGCCGACGCCCTGAAAGACTGGGCCGGAAGCCTTCCAACGCCTTCCGCAACCGTCGGGGGGCGGCCGGCAGCGGTGCTGGATCCGCATCTGTACGAGCCCGCTCTCGGGCCGCACACGTCGGCCGGGAGAAGAAGGGCCGGATGCGGTGACCGGGTTGCGGTCGGTCGACGAGCGGTCGGCGCCGGCCGACGTACGGAAGGTGTGCTGCTGTGTCGAACGCGGAGACGCGATCCGTCATCACGGTTCTCCCGATCATCACGGGACTCTCCCTCGCTTTCACCGTCACGGCCGTCGACCCGCTGGTCCTCAGCCTGAACATGCCGCAGATCAGCCGGGCCCTCCACGTGCCGCCCGACGTCGTCGGGTTCCTGGGAGGCGCGGCGACGCTGGTCGTGGCCGCCGCCGTGCTCGCCGTGGGCAGTCTCGGCGACGCCTTCGGGCTCAAGCGGCTGCTGATGCTCGGGCTCGTCGGCGACATCGTCATCAACCTGCTCTCCGCGCTCTCCCCCGGCTACGGGTTCCTGCTGGTGATGCGCCTTCTCGATGGCCTGGCGCTGGCCGCGATGCTGGGGGTGTCGCTGGCCCTGCTCAAGGTGTCGGTGCCGGAGGAGAAGCGGCCGGCGGCCATCGGCATCTTCATGGCCATCGAGATGGTGCTGTGCGGGGTGACCCCCGCGGCCGGCGGCTGGGTGGTGGAGACCGTCGGCTGGCGGTGGCTGTTCCTGCTCGCCCCACTGCTGTCGCTCATCGCACTCGGACTGACGGCCCGGTACGTCACCGAGCCCCCGGTCCTGCAGCGCCGCGGAGTCGACGTCGTCGGCGTCAGCCTGGTCGGCCTCGCCCTGCTGGCCCTCGTCCACGGCGTCGCCGAGGCGGAGAACGGGATCACCCGGATCGAGGCCTGGCTGCCGTTGGCGATCAGTGCGGTCGCCGGCGTGCTGTTCGTGTTGCATGAGCGTCGGACATCGGAACCGGTCCTGGATCTCTCCCTGTTCCGCAGCGGCCCGTTCACCGTGGCCGCGCTGTCCAGCCTGACGCTGAATTTCGTCGTCGCGGGGTTCAGTTTCGTCCTGGGGCAGTTCGGCAGTGCGATCCTGTCTCTGCCCCCGCGCAAGATCGGCCTGCTGTTCCTGCCCGGCACCCTGCTGATCGCAGGCGCCGTCATCCTCGCCGGGCGCCTGATCGAGAAGTACACCCCCCGGCCGGTCCTCATCACCGGCCTGCTGGTGCTGGTCGCGAGCGGGCTGCTGATGGCGGTCACCGCCAGTCCCGCGATGGCCCTGTGGATCCTCGTACTGGCCACCTGGCTCACCAACCTCGGTTCACTGGTGACCTCCGCCTCGGTGGCCGAGACCATCCTCTCGCACGCCCCACCCGGAAAGTCCGGCGCCGTGGCCTCCGTGCAGCCGGCGTTCGGAATGACCGGCTACGCGCTCGGCCCCGCCGTCTACCTCCTGCTGCTCAACCTCTTCTTCCAACGGCAGTGGCTCAACGACGCCGATGCGCGCGGTATGTCGGTGACCCAGGCCGAGCAGGCCGTGGACGCCACACGAAGCGCGATGGCGCGCAGCCCGGCCACCGCCGGATACGACCCGAACCTGCTCCGGCAGTCCGGCCTGGACCTCGGGCTCGACTACACCAACGGCCTGAGGCTCACCATGCTGGTCACGAGCCTCCTGCCACTCGCCCTGGCCGTGGCCGCGTACCTGCTGATGCCCCGCCGGATCCGGACCACGCCGTAGGACCGGGTCCGGCGTGACGGGTCGAGCGGCGGCGACGATCCGTCAGAGGTCACTTCGGGCGACACGCTCGACAAGCTCTCCATCGGCATCGACGCCCAGCGGGCCTTCGCCCGGCGTCACCGACATCGAATCCTCGCCCAACAGAACCCGAAACGCCGAGATCCCGCCCAGCCTTTCGGCTGAACGGGATCTCGTGACGATTCCCGGTAGCTATCCGAGAACTGTCGTCTGTGGGCTGTTCACGAGTGACCCTGACCAGTAGCGACGACCAGCCGGGTATTCGGCCTTCCCGCCCCAGCGGAGATCGTTTCCCGCATTGGCATGCACACCCAGACGGGCAATCCGCCACACGGACCACTCACGTGGCTACTCAACCGGCCAGGCCGCAGGCTGTCTGACATGGACCTACCAGCACCGCGCCTGCGAAGACTCGTACGGCTGATCGCGATCGACAGCGACGAACTGATCGCGCTTGTCCACCCCACACCTCCTCGACCCCAGGCCTGGGCGCTGCCCGAACGCGAGGTGCCCCTGCACGGGTCCTACGCCCGCACCGCCTCCAGCCTCGCCCTCGATCTCATGGGTGCATCCAAGATCCGGTGGGGCACCGTCACAGGACGCCGATTGGGCAACCGAGACGCGGGCCGACGTACGGAGGTGCACTATTTCATCGCTCGGACAGACTTCCCGCCCACCAACAGGAGCCTCATGTGGATCTCACGGCTCCACCTCAACAGCCACCTCACCGGCCAGCTCCTCCAAGACACCTCGAACCTCACCGACGGCTACCTTGACGGCTGGCTCCCGGACGGCCCCATCACCCTCGAGTGAAGCCGGGGATCCCGAACTGGCCTGATCTTTTGCCGCGCGCTCCCTGCCCTGGACCGGGGACGACCGCTGATGAGCGACTCCGTCCAGCAGAAGCCCAGGCCCCCTTCTCACCACTTTCCATCGCCGTCTGACTCGTAAAAACGTCGGTTCCTCGCGCACTCCTGTCCATGTTGCTCGCCGAACCCGCACCATCTGGCGGTACTGGCACGTCCCGGCTTTGTCAGGGCCGCTCACGCCCTCCCCGGCATTACCAGACCAGGCTTCCCTCAGCTGACATAGGTGGCCCGCAGCCGTTCGGTCTCGGCGGTCTATCACTCAAATCCAGTTGCCCCAGCCAAACGTGGCGATATAGGCCCGCCGGACGGCATCCCAACCACGACCGCTGCCGAGATGAATCACTGCCAGCGCAAGGAGGAACCACGCTGCGAAGGCGGCAGAAATGATCAAGGTCCAGCGAATGCCGGAGAAGCTGGCAACCACGAGCAGGGCGATGATCGTGACCGCCAGACCCAAATGGGCAGCGGGGAGATCCGTTCGTAGTGCTCCACGGACGGACTGACACTCTTCACGAATATCCCGATCATATCGAGCGGAAGTCGATTCGGTACCACCTATTTCACGCTCGGAGTCATGATTCACGAACAGCCTCCCAGTCAAGCCGCAACTTCATCACGAGTAGTCTGCGCTGCGCCGTTTCAGTATCGCCACCGACTCACCTTTGGGGTTCCGCAGCTGGCGATTCTGAGCCCTGGCAGAGAGCCTAGAACCGGTTCCGGCAGGTGGCCTGGGGCGAGAGGGTCGATCTCACCGGAGCGCAGAAGGCGGTGCCGGTGAGAACGACGACAAGGCACTGGCAGCCCTCGCCCAGGACAGGAACTCGACACCCATGGTCTCCGGGCCGCGCTCGCACATGGGGCACTCCCGCGAAGTTCACCTCTAACCGCGGCGATCTGGTAATGCCGGTGCGTCTGCACCTCTCACGCACAGAGCCCCCGCCAGCGAACTGGCGAGGGCTCATGCACGATCGAGGCTAGAGCAACCGTAGACCGGGCGTACGGAGGAAGTAGTCCATTTCGGCCCACTCGAAGAAACATGCGGCCAGAATGGCGGGAGCTGTGGGGGTGGCGAATTCCCACTCCCCAGCTCTCCTCACACCCCGGGGCTCACCGCGTTCCAGCAGATCAATGCCCAGACCCCTCGTGGTGAACGCCAGATCAACAGTAGACCCCCTAAGGCTGACCGAGCGATTCGACCAAAAGTAGGCGGACGAGACTGTGACCTGGCAAGCCTCGTTATCCAGGCTGACTGCGATCCCCCTCCGGAGCCGCTTGCGCGATAGGAAACCCGGGGCTGCAAGTCCGCAAGCTCTTAGCCTCTGCTCACCCCTGAGGGACACCTCCCAGTCCTCCCATGCTTCTGCGGCCGATTCGGCGCGCGAGCGGTCTCCAGGCCGTCGCGTCAGGGTGACCGTCCCCAAAGGCGTGCTACCGCTTGCATATACGGCCTCTTCGCGCGCAGGGGCCCTCCAGCTCGTCAGGGAAACGTCCCGCGTCAGTTCCACGTGCCCCACCCCCGGTCGTACGCTCGCCCGGTTGCTTCCAGGGCCCTAGGCGCAGCGTGGCCGACTGCTCTGCCTGCGGTGGCAAGCCCTCGCCCAGCGGCTTGGGCTCCCCTCCAGGCAGCCTGGCTGCCCACTCCAAGTGGACCGCCGCCCGTCTGGTGACGGAACCCTCCTTGGAACCCTCCACTTAGGGTTGATCCAACAAGGTACTTGACGGCTTGGCCCTTGGTTGTCTCATACCCCATCGCCTTGTCTGCTACCAGATGAGCTGGGGTCCCGGCCAGTGCTCCCACCGCTGCTCCTGCGATGATGGCACAGCCGATTCCGGCCGTTGCACCGCAGATCGCGACAGCAGCGAGACCTGCTCCGAATCCAACCCCGATGCTTATAGCGCGGTGGACGATGAAACGCTTGTTCTTGTCCCACCAGCTCTGCTTCGGCGGAGCCTTCTTGGACGTGGCACCGAAAGAGCCGGAGGAAGACTTGCAGCTAGGGTCTTTTCGACACGCGTTCTTGTTGCGGTTCTTCTGTTTCACGTACTCGGGCGCGAGGGTCCCTCCGCTGTTGGAGACTTCCCTTTCGTAGTTGTTTCCGTACCCCGTGGGTTTGGTGCCACCGTTAGTGCAGGTGTACATGCCGCTCTTGCACTCTTCGAGGGCTTCACCCGTCGGGTCCGACTCGGTGAGGGGGCTGTTGTTGGCGTACTGATAGGCGTTGTGCTGGCGGGGGTCGTCCGTGATCATCAGCGGGTCTACGGAGATGAAGCGGCCGAGAACCGGATCGTACTCGCGTGCGCCGAGGTGGGTAAGGCCCGTGGTTTTGTCCTGGGTTCCTCCGACAAAGCCGAGTTTGCCTGGCCAGGCGGCCGGCGCCGCGCCGCGTTCCTCGCCGAACGGCTCGGTCGCTCGGCGCTGGACCTGGAGGGTCGTGGCGTCGATGGCGGTGCTGCCGGTGTTGTGGTGGTCTGATGCTACGTAGGAGAGCTTTCCGTCAGAGGTGCGGACGATGGTGGTGCCGCCGGGGGTGGAGTAGTAGCGGGTGCCGGTGACCGTGTTGGCGAGGGTGTTGAGGGTGAGTTCGTTCGAGCCGAGGTAGAGCGTGGTCTCGCCCGGGTCCTTGCGCAGCAGGCGGTTGCCGTCCGCGTCGTAGAGGTAGGTGGATGTTCCGGCGGCAGTGGTTGCCGTGGCGAGTTTGCCTTCGGGTGTCCAGGTCAGAGTCTGAGTGGTTCCTGCGGCATCGGGGCGGGTGAGTGTGTTGCCGGCAGCGTCGTACGTAGTGTTGCTGGTGACGGCCGGGCCGGTGCCGGTGGTCCGAGTGGTGGAGATCGGGGTGTGCGGGCGCGGGGAGCCCGCGGCCGGGTAGGTGTGTGTTGTGGTGACGGTCTTGGCTGCGTCGCCGACGGGGTCGTGGTTGGTGGAAGAGGTGCGGTTGCCGGTCACGTCGTAGGTGAAGGACTGGCGGTAGGGCGCCGGACCACCGATGTTGGCGGTCTGGGGTGCGGTGTTGGTGCAGGCGCCGATGCCTGGTACGGAGGGGCCTGGCTGGGTCGTGGTGGTGCCTGTGTCGGTCCAGGCCTGGGTCAGGCGACGCAGGTAGTCGTAGGTGAAGCACTGGGTGTCGCGGGTGGCGCCCTGGGCGCTGGTGACGGAGGTGACGTCGCCAGCCGGGTTGTAGGTGTAGTCGGTGATGTCGACCGGGGTGGCTGCGTCCTGCTTTTTGAGCTGGGTGTTCAGGAGGCGGCCGGTGGCCGGGTCATGGATCTTGGTCAGGCTCACCTGCCGGGGATCGTCACCGAAGGTCGTGCGCTGTACCGTGCCGAACTCGTCGTAGTCGGTGAAGTTGACGTAGCCGACGTTGTCCGAACCGTAGGACACGGGGAGGCCGTTGATGTTGCGGCTGGTGTAGAGGCGTTCCTGGGGCAGGCCGCCCATGGCGGGCAGTGTGGTGCGGCGCTCCAGTCCGGTGATGGGGTCATAGGTGGTGGCCGCGGTATAGGTGCCGGTGAGGGCGCCTTCTCCGGCGGGGACGGTCAGCTTGGTGCCGGTGGGCCGGTAGCCGATGTCGTAGCCGGTGGTCTCCTGTCGCCAGGGCTTGCCGTCCACCCAGCTGGTGGAAGCCGTGAGCTGGCCGGGTAGCAGAGTGTCGTATTCGTACGTGGCCAATTTGGTGCCGTCGACGGCGTTCAGATTGCGGGAGACGGGACGGCCGAGGATGTCATAGCTGGTGAAGACCGTGGTACCGCGGGCATCCAAGGTCGAGACGGGACGGTCGGCGTTGTCGTACGTGACGGTCGAGGTGCCCTTGTCGGGGTCGACCGAGCGGATCTGACGGCCGCGGAGGTCGTAGTCGTAGGTCCAGGTGTTGCCAGCCGGGTCGGTGATCCGGGTCAGTTTGCCGTCGGTGTTGTAGGCGTAGCGGGTGGTGTCGTAGTCACCCTCGGGCTTGGTGCCCTTGTACTTTCGGCGCTCTACCGTACGGCCACGGGCGTCGGTGATGACGCTGCCGGCCATTTCACCCTTCGGTGGCGTGGTGTCGGTGCGATCGGCGCCAGGGTAGGCGGTGATGGTGCGCCACTGCTCGATCGCCTTGGACGAGAAGGTCTTGGCGACCGGACGGCCGAGACCGTCATACAGGGTGCCGCTCTGGGCGGGCACCATGTTCTCGTCGGCGATGAACCGGGTCTTCACGGGATCGGAGGTGTTGTTGTAGTAGGACTCGTTGGACTTGAAGGCGCGGCCGAGGCTGTCGTAGTAGGTGTCGGTGATGAGGCGGCTGGTTGCCGCTCCGTTCAGCGGGTTCGACTGGACCTGGATCTTCTGTCCGAGTGCATCGAGGATGGCGATAGAGGTCGCGTAGGACTCATCGGAACGGAGCGTTCGTGTGGTGACCGAGCTGGTGCCGGTGTTGGTGAGGTCGTAGGTGAATGCCTTGTTCGCGCTCTCGCTGCGTGCACGGCCGGGCAGCCAGACCGCGGTCGTACGGCCAAGGGCGTCGTAGGACACCTCAGTGGTGCGGTTGTTCTGGTCCACGGTCTTGACCGTCACTCCGCGCAGCGGGTGCAGGGTGGTTGTGGTGGTCCAGTCCTTGGCGTTGGTGACCTTGAGAGTGGCGGCGCGGGCGAGTGCGGCTGGCTCGTACACCGTCGTGGTCTTCGCGCCCGCCGCGTCAGTGGCACTGGTGACGCGGCCGTAGGCGTCGTAGCTGGTCGTGCCGTTCAGGCCGTACTTCGGCTGGCCGGCCTCGAAGCGGTCGAGTTCCTCGGTGCTGGTTACCTGGCCGGGGCCGGTGAGGGTTCCGTGGGGCTGATTGTCGTAATAGGTGCGGCTTCGGCTGAGGGTGTTCGCCTCGGTCGCGGTGGTGGCGCAGTCGCCGCTCTGGATCTGGATGCTCTCGGAGACCCGGTCGACCATCCAAGTGGCCGTGTTGCGGGCGTAGGAGGTGATGGTGCAGGTGTCGGGGAGGCCGTCTGCCTGGTCCCGGGTCCACTCCTCCGTGCCGTAGATGTCGTCGTACTTGACGGTCTCCGAGGTGGTCTGCCAGGTCTTGTCTGCGCGTAGCTTCTTCTCGCGGGAAGAGCCCTCGCGCTGCATCTGCGCAGTGAGCGCGGGAAGCTTGGTCCCACGGCTGTGGGTAGAGGTGGCCTTGGAGAGCCAGGGCTCGTTCTGGGAGACGGCGACGAGTTCACCGCCGTCGGAGGCGAAGGTCTGGGTCTCGCGGACCGTGCCCGCGAAGGGGTTGGAGTCCTTCACCGTGTTCCCGGTGAGGCCGGTAAAGGTAGCGGTGCGCTTGGCGCCGTCGGCCTTGACGTCACCGTCCATGCCGCGCAAGTAGAACGTGGCCGTCTTGGAGACGGCGTCGGGGGCGGTGCCGGAGCGGGTGATGACCTGTTCGTAGCCGCGGAACTGGTTCCAGGTGCGGCGCTTGTCCTCGGTCAGTTCCTCGTCGTCGCGGTGCCAGGCGACGCCGCCGACGTACTCGTAGCGTGTCTCCTGGGGGCGGGAGCCGCCAAAGGGATCGAGCTCGGTGACGCGGGTGACGACGTACTTGTGGAACCAGTCCAGGGTGGGGTCGTTCGGGCTCTTGTCGTCCGGGTTCCAGTAGACCGGGTAGCAGCGTGTGGTGTTGGAGTCCTGCCCCGTGGGCAGGCCCGCGCCCGGTGCGCAGTCCGGGTCGGCGTAGTCGATGTCGGTGATTCCACCCGTCTCGGACTTGATCTTGATGATGCGGTGCCGGTTCATCGCCGGCCTGTTGTCGACGCTGGAATCGACGCGGTTGTTCCTCAGGCTGCCGTAGAAGACGACCGGATTGGACGGGAGGGCGGTCGCACCATCGTGGCCAGTGTGCAGGAGAGAGGCCAGCCAGAGGGCGGGCGCGGTCTGGTCCTGCGGGTCAGGGAACTGGTGCTGAAGCGCGTAGGAGTCAACGCTGTCGTAGCCGCTGGTGGCGTTCAGGACCTGGGTGGTGATCTTTGTGAGGCGCTTGGTTGTCCAGAACGTGGCGGAGTAGTTCTCGCAGGTGCCGGTGGCCGCACATTTCTGATCGAAGGGGACGTCGGGCCACTTGATGGCGTTGGCCTTGGTCAGCTTGGCCGGTGCGCAGTCGAAGGCGGCGTCCGGGAGGCAGCGCTCAGCGGTTTCGAACAGAACCTGGGCGGTCGGCTTGACCGTGTCCGGGTCGGCCAGCTTGGAGCCGTACGTGATCTTGGCGAGGTTGCCGCCACGGATGTACTGGGTGAGCGTGCCGTGGGGCGTCGCCTCCGACGCGCCGCGCTTGTAATAGTTGGTCTCCGTGTCATACCAGTGGGTGGTCACGCCGCCGCGCGGGTCGACGACGAAGTCGAGGTTCCAGCGCCAGGCCTGCTGGCACCAGGAGGCGTCGAAGGTGGATTTGTTGCACTCCTCGCCCGCGTTGTTCCCGTAGAGCGGAGTCGTCCAGGCAGAGTTGGTGGCCGGCGCGGTGGTGCTGCCGGGCTTACGGCCGACGCCGAAGTAGTACTGGGTCCCGTCCGGTGTGGTGATCTTCCAGTACTCGCCGTTGTTGTCACCGTTGACCGCACCGGTCAGCTTCTCGACCTTCGAGGCGTCGTCGTTCTCCAGCCGCCAGGCGCCGGAGGTGTCGTCGCGCACGAGGGCCGAGGACTTGCCATTCAGGGAGACCGTCGCGTTGTGGCCGGCCAGGCACTGCTCGCTGGAGTCGGCCTGGCCGTCCTTGGCACACGGCTTGACGGTCCGCTCCACGAAGCCGGGCGAATAGTCCCAGCCCTCGCCGATCCAGGAGGCCTGGTTGTTCGTGGCAGCGGTGCGGCCGTCGACGGCTTGAGAGCTGTAGGAGAGCTCGATCGTGGGCTTGGTGCCGCCCAGCCCTTCCGGCACGTTGATCGGGTAGGACCAGGAGAAGCCGCCGGTGTTCTTGCCGCTGGCCCACTTGCCCGATGGTGCCAGGCTGGTGGCGGTGTAGGTGCCCGCGGGGCCGCCCGGCGCGGCCGTCACACCGAGCACCGTAGCCCCGCCCACTGCAGGGGAAGCAGCGCTCATGCGCATTCCCTCGACTGCGGAGCTGCCCTTGAGGGGTATTTCCGTGCTGAGCAGTCCGGCCCGGTCCCCGCCCCTGACGGTGTCCACGGGTGTCTGCGTACGGCACTCCGCACGCTCAGGGGTGCTCAGCGCGCACTCAGGAAGCGTGACCAGGCGGGCCCGGGTGAGCCAGTCGCCGCCGAAGGCGCCCGCGATGTGCGAGACGTCCACCGAGACCTTGACCGGACCGGCCTTCACTCCCTCCCCGGCCGGACGGACCGCGAGCAGCAGGCCCTGGAGGCCCGCCTTCTCGGCAGCGGCCTTGTCCGTGAGCTGCACGGCTGCCTTGCCCGAGCGCGGTGCCCCCTTGCCCGAGCCCGGGCTCACCCAGACAGGAGCGGCCCCCGCGCGACGCGGGTCGGCAGCGGGAGCCGCCGGGACACCGGAGGGTACGGGCGCGGTGAAGAGCGAGCCGCGCGGAGCGGCCGGCGCCGCTGCGCCAAGATCCACTTCGGCCTGAGAAGCCGGTGGCCAGTACACGCCCTTCGGGCGCCAGGATGCGGCATCGCCGCCCTCACGTGTATTCGGATCGACCTTCGGTGCGTTCTTCCCCGAGACCGACTCGGTCTTCTTCAATTTGCCCGGTGACCAGCGACGTTGGTCTTTGGGCTGCCACTGTGCGGCCTGGGCGGCGCCCGAGCCGACGACCAGCGAGAGTGCCACTAACACTGGAATTGCGATGCGCTGTTTGATCTTCGAGTTTCTTTTCATCACTCGAAGTCCTGACGCTGGTACCGACACGGCATTCCCCCCAAGGTCGCCGAGTGGATCAATTGGCTTGGGAGCCTAACCTGTTAGCAAATCGCAAAATGTAGGACACATCAGACAAGGCGTACCCCATCGGCCCACCCGCGCCGAAAATATGTCCGAAAGCGGCCCATGGCCTGCGTGTTGACCTGATTCAATCAGTCAATTGGTCGCGATTATGGGAATAAACCCCAAGGAATCCTTGGTTCCAGATTCACGACCGCAGCGGGGCAGAGCAAAGGGGCTGTTAGCGTTCAGACCCAGTTGACAGGCATCAATTCAAACTGGGGAGTTTGCCGTGGGGGGCATGCTGAAAAGAGGGCGACCAGTCGGCCGACCGGTCGCCGTTGCAGGGCTGGTTGCGCTGGCTCTGTCCTTAACATCCGCCGGCGCAGCACTGGGCGCCTCGGCGGCATCGGCAGTGACCAAGCCGACCGCACCGACCGCTCAGACGCCGCCGGAGCGGCCAACGACCGAGCGGGAGCGGGCGGAGAACACCGCCCTCGCGGAGGCCAAGCGCACCGGGAAGCCAGTGCCCGTGCCAGCGGCGACGACCGAGACCGACACGGTGGTGGCCAACCCGGACGGCTCTCTAGGACTGACGCGCAGCGTCGCTCCGTTGCGTACCAAGCGCGACGGCAAGTGGGCCGATCTGGACGCCACCCTCGTCAAGGCAGCCGATGGCACTCTCCGCCCGAAGGCCTCGGTGAGCGGCCTGACCCTGTCCGGCGGCGGCACCACACCGCTCGCCACTCTGAACCAAGATGGCAAGCAGCTTGTACTGAGCTGGCCGGATCCGCTTCCCGCGCCCGTGCTGGAGGGCGCCAGCGCCGTCTACCGCGAGGTGGTCCCAGACACGGATCTCAAGGTGACGGCCGACGAGGGCGGCGGCATCTCCCAGATTCTCGTCGTCAAGTCCGCCGAGGCCGCCAAGCATCCGAGGCTCACCAAGCTGACCACGGGCCTCAAGGGCCAGGGCGTCACCGTCTCCGCCGACGGCAACGGCAATCTGAAGGCCGCCGACGCCTCGGGCCGTACGGTCTTCCGCGCACCGACCCCGACCATGTGGGACTCCACCACCCCCGTCCAAGCTCCCCTCGCCAAGACATCGAGCGCCACCACGTTCTCCCAGGCCGCCACCGGCTCACGAAACAAGGACGACAAGCCGGCCAAGTCCGCCTCGGACAGTGACGGCCCGGGCGAGTCTGCCAAGGTCACCCGGATCCGGACCGACCTGGGCAAGGACTCGCTCGTCCTCACCCCTGACCAGTCCTTCCTGACCGACCCCGCCACCACCTACCCGGTCTACATCGACCCTGCCTGGACGCCCACCAACCGCGGCACCCAGCACTGGGCCTGGGTCCAGGAGGCCTACGCCACCACCGTCAGCTACGACGACTACAGCGACACCTACGACCCCGGCGTCGGCTACCAGCGCTGGCGCACCAGGACGGGCCTGGAGCGCTACTACGTCCAGCTCGACACCAGCGACCTGCGCGACAAGAGCATCAGAAAGGCGTCCTTCTTCGCGACCCAGTCGTACGCAGCGGACGCCACCTGCAGCAATACCTACAACGTCGACCTGCACTCCACCGAACCCCTGCTCTCCGACATCACCTGGAACACCCAGCCCCGCGACTGGGAGATCCTGCGCACCACCTCCCTCAACAGCGCGGGCGGCCCCGGCTGCCCCGGCTCCACCACGCGCGGTGAGTGGGACGTACGCGACCACCTCGTCGCGAACGAATGGCGCGGCAACCTCACCTACGGCCTCTTCGCCGCAGACGAGTCCAAGAGCAGCAGCAACACCTCCTTCAAGCGCTTCACCCGCAACAAGAACAACCTGCCCTTCCTCTACATCGAGTACAACCGGCCCCCCTACGACCCGTGGGAGCCGGGCATGTTCCCCGCGCCGCAGAACCCGAACGGCAATGGATGTGGCTGGGTCGGCGCCACCAACTACGCCGGCCTGAGCATCAGCGCCTGGATCGGCGACCCCGACGGCCAGACGAACGACGCCATTTTCGACGTCGTCGACAGCGCCAACGGCACCGTGGCCTACAGCAGCGGCTGGATCGGGGCCGCTGCTGGTACCCACTGGGTATCCGCCCACCCCACCAACCTCTCCGACGGCCGCACCTACTCGTGGCGCGTGCGCGGCGGTGATGGCGACATGATTTCGGTCAACTCCGTCACCGGATGCACCTTCACGATGGACACACAGCCGCCTTCCGTCCCGGTCGTCACCTCCGCCGAGTACCCGCCGTCCGGCACCCTGCCCGGCTCCATCAAGCACATCGGCCAGCCCGGCACGTTCAGGGTGCAGGCCGCCGACTCGCTCAGCGGCGTCATGTACTACGAGTGGGCATTCAACTCGGCCGTCCCTGTGGGCGGCGCCAACCGCGTCGACGCGGCTGCCGATGGCAGCACCTCCATCCCACTGACCCCCACTACCTGGGGCACCAACGTGCTGCGCGTCCAGTCCGTGGACCGTGCTGGCAACCGCTCCCAGCAGCAGACCTACACCTTCTACGTACCCGACAGCCCGAACGCCAAGACCACCCTCGGCGACATCACCGGCGACGAACGCGTCGACTTCATCGCCCCCGCAGACAATGGCGACCTCATCGTCTACCCGACCGCCATCGACCCCGCCGCCGGTGGCGTGATCGCCTCTAATGCAGCCAACAGCCCAGACGGCAACAGCTGGGGCAACGGCACCCTGATCACCCACCGCGGCGGCAACGGCATCCGTATCGACGACCTGTGGACATACCGCGACGGACAGCTCAAGCTCTACCGCAACTCCCTCACCCAAGGCGGACTCGAAGCCAACGGCGGTCTCTACTACAGCAAAATGAAAGCCGCAGACGTCCCGCGACCTGGCACGGAAGAATGTCGCGTCGCCACCACGGGCCAGCCCTGTGGCGCCGAGTACGCGGGAACCTGGACACGGGTCAAGCAGATCCTCGCCGTCGGTGACGCGCTACCGGAATCAGGCGGCGTTACCCCTCGCAATGACCTCATCACCGTGGAGAACGACGGCACAAACAGCGCACTGATGTTGTTCCAGGGCACTGGCACGACCGGTGAACTCCGCGACCCCCTCGTGCTCGTCCTCAGCCCCTCCGGCTGGGAAAACCTCACCCTTATCGCCCCAGGCGACGCCACCGGCGACGGCCTCCCGGACCTGTGGGCCCGCGACAACACCACCGGCGACATCTACCAGTACGCCAACGTCGCTGGAAACCCCGCAGCCCTGGGCGATCACACCAAGCGCACCAAGGTCGGCTCAGGCATCAAGGCGACCACACATCCCGTCGTCGGCTCCTCCGGCGACACCAGCGCCGACGGCATCCCAGACCTGTGGGCCCTGGACAGCCTCCACCGGCTCCGCACCTGGGACGGCATCGCCACCTCCGGCAAGGTCACCGGCTTCCAAACCGGCCACACCATGGGCGACGCCCGCATCTCCACCTCCCACTGGAAGCTGAACGAGGACACCGGCAACACCGCCATCGACCTGCGCGGCCGCAACAACGCCGCCCTCAGTTCCACCGGCGCCACCCGGGCCGCCGACACCGTCGCTGGCACCGCCACCAAGGTCGTCGCCCTCAACGGAACCACCGGTACCGTCACCGCCGCCAGCCCCGCCGTCGACACCACCCGCAGCTTCACCGTCTCCGCTTGGGCCAAGTCCAAGAAGGCCACCGGCGCCGTCCTCAGCCAGGACGGAACACACGCCAGCGGATTCCTCCTCTGGCACGACCAGGACGGCACCTGGCGGTTCGGAATGTCCAAGAGGGACGACGACAACCGGGACTACGACCAGACCACCGTCATGAACGACGCCGCCAGGGTCCAGAACAACGTATGGACCCAACTCACCGCCACCTACGACGCCACCACCGGCCTGATCGCCCTCTACGTCAACGGCACCCTCGCCGGCACCGGCCACCACGCCAAGACCAACGCCTGGAACGCCACAGGCCCCCTGGTCATGGGCCGCGACAAGACGGAGAGCAAGCCGTCCTCTTTCTTCGAAGGCGGCATCAGCAACGTCACCCTCTACCAGCACTCCACCGTCCCCGCCGCCCCCAGCACCAAGCTCGTCTCCGCGCTGGACTCCACCAAGTGCGCGGATAACAACGGCGGCCTCACCACCGACGGCAACCGCATCCACATCTGGGACTGCAGCACCAGCGACGCCGACCCCGCCCAGCGGTTCACCATCACCGCGAACGGTGAACTCCGCATCGGCGGAAAGTGCGTGGACATCCAAGGAGGCGGCACCACCAACGGCACCCCCGTCCTCCTGTGGACGTGCGCCACAGGCGCGTACAACCAGCAATGGCTCCCCACCGCAAACGGCAGCCTCTACAACCCGACCTCCAACCGCTGCCTCGACATCCCCTTCAGCCGCCTCGACAACGGAACGCAGCTCCACATCTGGGACTGCAACAACGACAACAACCAACGCTGGCACACCCCCGGCCTCGCCACACCCCTGGGAGCCGACGGCTGACCCAAGCAGCCTGACCCACGGGCCCGCCGTCTTCGATTCCCCGGAGGTGGCGGGCCCACGACTATGCAGGGTCGGAGCCTCTAGCCTGCTGTGACATCCCGGCCCGCCAGCCCAGGTGCGGATCACCGCTGCGGCACCAGCGCAGCGGCCAGCCGTGTGCACGCACGCTCGTATGGTTCACCCTCTCGTGGCTGCGGTGCGGGCAAGCCCTACAGCAGCGTCTCCACAGACAGGTCATTTCCCTACAGCTTTCGCCGATCTCTCCCCAGTCGGTCTTGAACCACCGTAGTGTGTGCGCGAGTTGATGTTGCAGTTAGCTGCAGGAGGGGCCCATGACTGCGGGAGCAGACCGGCGCTCGGTGCTGTTCGACACGCTTGCGCTGGTGCGCGAGGAGCTCGATGCGCAAGCCGGTGTCTGCGAGGACCTGACCACCCAGCTCGCGGCAGCCCAAGGTCGACTCTCCCGCCTCGAAGGGCTGTACGAGTCCCTGACCGAGTCACTGCCCGACCTGGGCATCGCGGGTCCGACCGGGGCACCGGAAGACTCCTCACAAACCGACGAGGGCCCTGCCGAAGAGTCCCCGGAGCTGGACGACCTGCGCGATGCCGAGTCGAACACGCTGCAGGATTTCATCCTGGTCATCCTTGCGACCTCGGACCGGCCGATGCATGTCGACCATGTCCTGGATACGATCCTCCACCTGCGGGAGGAGGGCCGGACGGACAAGCTCGGGAATTCGAAGCGCCCCGTCGAGGACGTACGCACTGCCCTGAACCGGCTCGTCAAAAAGGGACGGGCGTCCAAGGTGGGCCCGAGCCTGTACGCGGTGGCTCGCGCGCCCGAGAACTCGGAGGCCGCCTAGCGAAGACGTCTGCCCCTGATCACTTTGTTGATGGGGATGGCGCCGCCGGGCGGCTACCCGGCGGCGCCGTACGTGCCCCTGATCAACGGTTCACGTGCGTCCGAGCCTAGTGGAGATCACCACTCGCCGGGCGCGTGTGGCCTATTTCTGCATGCCGTTCCACCGAGGAATGAGCGGAAAGAAGCCTTTCATGTCACTTCGTTCGTCACCGCACGGCCGAGGCCGGCTCCGAAGCTCCCGGCCACAGCGCCACTCCGAGTCCGTCCTCCAGCCGGCTCACCGTGAAGACATCGGGCCAGCTGGAGCCCTGAAGCAGGTTGGTAATCGCCTGCCGGTTGACGCCGCTGAGTGCAGCGACCTGTCGCAGGCTGAGTCCCTGTTCGGCCATTTGCTCCACCAGCGTCCGGGCCAGGGCTTGCACGACACGGGCCTGGGGGTGGTCTGCCAGGCCCGCGTGGGGCCAGGACTGCGGATCCGCGGCCAGGTCCCTCGGCGTCGTACTGCGCTGGGTGCCACCGGGCATCGAGATGCGCTCCTTCAGGTCGATGTGCACTATGACGACAAATGCGGCTATTTGATTAGCCGCTATTCGTGGCATGTCGTTCTGGAGGCCGAGATGAGCCACGCGATCCTGCGGTACCGGCCGAAGAACACGCCGCCCGAATGGGAAGCGGTGGCCGACGGGGTGCGGATGGTCGTGGCCACCGTCGCCGACCACGTCCCCTACAGACTGACGACGGTGCTCGGGGTGGTGGCCGCGCTCGCGATCAGTGCCGAGCGGGCCGGTCTGCCACGCGACCCGGCCGTATGGCTTGAGCAGAGCACCATCACGCGCTGCCTGCTGGAGAACAGCCGGCTCAAGCCCAAATCGACCCAGACCTACGCGTCGATCCTGGCCCGGGTACACGAGACCCTCATCTGGGTCGAACGTGGCGAGCCGGCCCGACCGCACCTGCACGCCGACCGCTCCAGGGCCGAGCCCTACAGCACCAGCGGCCTCACCCGCCTGGACGTATGGGCCAGCAACCTCCCAGCCGTCCCCACGGGACGCGGCAACGCACTCGCCCTGCTGACCCTGGGCGCCGGCTGCGGACTCCTGCCCTTCGAGCTGCTCTCCGTGCGCGGGACTGACGTCCACGTGCTGCCCAGCGACGCCGTGGCGGTACGGGTGCCGGGCACGGACCGGCTGGTGGTGTGCCGGTCCCTGTGGGAAGGGGCCCTCGCGGAACTGGCCCGGGCCGCCGGATCGCGCTTCCTTTACGCTCCCGACCGCAAGGTCGAGCGCCCCAAGAACGCGATCAGCAACTGGGTCGCCCGCCACCGTCCTGGTGATCCGAAGATCCCTGTGCCGGACATGCGGCGCCTGCGGGCCACCTGGATCGTCTCGCTCCTGCGCGACCGCGTGCCCGCCGACCTCATCGCCCGGGCGGCCGGGCTCAGCTCCACCGCGTCGCTGGCCGCGTACATGCGGTGGGTACCGGAGTTGTCCACGGAGGCTGCCGTCCGGCTGCTGCGGGGGTGGGCATGAACCCGCACCGCAGGCGACGCCGGCCCGCGCCCTCACCACACCCGTCCAAACTCAACGACCGGCATGTGCGGCAGATCGTCGCTCTGGTCCGCGCCAGCGGCGTGCTTGAGGAGTTCGCCCGGCTGGAGGCCTCCCGGCCTGGACCCCGCGGCCTGCCCTCCGAGACCGTCCTCGTCGGCATGGTGCTGGCGGCGCGTGAGACGCGCACGACGAACGTCGACGACGCCTGGGAATGCATGCAGTTCAAGCTGCGCAACCCCTGGTTGAAGTACTTCGGTCTGAGGCAGGTGGACGCGACCGATGTGGACGCGACGCGCGCCTCCGCCAAGCGCTTCTACGACGCCTGGTCCCGGATGACCACCCTGCTTGATCCGGCCCGTCATGACCGGCGCACCCGCATGGCCCGGCACGAGACCTCGCCCTACCGCCGGGCGTGGCAACAGCACCACGGGCAGGACGCCACCCCCCAACTCTCGCGCATCGCCAACAAGCTCGTACTCACACCCGTACGGATCGCCATCGCCCGCGGACTGATGGACGACTGGCGCGGAGACCTGTCGGTGGACACCACCGCCATCGCTTCCTGGGCCAAGCCCAGCACCCGACGCCACGCATCCCTGGAAGTCAGCGCCGGCTGGCACGTCTCGGGCGGCGGCGAGAAGACCTTCGGCTACAGCGCCACCCTCCTCGTAGCCGGGCACGCCGATCCAGATCTCGCAGGCCGCTACCCCCAGCTGTGCATGGGCATGGCCCTGCACAGCCCCAGCAAGGAGATCGGGCCGCAAGCAGTGCGCCTGCTCGGCATCGTCAAACGCCTGTGGAACCAGCCCGGCTACCTCGCGGGCGATCTCGCCTACTCCGACGCCAGGGTCGAGCACTTCCACGCGCCCGTACGCGCCCTCGGCTACAAACTCGTCCTCGACTACAAGACCACCATGGTCAAGAAGGACAAGGACGCCCTCGAAGGAGTCATCGCCATCGCCGGCGAGCTGCTCTGCCCCCACACACCCCAGCGCGTCATCGACGGCTACCACCAGATGGCGGGCGCCAAGGGCAGCGCGGAGCGCGAAGCCCTCCTCCCCCGCCTGACCCAGGCAGACCCCTACCTGCTCCCGCTCAAGCAGTCCGCGGACCATCGCGGCCTGGAACGCCGCCAGTGCCCGGCCGCGGGCACCAGCCCCCGCGTCACCTGCCCCTGGGCCCAGGAACGCGACACCGCATCGGCCCGAGCGCGCAGCCGCACCTCGCCGCCCCGCCCGGCCCGAACGTCCCATACCGTCGACCTCGACAACCCCCGCGCCCGCAAAGCCCATCCCGGCGCCCGCCCCCAGG
>NZ_JACBGN010000082.1 GCF_013401435.1 Streptomyces sp. BR123
CACCCCCACCCGGAGCTGCCCCACCGGGAGAACCTGCGCCGCATCGCCGCCCACCCCGGCCTGGCGCTGCGCGTCCTGGGCCGCCCCGACCTGGACCGCGCCGCGACCCTGCGGCCCCTAGCCGTCGGACCGGTGCCGGAGGCGGAGCACACGCTGCGGCTGCCCGAGGAGTGGTTCGGCCGCGCCGACCTCGGCTACGAGCGCCTCCAGGGCAGCCACTTCCCGCCCGGCACAGCTCCGGGCGCGGGACCCCTGACCGTGGACCCGGGGCCGGACCCGCTCGCCGACGCACCGCTGTGGCGGGTGCGGCGCCTGCTGGAGACGGGGGTGGCGGGCGGGCGACGGGCCGTCGCCGAATCGGCCCGCGGCAGCGGGCCCCTCGACGCGTACGGGCCGCTGCGCCGAGCCGGGTTCACCGCGGCCGCGGAGCTGGCGACGGCCCTGGCCGCGGAGGCGGACCGGCGGCCCCGTGACGCGTTCGGCCGCCTCACCGACCCCTCGGCGGACGGCTACGCCTGGGCGTGGCTGTCCGCGGCCGCCCACCTGGCAGCCGCCGAACGGTCCCTGGTGGCCGCGTCCTGGGCGTGAACCCGGCGCGTGCACAGGGCGGAGCGCGCGGGCTCAGCCGAGCCGCACGGGGCCGCGCAGCCAGGCGTCGAGCACGGAGAAGTCGGCGTCCGTGAGCCCGCACCGGGCGTCGACCCGGTGCAGCAGGGCCCGGCCCGGGTGGTGCGCGTCCACCCAGGCCCGGTCCGCGCCGCCGATCTCGTCGTCGACCCAGGCGAACGGCCGCCCGGCCGCGTGGTCGAGGAGGGCGCGCACCTTCCAGTGGGGCCGGTCGCGGCCCGCGCCCGGCCCGTCCTCCTCGGACGGGTCGGGCCAGGCCACGACGGGCAGCTCGGGCAGGCCGATCCGCGGCCCGATCCACGCGTTCGCCTCGTCTCCCCACGTCGTGGCCCACACCAGCGCGCAGGGCAGGGCCAGCAGGCGCGGGCCGAGCGCGGGATCGAGCCGGGCCAGCAGCGGGTTCCCGTCGTCGGCGGCCCCGTACAGCGGGTAGCCGCCCGGGAGTTCCCGCGGCGTCGCCCCGAAGGGGATCAGCGGACCATCGACATCCAGATAGAGCAAAGGCAGTACGGATTCCATCCCGTGATCATGCCGCGGACGGTCCGGAGGCCGCAGCCCCGGGGCGGCTGCGGGACCGGCTGCCCCCGGGCCGACTACTTCTCGCGCGGTTTCGCCCGTACGTGCACGCGCTCGCTCTGCGGGCCGAACAGGCTGAGGACCTCCACCGGGGCCTCCCCGGTGCTGCCGAACCAGTGCGGCAGCCGGGTGTCGAACTCCGCGGCCTCGCCCGCCTTCAGGACGAGGTCGCGTTCGGCGAGGACCAGGCGCAGCCTGCCGCTCAGCACGTACAGCCACTCGTAGCCCTCGTGGGTCCGCGGATCGGGGGTGCTGCGGGCGGCCGGGATGACCATCTTGAACGCCTGGAGACCGCCGGGGCTCTGGGTCAGCGGCACGATCGTCATGTCGGCCCGCCGGATCGGCTTCAGCCGCACCCGCGGGTCGCCCACGGGCGGTGCCCCGACGAGCTCGTCCAGCGGTACCGCGTACGCGCGCGCCAGCGGCAGCAGCAGCTCCAGGTTGGGCTTGCGCTCGCCGGATTCGAGGCGGGACAGCGTGCTGACCGAGATGCCGGTGGTGCCGGAGAGCCGGGTCAGGGTGATGCCGCGCTGCTTGCGCAGGGCGCGCAGCCGCGGACCCACGGAGGCCAGGACGGCGGCATCGTCGTTTGCCATGACGGCCAGCCTACGGTGCCCGGTCCGCGGCCTCCCGGGCGTCCCCCGGGGAGGACCGGTGCTCCGCCCGCGGGTCCGGCGGGAGGGTGCCGTCCGGACCCGGCGCGGGGGACGGAACGGACGTGCCGAGCCCGGTTCAGCGCCGCTGCAGCACGCCCCGCACGTACGCCGCCTGGCCCGCGTGCTGGAGGTCGTCGGCGAGGACGCTGACCAGCCGCACCCCGAGGGTGACCGGCGGGTCCCAGGCCTCGTCGACGATCCGTTCGAGGTCGGCCGCGGCGAGGCCGCGGATGAACCCGAGGCTCTGCTCGTGCACGGCGTCGAAGTAGCCCAGCAGCAGCTTGCCCGAGTCGACGCGGACCGTGCCGACCTGCTGCGCGCTGTGCCCGAACCCGGTGTCCTCGGCGGGCAGCGGCAGGGCGAACCGGGCCGCCCAGTCCTGCGCCGTCCAGACCTGCTCCAGGCCCGAGGCGTCCGCCACGTGGTCGTCCTGCACCCGGCTCAGATGCCAGACCAGCCAGGAGACGGAGTTGGCGTGCGGGTCGATCCGGGCGTTCAGCTCCTCGGCCGACAGCCCCTCGACCGCCTCGTGCACCACCTCCCGGATCCGCCCGTACCCGTCGGCCAGTACCTGTGTCGCCTTCATCCACCGTCCCCAGACTCGTCGTACCCGTCGTACCCGTCGTACCCGTCGTACCCGTCGGATCCGCCGACCGTCCGTACCGCCGCCGGCGGACGGCATCGGCCGGAGCCGTGCGG
The DNA here is from genome assembly GCF_013401435.1 of Streptomyces sp. BR123. Lineage (GTDB taxonomy): Bacteria > Actinomycetota > Actinomycetes > Streptomycetales > Streptomycetaceae > Streptomyces. The sequence goes on from NZ_JACBGN010000082.1 coordinate 2,559, forward strand.
CTGCCGGCCGATGCCCCGGACCGACGACGGCCTACATCGGATCCATACCCCGATCGTCGATCTTGCTCTCCTGCTCGCTCTGCTCCTGCAGCCGACGGGCCTTGTCCTGCAGCCGGCGGCGCTCCTCCGGGTCGGCGGAGCGCTCGGCGGCCCGGCTCAGTTCCTGCGCCTTCTCGCGCAACTGGCGGACACGGCCGCTGGATCCGCTGGAAGCATTCATGGTTCCTCCTCGGGGGTCGGGGGTGGGAAGAGCGGATCCAGAGAAGCAGCAGTGCCGCGGGGACGCATCTCGAACCGCCGCCCCGCGTGCCCCGCCCGCAGCCGGCGCTGCGCCGTTCGTCCCGCGAACGGCGCAACGCGGACGGGTGACGGCCGATGGGACCGGGCGTGGGCCGGTCGTCGCGCCCGCTCACCGCCGCGCAGCGCAGCCCCGCACGCCGATGAACGTGCCGCGCTCCTCACCGCGGCGCGGTGAGCGCCTCCCCGGTCCGGGCGGGTGTCGCCGCGGTGCTCGGGGCCGCGGTTGCGGCGCTGCTCGCCGGGCCGGCCCTGGTCGACCGGTCACCGGTCACCGGGGGCGGGCGGCTGAGCGCGCGGCCGCGCCGGCGGAACCAGGACCGTGCCGCCCCCGCCCCCGCGGCGGCGTGCGCGTGCGGGTCCAGGCCAGCAGGTCCTTCTCCTTCCACGTGTTGACGACGCGTTCGGCGGGCACGCCGCACTCCACGGCCCGTGCACAGCCGGTCGGCTGCCAGTCCAGCTGGCCCGGCGCGTGAGCGTCCGTGTCGATCGCGAACAGCGTCCCGGCCTCCACCGCGAGCCGCAGCAGCCGGCGCGGCGGGTCCAGCCGCTCCGGCCGGCTGTTGATCTCCACGGCGGTTCCGGATTCGGCGCACGCGGCGAACACCGCCTCGGCGTCGAACTGCGACTCGGGGCGGGTCCGCCCGGTCACCAGCCGTCCTGTGCAGTGGCCCAGCACGTCCATCAGGGGGTTGCGTACGGCGGTGAGCAGCCGCCGGGTCATCGCGGGCGCGTCCATCCGCAGCTTCGAGTGGACGGACGCGACGACGACGTCCAGCCGGTCCAGCAGCTCCGGTTCCTGGTCGAGGGAGCCGTCGGGGAGGATGTCGCACTCGATGCCGGTCAGCAGCCGGAAGGGCGCCCAGGTCTCGTTCAGCTCCGCCACCACGTCCAGTTGCTCGCGCAGCCGTTCCGGCGACAGCCCCCGTGCGACGGTCAGGCTCGGCGAATGGTCGGTGAGTACCGCCCACTCGTGGCCCACGGAGGCGGCGGCCCGCCCCATTGCCTCGATCGTGCTGCCGCCGTCGGACCAGTCGGAGTGCAGGTGGCAGTCCCCGCGCAGGGCCCGGCGCAGCGCACGCGCGGCGGGTGGGGCGGGCGGCCCCTCGGGATGGGCCGCGGCCTCGTCCTCGAGCGTCTGCAGGTAGTCCGGAACGGCCCCGCCCAGTGCCTCGCGCACGACCCGGGCGGTCTTCGGCCCGATGCCCTTGACCGTTTCCAGCGTTCCGGCGGCGGTCCGCTGCGCGACCTCCTCCTCGCCCATCCGCGTCAGCGTGTCCGCCGCCGTACGGAAGGCCCGTACCCGGTAGGTCGGCGCCTGGCCGCGCTCCAGCAGGAACGCGATCCGCTGCAGTGCCGCCACGGGGTCCATGGGCCACCTCCCGAGATCGCCGTTTCCTCCCAGTTTCTCCCGAAATGCCGAGGCTGCAGGCCCAACCGGCACCCAAAGCGAACCTTTGAAAAGGCATAAGCCGGAGTTATGAGGCCATAAACGGGGGGCGGGTGCCGGGTTAGGCTGCCCTTAGTTTAGGGTTCCCCTTGATCCAGTTTTTCGGTCGAAGGGAACAAGTCATGCCTCGCCCTCTGCGGGTAGCAATCGTCGGTGCCGGCCCCGCCGGAATCTACGCCGCCGACGCGCTGCTGAAGTCCGAGGCCGCCGCCGACCCGGGGGTCTCCATCGACCTCTTCGAGCGGATGCCCGCGCCCTTCGGCCTGATCCGGTACGGCGTCGCCCCCGACCACCCGCGGATCAAGGGCATCATCACCGCCCTCCACCAGGTGCTCGACAAGCCGCAGGTCCGCCTCTTCGGCAACGTCGACTACCCGGGCGACATCACCCTCGACGAGCTGCGCTCCTTCTACGACGCCGTGGTCTTCTCCACCGGCGCCACCGCCGACCGCGCGCTCCCCCTTCCCGGCGTCGAACTCGACGGCTCCTACGGCGCCGCCGACTTCGTCTCCTGGTACGACGGCCACCCGGACGTCCCGCGGACCTGGCCGCTGGAGGCCGAGAAGGTCGCCGTCCTCGGCGTCGGCAACGTCGCCCTCGACGTCGCCCGCATCCTCGCCAAGACCGCCGACGAACTCCTCCCGACCGAGATCCCGGCCAACGTCTACGACGGCCTCAAGGCCAACAAGGCCCTGGAGGTCCACGTCTTCGGCCGCCGCGGCCCCGCGCAGGCCAAGTTCAGCCCGATGGAGCTGCGCGAGCTCGACCACTCGCCCAGCATCGAGGTCATCGTCAACCCCGAGGACATCGACTACGACGAGGGCTCGATCGCGACCCGCCGCTCCAACAAGCAGGCGGACATGGTCGCCAAGACCCTCGAGAACTGGGCGATCCGCGACATAGGCGAGCGCCCGCACAAGCTGTTCCTGCACTTCTTCGAGTCGCCCTCCGAGATCCTGGGCGAGGACGGCAAGGTCGTGGGCCTGCGCACCGAGCGCACCGAGCTCGACGGCACCGGCAACGTCAAGGGGACCGGCCGGTTCACCGACTGGGACGTGCAGGGCGTCTACCGGGCCGTCGGCTACCTGTCGGACGAGCTGCCCAAGCTGCCGTGGGACATCGACACCGGCACCGTCCCGGACGAGGGCGGCCGCGTGATGGAGGCGGGCGAGCACCTGCAGTCGACGTACGTCACCGGCTGGATCCGGCGCGGCCCCATCGGTCTCATCGGCCACACCAAGGGCGACGCCAACGAGACGATCGCAAATCTCCTCCAGGACCACGCGGCCGGCCGCCTGCACACCCCCGCCGAACCCGCCCCGGAGGCCGTCGAGGCCTTCCTGGCCGAGCGGAGCGTCCGCTACACGACGTGGGAGGGCTGGTACCGGCTGGACGCCGCCGAGAAGGCCCTGGGCGAACCGCAGGGCCGCGAGCGCGTGAAGATCGTCGAACGCGAGGACATGCTCAAGGCCAGCGGGGCCTGAAGCCCTCCGGCAGGGGCCCGCCGCCGGGCGGGCCCCGTTCCGTCTCCCGGACTGTCAAGAGGCCGTCGGAACCCGGCGGTTGATCCTTGAGGGGAAGTCCGGCGAATGGCTGCACCGGGGGCGGGCCGGCACTACCGTGGCGGGCATGAGTGCCGATGACCTCGATCCCGAGGACGTGTGGCCGCTGCCGCCGGCCTGGATGTTCGGCTGTACCCGATGTGCCCGTCTCTACCGGTCGGTGAAGGAGATCCAGGAGGCCACGGCGGAACTGTGGCTCACAGGGGAGCGGGGCATCGACCGGGACCCCATGGACAGCGGTCCCGGCTCCCGGATCCGGCTCGCCCGCCATATGGCCCTCACGCACCGGGACCTGCTGCCCGACTGGATCCCCACCTGCGCGCGCTGTGCCGAGCACCGGCGCAGGGTCGAGAAGACCGCCGCCTCGGACCCGGGGGCGGGTGCCGCCCTCGTGGGCGCCGAGCACCGGGCCGCCCACCTCTTCGTCCCGCCACGCGGCCTCGGCCTCGTCTAGGTCCGACGGGCTTGCTAGGTTCCTGTGTCACAGAAGCTGGGGGAGTCGCGGGAGGGGCGCCATGCACGTCGCAACGGGGGGCGGGGCCGTACCCGGCGGGGTCCGGGTCAGGATCCTGCGCGCCGGTGACCGGCCGGCCGTCGCCTGGAAGAACGGCGGCGGCGTGACCCGGGAGATCGCGGCCTGGCCCGAGGGGTCCGGCATGGACGACTTCGCGTGGCGGGTCAGCCTCGCCGAGGTGGCCGCGGACGGGCCGTTCTCGGCCTTCCCCGGAGTGGACCGTACGCTCACCCTCGCCGAGGGGGCGGGCATGGAGCTCACGGTGGCGGGCGCCCGCCGCGTGGTCGGCGAGCGATTCGCGCCGCAGGACTTCCCCGGCGACGCGCCGACCGGTTGCCGACTGCTGGGCGGGCCCGTCGTGAACTTCAACGTGATGTACCGCCGGGGCGTCGCCCCGGCCGAGACCGCCGTCGTCCGGGGTTCGCTCGCGCTCACGGCCGCGCCGGACGAGGTCCTGCTGGTCGTCGCCCTGGAGGGTCCCGCGCATGCAGAGGCCGAGGGTGTGAGCGCCGTCCTCGACCGTTTCGACGCGGCACTGGTCGGGGTCTCCGCGACCGGCGAACCGTTCAGGGGGGTGCTGCGGAGTCCCGGGCACACCGCCGTGGTCCGTCTGTCCGGCCGACGCGTGTAGCCTCCCGCGGTCGCAACCCTCGCGGTCGCCCCGGCGGTCCCTGCACAAGCCCCTGTGCCCGCCTCTGCCCCGCCCCGCCAAGCTCTCGCCGAGCCCGTCCGGCGCTCGGGAGGTCTCAGACGGCGATGCGGCCCATAAGTCCGTGCTGGTAGTCGAACTGCGCCTGGCGGATCTCGGCGGCGGTGTTCATGACGAAGGGTCCGGTGCGGGCCACCGGCTCGCCGATCGGCTCTCCGGCCAGGACCAGCACCTCCGCCGCGTCGCCGGGCGCCGACACGGCGAACCGCTCCCCGTCCCGGGCGAGGACGGCGAGGTGGCCGTCGGGGAGCCCGGCGTCCGGGGTGGCCGCCGTACCGGACAGGACGTACAGCATCGCGTTGTGCCCGGCGGGGACGGCGAACTCGGCGCGCCCGCCGGCCGCGAGGCGGGCGTGGACGACGAGGACCGGGGTGTGCGTCTCGAACGGGCCGGTCGCCCCGTGGGTGGAACCGGCGATCACCGTGAGCTCGGCGGTGCCGTCCTCGGTGGACACGGTGGGGATCCCGTGCGGGACGGACCCGTACTGGACGCGCGGCGGCGTCGCCTTGAGCCGTGCCGGCAGGTTGACCCAGATCTGCAGGAGGTGCTGCGGGCCGCCCCCGGCGAGCAGCTCGGGAGCCGGGAGGGCGAGGTGGACCAGGCCCGAGCCGGCGGTCAGCCACCGGACCTCGCCGGCGTTCATGACCCGTTCGTTCCCGGCGGAGTCGATGTCCTCCACGCCGCCGTCGATGACGTACCGGATGGTCTCGAAACCGCGGTGGGGGAGCGGCGGCGTGCCCTTGGCCTCGCCCGGGCCCAGCACGTGCGGGCCGACCTGGTCGACCACGAGGAACGGGTCGACCAGGGGCAGCCCGGGCTGGGGGAAGGGGCGGCGGACGGGGAAGCCCTCGCCCTCGAAGGTGTGGAAGGGGCGGAACACCCGGGCGGTGGAACGGACGGCGGTGGTGGTGATGTCCATGCCCCGAGCGAACGGCACCGCCCGGCGGGGCGTCAACGCGGTTCCGTTCGGTTGTCAGGTCGCCGGAGCGATCCGGCCGGGCGCGCCCGCCCGTTCCTCAGCCCGCCCGTCCGGCAGCACGCCTGTTCAGGCGCCCGCCCGTTCAGCGCCCGCCTGTTCAGGCGCCCGGCCGCCTACCGCCGCCGCGCCCGGGCCCGGCGGACGAGCACGCCGACGGCCGCACCCGCGAGGGCGATCACGGCCACGCCCGCCGTGGTCCACCAGACGGCGCTGCCGCTGCCGGCCTTCCCCTCGGCGGCAGCCGACGCCGACGGTGAGGCCGGAGCGGCGGCGGGCGACGGGGACTGGGCCGGAGCCGCGACCGACGGCACGGCCGAGGGCGCCGCGGCCGAGGCGGACGGGTCCACCGGGACGGGAACGGTCGGCGCTGCGGAACCGGCGGGCGGCACGGGGTCCACGACCGGGACGTCGACCTCGCGTTCGGCATGTCCGAGCGCCGGGAAGCCGACGTCGACGGTCACCTTCCAGGTGCCGGGCGGCAGGACCTCGGCCGTGCTCCAGCCGGCTCCCTTGCCCCGCACGAGTCGCCACGGCCCTTGCGTACGGGTCCCGTCCACGCTGGTCGCGTTGACGGTCGCGGCAACGTTCTCGTCGACGGCGTCCCCGTCGTTCTCCCAGGTGATGTCGGTGGTGACGTGTCCCTCCCGCTGGCCCGTGATCAGGACCTTGAGGGTGTCGCCGTGGGCGTGGGCCGCCGTCGGCACGGCGAGGCCCAGGGCCGGGGCGAGGAACAGGAACAGGGCTCCGAGTCCGGTGCGGACGGGGAAAGCGTGTCGTGTGCGCATCGTTGTGGTGCTCCCTGGTGCGGTGGGATGCGAGGGGTCGCCGTCCCGCAGTCGCCGCGGTGTGAACCGCGCGGTGCCGGCCGCGCCGTGGGGGCGCGCGGCCGGCGCGGTGGGGCGGTGAACGTGAGGGGCCGGCGGACGGCCGTGGGGGCAGCCGTCCGCCGGCGGTCGGCGGTTCGGGTCAGGCGGCCTTCTGGACCGTCCAGACCTGGTTGGCGCGGCCGTCCGCGCGCTGGAGGTCGAGCAGCCACTCGCCGTAGTACGGACGGTTGCTCACGGTCAGGGCGTAGCCGCCGCTCGGGTCCGTGATGGCCGTCGTACCGTTGCGGGAGCTCAGCTTCCACTGCTGGGTGGAGCCGTTGCCGCACGGCTGCTGCGCGATCCACATGCCCTGGGCCGGGGCCCCGCCCGTCTGCAGGCACTTGCCGGAGACGGCGGACTTGATGCGGACCAGCCCGTTGCCCGCGTCCTCGAACAGCCACTGCTGGTGGGTGTAGCCGTTGGCCCGGGCCCCGACGAGGATCGTGCCGTCGGCGCTGCGGCCGCCCCACAGCTCGGCTGCCATGCCGGTGCTGCCGTTCTGGAGGGTGTAGCGGGTGTTGGGGGCGGTGTCGCCGCCGCTGCCGCCCGTGGTGCGGAAGACCGTGGTCTTGCCGGCACCGCTGTCACGGCCTGCGCTGTCGCGCACCGAGACGGCGACCTTGTACTCCGTGCCGGCCTGCAGGTTGTAGATGCGCACGGACTGCGACTGGACCCACGTCAGGTGCTTGCCGTTCAGCATGACCTGGTACCAGGCCGCGCCGTCCACCTTGGGCCAGCTGACGACGACCGAGGTCGACTGGATCTGGCCGGCCGTCACCGTCGGCCCGCCGGTGGGCTTCTTCGTCGGCGTGGGCGTGGGCTTCTGGGTCGGCTGCGGGCTCGGGTTGGGGTTCGGGCCCGGGTCCGTGCCGTTGCCGCCCTTGGACTTCATCAGGAACTGGTTGTCCGCGATGTTCCAGTGGGTGGCCAGGTAGCTGCCCGGCTTGGGGCTGGTGTGGAAGTAGTCGTCGTGGTTGCAGTCGAGGATGTTCTCGGACGCCTTGTTGGTGCAGATGTTGCGCATCTGCGGGTAGTACGGCGTGTCCGAGTAGCACATCACGTCCCACTCGTCGGTGCAGTGGGCGCCACGGCTGGTGTTGGGGGCGCTGTTGTTGACCGCGCCGAGGTTGTGGCCCAGCTCGTGGGCGGCGGTGTGCCCGCCCCAGCAGCCGGAGTCCGTACGGCCGTAGGAGGGGCCGAAGTTGCTCTGGTTGTTCTGGCCGGGGCGCTCGTCACCGGCGAAGGTGCCGATGCCGCAGTAGACCTGGCTGTCCGCGAAGATCATGTACTTGCGGTCGCGGCGGTTGAGGCCCTTGTCCGCGAGCGCGTTGTTCGTGGAGTTGAAGTCGGCCATCGCGGAGGCCGACAGCTCGATGTTGAGCACCGTCGGAGTGCAGTCGGCTGCCGTCACGTAGCGGATGTGACGGACGCCGCCGGTCTCCTGGGCGCTGTTCGAGTATATGAGGTCGGCGTCGGCCGCCCACTTGCGGAACGAGGCGAAGTACTCGGAGTACCGGTCGCGGTCGGGACCGTGGACGTACACGACCTGGACGCGGTTGCCGCTGCTGCCGTCGCCGTCGCACTGGACGGTCTGACCGGCCGGGCCGGCGGCGGCGGTGGTCTGGCTGCCGGTGCCGCCCTTCGCGGCCGGGGCCGGGGCGTCGGAGGGCGCGTCCTTGGCGGCCTTGGCGTCGGCGGCGGGCGCGTCCTGAGGACGCCCGCTGCCTTCCTCGGCCGGGGCCTCGGGCTTGGCCGGATCGGAGGCCACGGCCTGCGACTTCACGGCCGGGGCGACGTCCTTCTTGATGTCGACGTCCTTGGGCGGGGCGTCCGGGCCGTGGCTGCACAGGCCCGTCTCCGTACGGTAGACGCCGACGCAGCGGTCGCCCTTCGGCGCTGCCTTGAGGCCGTCGTAGACCATGCCGCGGTCCGCGTCGTTCGACGGCTGCTCCTTGATGGGCTCGGGCTCCGCGTCGCGGGCCGGAGCGGCGGCCGGCGTGAGCGTCTCCGTGGCCGCCTGCACGGTCGTCTCGGCCTGGGCGTCGTCGCCGAGGCCGGAGTAGGCCAGACCCCCCGCTATCACCGCCGCCGAGGCCACGGCGGCGGTGACGAGTATCAAACGGCGCGGTTTGCGCCGGTGTTCGGGCTTCCTTCGACGGTGACCCGTCATGCGCACCTCAAATCCTTGGTCGGAGGAGTGGGTGCGAGGGAGCCTGCCAGATGGGAGACGCGGAGAATTCGGACAAACGGGAATGGCGGTCAAGATATCTGACTGTTACCTGATGATGCAATTTGATGAACAGTCAACTTGCCTATGGATAGAGCGAGTTACGCGCGTAGGGCCGGAAAGGTCCAGTCCTTTTCCGTTATCTCGTTATCAAATCGAGATAAGGTGATGTGGCTTGTTGACGGTAATTCAGTCAGGGATTCATCTAAATGCTACGGGTTGAATTCCTGCTGTCACGAGCTGTGAGGAATCCTCTGTTCCGCCCTAGGAACGCGCACATGAGAGGCAGCAGGTCCCGCCCGACTGCTGCCGCGCGAAGCAGGCGGTGACGGTACGGTGCCTCACCGACCGCCGAGCTTCACCCACTTCCCTGTGCTCGGCACGCCCTTTCCGTCGAGCAGGAACAGCAGGTAGTAGCCGGGAGGGGCGTCGGCTGCACTCGGCGGCGTCCGCAGGCCGAGCAGGCCGGTGGCCTTCGTGTTCGCGGCCTTCGTGTTCGCGGCCTTCGTGCCCCCGGCCTTCGTCTTTCCGGCGGTGGGCCGGGCCGTCACGGCGAGTTCGAGATGCCGCTGACTGGTGTTCACCGCGTGCGTGACCGTGGTCGGCGCCAGCAGCACGGCCCGCGTGACCGCGGCCGCGGTGGAGCTGGCCACCTCGAAGTCCTTCCCGTACCCGAGCTCGTCCGCGGGAACCCGGTCGAGGGCGGGCCGGCGGCCGCCCTGGTGCAGGTACGGCGGCTCGTACAGCTCGATGCTGCCGTCCATCCCGTCCCTGATGTCGGGGTCGTTGGCGATCTGCTGGAGCTCGTCGCCGGTGACCATCACCCGGCCGTCCGGCAGGACCAGGGCGTTGGAGTGGTATCCGCGCGGCAGCCGCTGTGCCGGTCCGAGCCGCCACCGGCCGCGCGCATCGCGCAGCTCGATCTGCCGGTACTTGAGGTCGGCCTTCGGATTGAACGGCCCGTACCCGTAGTTCCGGGTGTCCAGTGCCCCGTTGACCGTGAGCAGCGTGCCGTCCGGGAGGATGAGCGTGTCGTCCTGCGTACGGCCGAAGGCCCGCGGCTCCTGCGTGGTCCACCGGCCGCCGGACAGTCGGTAGGTGTTCGGGTCCCGCGGGTCCCCGCCGAGGACCAGGACCGAGTCGGGGCCTCGCAGTCCGGCGGGCAGCGGCACCGCCGAGCCGTAGCCGCGGAAGTCGGCCGGGCGGCGGGGCAGGTCGGTCCGGGTTTCCCTGACCGGGTCGAACAGCCACTGCTGGTCGGCGTCCCGGCCGAGGCCGTAGACCATCCCGTCGCGCAGCGAGAACAGGTGCGGGTAGTCGTTCCGGAACGGTGCGTCCACCCGCAGCCGCTCCGGCGCGAGCCCGACGGGGATGTCGTACGGGTGCCAGGGGACGGGGTGCCGCAGCGCGGGGAACCGCTCCACCACCGGGGTGGGGGTGCCCGTACCCCGCTCGGACTGGCCCGACATGATGATCTGCCGGCCGTCCGCGCCGGTCACCACCGACGGGTACCAGCGGCCGACGGCCATGTCCTGGTTGCGGAACCACGTTTCGGTCCACGGGTCGAAGACGAACGACAGCCTGGCCCCGCTGCCGCCCTTGCCGCCGGTGTTGCCGCCGAACACCCCGACCATGCCGTTGGGCAGGTACGCGTGGCCGGCGCAGAAGAAGGGCGCCGGGCGCGGGGCGTTCAGGCCGTCGGGCATGAGGACGGTCGGCGGCTCCGCCTTCCTGAACGCCCGGGCCCCGGTGCCGAGGGAGGGGTCCCAGAGGTAGGCGCGGCCGGCGTTGGTCCGTCCGATCCGGTCGGTGGGGCCGGTCTCCTTGGTGGGGTCGACCTCCACCCGCTCGAAGGAGAACAGCAGCACCTTGCCCGTGGGAAGCAGGGCCGTGTGCACCCCGAAGTCGGGGGAGGGGAAGAACTCGGTGAACCGGCCGAACCGGGCCGCCGGGAGTGCGGTGTTGGTCTTGCGCTGCGAGAGGGCCAGCGCGGCCAGGCCGGAGGTGCGCTTCGCCTGTGGGTAGCCCCCGGCGCCGGCCTCGGCCCGGCGCCGCTGGGCGTGCGCCAGGGCGTGTTCCCTGCCGAGGACGGCGGCTTCGCCGGGATCCGGGACCACCGGGGTGGCGGATGAGGCCCGCGCGGCGGTTGTGGCCGGGTCGGGGCCGCCGGCATGGCGTTGGACGTGCGGGTGGGGTGCGTGTCCGCGGGCCGCGGCCGGTGCCTGTGCGACGGCCGGGACGAGGGAGGCGAGTGCGGCCACGACCGTACCGGCGCAGAGGGCGGTCGACCGCCGTTCGAACCAAGCCCGATCCGCCATGAGTTGCTCTCCTCCCGCGCCCGAAAGCGCTCAGAGTATAAGAAACCGCCCTAAACCGGCCTTTCGACTCTCCGGGCTACGGCGGATGGCGCTCCGATCAGGGCCGTTCGGCTGCCGGCAAGCCGTTGGTGAAACGTTCCTGCCGGTGAATCGGAGACTCCGACAGAGGGAGTTCCCGTGCCCGGGGACGTGGACGGTCGTCCGGTGGCGGTTATCCATGGCGACTGTGATCAAGCCACTTCGCACCGCACTGACCGTCGTCGCCGCGACCGGAAGCCTGGTCGCTCTGTCGCCGGCGGCCACGGCCGCGCCCGTCGCTCCTCCGGGCCAGGTGACCGTCGACGTCGCCAGCGTGAACGGCTCGGGCTGCCGTCCCGGCACGGCGAGCGTCGCCGTCGCCCCCGACAACTCGGCCTTCACCGTCACCTACAGCGACTACCTGGCCCAGGCCGGCGGCGACAGCCCCGTGACCGCGGCCCGCAAGAACTGCCTCCTCTCCCTCGTCGTCAACGTCCCCCAGGGCTTCACCTACGCGGTGGCCAAGGTCGACTACCGCGGCTTCGGCAGCCTGGCGGAGGGCGCGATCGGCACCCAGAAGGCCAGCTACTACTTCCAGGGCATGAGCCAGACCGCCTACCGGGCCCACCAGTTCCACGGCGTGCTTGAGGACAACTGGCAGGTGACCGACACCGCGAGCATCCAAGCCCTCGTCTTCGCCCCGTGCGGCGAGAAGCGCAACCTCAACATCAACACCGAGTTGCGCGCGGAGGTCGGCACCTCCGACCCGACGAAGGTCAGCTACATGACCGTCGATTCGACGGACGGCGGCATCGGCACCGTGTACCACTTCTCCTGGAAGGAGTGCCCGGCCCGCTGAGACCCGCTGAGGCACGCAGAGCCCCGCCGGACGGCCGGACGGCCGTCCGGCCCCGTCCGATCCGGAGCCGTGAGCGGCGCCATGGTGGCCCAGCGCCCGTGCCGCTTCACGGCTCCTGCGCCGCCCGGGCCCGGTAGCGGCCGGGCGTCGTCCCGAACTCCCTGCTGAACGCGTGCGAGAAGGCGTACGCGGTCCCGTACCCGACCTGGCGGGCGATGGCGGCGAGCGGTTCCGCGGTGTCGCGGAGCAGGGCGGCCGCGTACGTCAGCCGCCACCAGGCGAGGTAGGCCATCGGGGGCCGGCCGACCAGCGCGGTGAACCGGCGTGCCAGCGTGGCACGGGACACCCCGGCCCGCGCGGCCAGCCGTTCACCGGTCCACGGCGCGGCCGGGTCCGCGTGCAGGGCCCGCAGCGCGGCGGACGCGACCGGGTCGCCGAGGACGGCCGGCCAGGCTCCCCGGGAGCCGTCCGCCATCCACGCGCGGATCATGTAGAGGAACAGGAGGTCGAGCAGGCCGGGCACCGCCATCGCCGAGCCGGGCCGCACCCCGACCAGTTCGCCGCCGAGCAGGTCGATGGCGGCCCGCAGCTCGGGATGGCTGCCCACGCGGTTCGGCAGGTGGACGACCGCGGGCAGTTCCAGCATCAGCGGGTGCACGCGGCTCCGGTCGAGCCGGTACTTGCCGCACAGCATCTCCACACCCGGCCCTTCTACGCCGTGCGCCGTGTCCGCGCCGTGCGCCGTGTCCGCCCTGTGCGCTGTGTCTGCATCGTGCGCCGCGTCTGTGCCGTGCGCCGTGTCCGCCCTGTTCTGCCCGACCGTCCCGCCCGGGCCGGCCGACACCGACAGAGTCCCGGCCCGCACCCCGTCCGGGCCCGGGTCGAAGGGCACCGCCCGTGCCACCGCCGCCGCGTCGGCGGGGGAGTCGGCCATCACATGGCCCGTACCGTGCGGCAGCAGGACCGCGTCCCCCGCGTGCAGCGAGACGGGCGGCCCCTCGTCGGGCAGCAGCCAGCAACTGCCCTCCAGCACCACGTGGAAGCCCGCCCCGTCGTACGGATCGAACCGCGCGCACCACCGCCCGCGCAACCGGACCCGCTGCGAGGAGGGCCGGCCGATCCGCACCGCAGAGATCGCATCGCTCACCACGTCCACGGCGCCAGCGTACCCCCGGGCCCGCCGCAAGCCTGAGACAACGGCGTATCCGTACGCGCCGAATGCGCATTGAGCGGCTCAACCGTCCTTCCTACGGTGGAGGGTGTGAACAACGACAACAACACGCAGCCCCTCGTGCTGGGCGACGTCGAGATCATCCGGGTCGTGGAGTGGCAGGGCCCGTTCGGGCCCGCCCGCGACCTCGTCCCGCAGGCAGACGCCCGGGTGTGGAAGGACAACGAGGCCTCCCTCGCCCCGGACCACTGGGACCCCGGCCGCGACCTGGCCGTCCTCGCCCTCCAGACCTGGGTCGTGCGCAGCGGGGGACGCACGGTCCTGGTCGACACGGGCGCGGGCAGCGGGCGCGAGCGGCCCGGCACCCCGCACTTCCACCACCGGCAGGGCGACTTCCTCGCAGACCTGGCGCGGGCCGGCGTCCGTCCCGAGGACGTCGACACCGTCGTCAGCACCCACCTGCACGCCGACCACGTCGGCGGGAACACCGTCGGCGCGGACGGCGAGTGGGTACCGGCCTTCCCCAACGCCCGCTACCTCCTCCCGGCCGCCGACGACCACCACTTCGGCCCCGACAACGAGTACGGCAAGGGAGTGCGGGAGGACGACCGGCTGGTCTACGAGGACAGCGTCGCCCCGCTCCACCACGCCGGACAGGCCGTCCTGTGGGAGGGCACCCACCGCATCGACGAACACCTCGCCCTGGAGGCCGCCCCCGGACACACGCCCGGCTCCGCCGTGCTGCGCCTGGAATCCCGCGGCGAACGCGCCGTCTTCGTCGGTGACCTCCTCCACAGCCCCGTCCAGATCCTCCACCCCTCCTGCAACAGCTGCTTCTGCATGGACCCGCAGGGAGCCGCAGCGAGCCGCCGCCGCATCCTCGAACGGGCCGCCGACCGGCACGAGCTGGTGATTCCGGCCCACTTCGCCGGGCAGGGCGCGCTGGAAGTCCACCGCCGGGGAGCCGATTTCGGGTTCGGTGCCCGGGCCGCACACCGCCCCGCGGAGGAGAAGGAGTGAGAGGCGTCCACTCGGCTGCCGGGAGTGCAGTGCGGTGGCTCCGACGGCGAGTGGAATCGTCCGCGCCGTTCCGGCGATACCGGGGGAGCGGGGCTGATCGCGTTGTTCAACCCCGAGCCGCCGGCCCGGTTCGACCCGCCGGCTCCCAGAGGTCGCTTCGGCAACGGCCGGCGGCCGCTGCCGGCAGCAGGCGTGTGCACCGCCCGGTGATGCTGCGGGTCCCGATCGTCCTCGCCCTCACCCGGGACCACCGCCGACGTCGCCGTCGTGCCCCACCTCCCCCGGGCGGGGGAAGGAGGCGGGGCCCGCACGCAGGATCCGCAGGGCGAGCTGGACCTCCAGGCCGCCGGCCGGGGTGTTCCAGTCCTGGCCCAGGATCTGCCCGATCCGGTCCAGTCGTTGGACGACCGTGTTGACGTGGACGTGGAGGGCGTCCTTGGCGCGGGCCGGGCTGGAGCCCTCGGCGAAGTACGCCTCCAGGGTCCGGACCAGTTCCGTGCCGCGCCGCGCGTCGTACTCCAGGACCGGCCCCAGCACCCGGTCGACGTACGCGCCCACATCCGCTCCGCCGCCCAGCAGCACCCCGAGGAACCCCAGGTCGTGCAGGCCGGCGCCCTGGCCGGTGAGGCCCAGCGCGTGCATCGCCTCCAGGCAGCGCACCGCCTCCGCGCAGACGCCCGGCAGCGCCTCCGGCCCGGCTGCCGGACCCGCGGCAGCCGCGGTGACCGGAGCGCCCAGGGCCCGGCCGAGGTCGGCGGCCAGGGTCCGGGCGAGGGTGCCGGGGCTGTCCGCCGGGGCGAGCAGGACGACGCGCCCCTGGTGCGGGCCGACCAGGCCGTTGCGGGCGCGGGCGTGCCGGCCCGCCTCGGCGGCCAGCCGGGACCGCAGGGCGTTGTCGCAGTCCAGCACCACCAGGGCCTGCGGTCCGGCGAGGTCGACGCCGAGCCGGCGGGCCCGCAGGATCCGGCTGCCGGTGTCGAGGGCCCGCCCGGCCGCCGGCGCGGCCAGCAGGTCGGCGAGCAGCTCGCCGCGGACCCGGTCCTCCGCGTGCGCGACGGACCGGCGCAGCAGGAGCAGCAGTGCCGTCACCAGACCGGCCCGTTCGAACAGCCGCCGCTCGCTGTCGGAGAGGCCGCTGTCGGAGAGGCCGCCGTCGGAGGGACTGCTGTCGGCGTGGCCGCTGCCTGGCCGGCCGGCGCGCCCGTTGAGGGCCAGACCGCCCAGCAGCTCCGGCCCGGCCAGCGCGGCGCACACCCACACACCGCCGGCCTCGACCGCGCGGCCGCCGGAACGGGACGCGGCGAGCGCACCGGCCAGGGCCCCGTCCGGCAGGCCCGCCGGCTCCGCGCCGACCCGCGCGAGCTCGGCCCCGTCGGCGTCGTACACGACCAGGCTGCTCCCGCCGAGCAGGCCGGCCACTTCCCGGGCGACGTCGCCGACGTCGCCGCCGCGGAGCACGAGCCTGGTCAGCCGGTCGTGGGTCTCGGCCGCGTGCCGCATCGCCTCGCTCTGCTCCCGGGCCGTCCGCGTCGCGGCCTCCAGGTCGACGAGCGCGGCCCGGGTCTCCTCCAGCAGCCGGGCGCTGTCGATGGCGACGGCGGCGTGGTCGGCCAGCGAGGACAGCAGTGCCACCGCGTCGGGTGCGAAGGCCCGGACCGCCCGGTCGGCCGCGTACAGCACCCCGATGACCCGGGTCCCGACCCGCAGCGGCACGCCGAGGATCCCGCGCAGTCCCTCCTCCCGCACCCCGTGGTCGATGGCGGGTGTGTGCCGGAACCGGTCGTCGGCGCGGTAGTCGGCGGAGGCGTACGGGCGGGCCGTCTGGGCGACCAGCCCGCCGAGCCCTTCCCCCATGCCGAGCCTCAGCTGCTGGAAGGCGGCGGAGACGGAGCCGTCGGTGACCCGCATGAACGTGTCCCCGGCGACCGGGTCGTTGAGGGTCAGGTAGGCGACGTCGGTGCCGAGGAGCATGCGCGCCCGGTGGACGATGGCCCGCAGCACCGCGTCCGGGTCGCGCAGCGCGGCCAGATCGCCGGCGGTGTCGAACAGGGCCGTCAGCTCCGCCTCCCGCCGCCGCCTCTGGTCGAGGGTGCGGCGGACGTCCAGCGCCACCCGCGTCGCCTCCTCCACCAGTGCCCGCTCGGCGGCTCCCGCCCCGGCCGCCCGGGCCCGCTCCGCGGGCCGGGTGAACTGCTCGACCGGGGCGCCCTCGTGGAGCAGGCCGAGCAGCTCCCGCAGGGCGGCCGCCGCCTCGCCGGGTGCGGCGTCGGGTTCCTCGGCGGAGGTCATGGCGGCATTCTCCCGTGCGGGGCCGGGGCCGGTTCAGGCGGGGTCCGGCCGCGCCGCGGCCGCCGTCCCGTTCGCGGGTGCGGAACCGGCGGCACCGCCACCCGGCCCCGTAACCCGCAGGGCCAGGTCGCGGCCGCGGGTCTCCCGGGCGAGGGCGACGGTCACGGTCGTGACCACTGCGGCCGCGGACAGATAGAGGGAGACGGGAAGCGGGGATCCGTGGTCCCTGAGGAGCTCCACGGCAATGACCGGCGCGAGCGCTCCGGCGACGATCGAGGCGAGCTGAGAGCCCAGCGAGGCGCCGGAGTAGCGGACCTCGGTGTCGAACATCTCGGAGATGAAGGCGGCCTGGGGCCCGTACATGGCCCCGTGCAGCAGCAGGCCGACGGTGACGGCCGCGGTGATGACGGCGAAGGACCCCGAGTCGACGAGCGCGAAGAACGCGAACGCCCACAGGGCCATGCCGGTCGAGCCGATCAGGGTGACCGGGCGGCGGCCGATCCGGTCGGAGAGGGCGCCCCAGGCGGGAATCGCGGCGAAGTGGACCGCCGAGCCGATCAGGACAGCGTTCAGGGCGGTGCTCTTGGGCAGGCCGAGGTGGGTGGTGACGTAGACGAGGAGGAAGGAGGTGAGCACGTAGTACGAGATGTTCTCGCCGAACCGGGTGCCGATCGCGGTCAGGACCTGGCGCGGGCTGCGCCGCAGCACCTCCACGACCGGTGCCTTCCTCCTGGTCCCGCGGGCGGCTTCGGCCCGGGCCGCGGCCTGCGCGGCGAGGAAGACCGGGGACTCGGAGACGCTCAGCCGGATCCACAGCCCGACGGCGACCAGAACGCCGGAGAGCAGGAAGGGGATGCGCCAGCCCCAGGCGAGGAAAGCCGCGTCCGACTGCACGGCCGCGAGCACCGCGAGGACACCGGTGGCCAGCAGGTTCCCGCCCGGCGCCCCCGACTGCGGCCAGGAGGCCCAGAACCCGCGGTGCCGGTCCCCGCCGTGCTCGGACACGATCAGCACCGCACCACCCCATTCGCCGCCCAGCGCGAAGCCCTGCACCAGGCGCAGCACGGTCAGCAGGACGGGGGCGGCGGCGCCGATGCTCGCGTACGTGGGCAGCAGCCCCATGGCGAACGTGGCCCCGCCCATCATGATCAGGCTGACGACCAGCAGGCTCTTCCGCCCGACCTTGTCACCGAAGTGGCCGAAGACCACGCCGCCGAGCGGCCGGGCCACGAATCCGATGGCGTAGGTGATGAACGCGATGAGCGTGCCCGTCAGGGGATCGGCGGCGGGAAAGAAGAGCTTGTTGAACACCAGGGCGGCGGCACTGCCGTAGAGGAAGAAGTCGTACCACTCGACGGTGGTCCCGATCAGGCTGGCGGCGACGACTCTCTTGATGGATCGGGCACTCGCGGCAGCGGTCTTGGAGGAGACCATGTACACCACTTCCAGGCATTGGTCGGGGACGTTCCGTGTCGGCACAACGTAGAAGTCCCCAGGTCGGCGGCATATGTGGCCGACCATCACAATCAGGCAACCCCCTGTGTGCCCGGCCACCACACCGCAGCGATGCCGCCTCCCGCCGCCCCTGAAGCGGTGGACGACAGGCCTCCCGGAACGACAGGCGTCGATCTCGGTGCACCCCGGTCGCCGAGCAGGGCCGGCGGCGAGCGGCCGCGTGCGGTCTCCGAGCGGTGTGCCCGGATCGCGGCCGCTTCCGGTCCAGCCGGCGGCCGACGACGACGGTGGCCGTGACCGGGTCATCGGGCACGGTGTACAGGCGCTTGCCCGTCGGCGTATCCGGTAGACCGCAGGGTGCCGCCCTGTGCGTGCGCCATCGCACCGCGGAGGGCCGTGCCGGCCGGGCCGGACAGGGCGGGGGAAGCGGAATGCGGAATGGGGAGTTCGTTTTCCTGCCCAGGATTCCTTCCGGACGAATAGAACAGGCCAGCCGGTATTTGGACCTGACAATCTATTTGTGTTTATTCTGTGATCTCTTGTGATCGCGCGGTGAATCCGGCAGTGTCTAATCTGCTCGCAAGCAGTCCAGGGTGCCGGCGCTTTCGCCTCCGTGGGCTGCGGCATTTCATGCATGACGCATTCGGTATTCCGTCCCCAAATCCCGGGAGATATGCATGTCTGAATTCGACCTCCAGGACCTGGACCTGGATCTCGGCGACCTCACCATCACCTCCATGCGCGACACCGCCGCGCTGCCCGAGGGCGGGGCGTCCCATGGCTCCTGCTCCTGCCAGGCTTCGTCCTCCTGCAACAAGCCGCACCTGGAGTCCGACGTCATCGTGGGCTGACGCCCGCCCCCCGCTCCCACACCGCACCGACCACGATCAGCCGGCCCTCAACGAGAGGACACATCCATGACCGGTGAAAGCGGCACCACGGCCTTCGAGATCGAGGACCTCGACCTCGGAGACCTCACCGTGACCTCCATGCGGGACACCGTCGCGCTGCCCGAGGGCGGGGCGTCCAACGGAGGCAGCTCCTGCTCCTGCGGTTCCTCGTCCTGCGCCCACCCGCAGCGTCCGGATCTGCCGCTGTAACAGCTGTAGCAGCTGTAACAGCAGCACCGTACGCGCACACAGAGCCTCCCGCCGCACCGCGCGTGCGGCGGGAGGCCCGCGCACCACCGAGAGGACGGGGAACCCCATGCCGCAGCCGTACTCCACGGCCGTCGCCGCCACCACCGGCGTCGGCGACCGCGCCGGTGGCGACGGCGGTGCCTACCGGGTGCGGTCGGCGCCCTACGCACTGGCCCGCGCCACCGTACTCGCCCACCCCGCCGAGCATCCGGCCGCGACCGCCTTCCGCGCCCTGCTCGCCCGCCTGCACCGGCTCGACACCCAACTGCTGCACACCACCGGGCCGCTCTGCGACGACCTGTACGACAGCCGGGACGGCCATCCCGCCGACTTCCACCGCGACGTCGTCCTCCCCCTGCGCCGCGCCCTGCACAACGGGCGCGAGCCCCGGCCCGCCCTGCTGGCCCGCCTCGGCGACCTGCCCGAACGGATCCCCCGGCTCGCCGCGTGGACCGCCCTGCGCGAGAGCCGCCGCGCCCTGCTCGACGGGCTCGGCGCCGCCGCCGAACAGGCCCTTGCCGCCGAGCGCCTCGCCCTCGCAGGCCTGTGCCGCGAGCCGGCCCTCGCCAAGGCCGTCGCCCTCACCAGCGCCGACCTCCACCGGGCCCTGGAACGCGCGGCCGGCGGCGCGGCCGACCGCCGGGCACGCAAGGAGGAGGCCACCGTACTGCGCTACGCCCTGCGGGCCAGCACCAAGACCAGCCCGCTCTCCTGGTTCACCGCAGTCGGCTGGGGGCCCCTCGGCACCGGGCCGGGGCCGGCCGTGCCCCGGAGCGAGTCCCCGGCCGTGCCCCCGGCCGGTCCGGTGCCGTCCTGGGGTGCCGGCCCGCAGTTCGACGGTCCCCTCCGCGCCCTGGTCCAGCCGAACCGCACCCTGACGGCGGCCCTCACCCTCGCCCTCCTCGACTCCCCGCACCGCCGGGCCGCCCTCCCGCACCGCACCACCAGCACCGCCCGGATCGCCGACGGGCGCGCCACGTACTCCCGCGAGCGGGCGACCTTCGCCGGGGGCCGCTACCTCGTCCCCGGCGAGGACGAGGCCGAACTGGCCTACAGCGGCCCGCTGCGCCTGGTCACCGAGCACGCCACCACCGCCGCGATGCCCCTGGACGAGCTGACGCGGCTGCTGACCGCCGCTCTGAACGGGGGCGGCGACACGTCCGCCGCGGCGGACGCCTTCCTCGACCGCCTCGGGCAGGCGGGCCTGCTGGTGGCGGGCGACCCCGTCCCGCCGCAGGACGACGAGCCGCTCGACGCCCTCGCGACGTGGCTGCGGGAGACCGCCGCCGCCCGCCCCGACGCCCCGGCCCACGCCGCGGACGCCGCCCGCGCCGACCGCATCGCCGAACTCGGCCGGGACACCGCCGCGTTCGGCGACGCCCCCGCCGCCCGGCGCCCCGAACTCCTCGCCTCCCTGTCCGAGCGGTGGAAGGCGGAGCTGGCCGACGCGGGCCGCCCCGTCCCGGCCGTCTCCGCCCCGCTGACCGTGCTCTCGGAGGACGTCGTCGCCCCGCACCCGCTGGCGCTCGACGGCTTCCTCGGCACCGCCGACCACGAGGCCCTCGGCGAGGTCACCGCGCTCGCCGAACTCTTCGACCTCGGGCACCTCGTACGCCGCGTCATCCGCGACCGCTTCGTCGAACGGTACGGGCACGGCGGACGCTGCGCCCACCCGTGGGAGTTCGGCGCCGACGTGGCCGAGGCCTGGGAGGCCGCCGGCCGCCTCGCCCTCCTCGACCCCGCCGGCCGCGACGCCCTGCCCTCCGGAACCGCCGAACTGGCCCGGCTGCGTACGGAGGTGGCCGCCCGGCTCCGGGAAGCCGCGTCCGGCGGTCAGGACGAGGCCGCGGCGGCCGAAGAGCTCGTGCTGCCACCCGACCTGCTCCGCGGCCTCGGCGCACGCCTCCCCGGCTGGGCCGTCGAACGGCCCCTGAGCTACGCCTACTTCCTCCAGCGGGACCCGAACCGCGGCCTGCTGTGCGTCAACCACGTGTACGGCGGCTGGGGCCGCTTCACCAGCCGGTTCCTCGACGCCCTCGACCCGCGGGCCGCCGCCGAGGTGTCCCGGCAGATCCGGCGCGGACTCGGGCCCACCGCCCGCGCCGCCCAGATCCGGCCCGTCGGCGGGTTCAACGCCAATCTCCACCCGCTGCTGGTGCCCGACGAGATCGGACCCGACCGCAGCCGGGCCTCCCTCGCCGAGGCGGACCTGGAACTCGTCCACGACCCGGCCGCCGACCAGATCCGCATCCGGCTCAAGACCACCGGCGAACACCTCGACGTGCTCTACCTCGGCTTCCTCTCCCCCGTCCTCCTCCCGCGCCGCATCGGCGCCCACCTGTGCGACCAGCCCCACGGCGCCGTCGACTTCAGGCCGCTCGCCCCCCGGCGCACCCTCACCGCGCCCGGCGGCCCCGTTGCCCTCACCCCCCGCCTGCGCCACCGCCACCTCGTACTGGGCCGCCGCCGCTGGCTGCTGCCGCCCGGCGTCGTACGGGAACTGCGCGCCGACCTCGGCGCCGCGGGCCCCGTCCCGGCCGAGGCGGCGGCCCGCTGGCGCGCGCTGCTGGACCTCCCCGAGCAGGTCTTCCTGCACCCGGCCACCACCGCCCCCACCGGCCGTGCCGCCGAGGACTTCCTGGCCCGGCTCGACCGCCCGAAGCCCCAGCTCGTGGACCTCGGCAACGCCCTGCACCTGCGCTGCCTGCCCAAGTGGCTCTCCCGGTACGGCGACGGCGCCGTCCTGGAGGAGGCGCTGCCCGCCCCCGGCGGCCTCGCCGTCCCCACCCGCGCGGTCGAACTGGTCCTGGAGGTCTACCGGGCCGGGCGCGCGCAGCGGTGACCCGCCGACACACCACACACCACACACCACACACGACAGACGACAGACGACAGACGACGCAGGATGAGGGAGGGAGCGTGCCAGGAGTGCAGCCCCAGGACACCGGCGCCCGCGATGTGGTCGCCTACCACCACCACCCGGTCAAGGCACCGCTGCTGAGGGAGGTCGTGCTCCCGCTCGCCCGGTCCTGCACGGCGGACGGACTGGCGGCCCACATCGAACGGCACTGGCTGCACGGCCCCCACCTGCGGCTGCGCCTCCAGGGGCCGGCCGCCCGGGTCGACGCCGCCGCCGAGGCCGCCGCGGCCCGGATCCGCGACTGGCTCCGCGTACACCCCTCCGCGGGCGACCTCACCGAGGCCGAGCTCCTGGAGCGGGCCGCCGAGGCCGGGCGCAGCGAGCTCATCCCGCCGCCCTACGGGCCGATCGTCCCCGACAACACGGTCCTGATCGAGGCCGTCGACCGCTCCTCCCTCATCGGCCTGCTCGGCGATGACGGCGCGGACCTGCGCGACGACCTGCTGCGGGCGGGCCTCGGCGCGCTGGGGGCAGGCGCCGGCTTCCTCGGGGAGCGCGGCGACACCGCGCAGGCTCGGCTCCGGCTGGCCGTCACCGCGCTCGCGGCGCACGCCCGTGCCCACCCCGGCGGCCTGGCGGGCGGCCACTTCTCGTACGTGTCCCACCTGGAGGACTTCCTCGTCCACGACGACCCGGACGGGCGGGTCCGCAGCAGCTTCCGTCGCCACGCGGAACGCGCCGGCGACTCGGTCACCGCGCTCGTCGGCCGGATCGCCGACGGCGGCGCGCAGGGCTGGGAGCAGGCCTGGGCGCACTTCTCGGCGGGAGCCTGGCAGCTGGCGCAGAGCCGGTACGACGCGGGCGCCGACCTGCACGGAGTTCCGCTGGAGTACCGGGTGCGGGCCGCCGCCACCGGGGACGAGGACGTCCACGCCCGCTGGAACCAGGACATCCGCACCCGCTACAGCGAGTTCCACCGGCTGCTGCGCCGCTCCGACCCGCAGGGCGCGATGTGGAGCCGCCCCGACTACCTGGTGTACCGGGCCTGCACCAATGCCCTGTACCGGCTCTTCGCCATCTGCGACATCCGGCCGCTGGAACGCTACCTGGCCGCCTACCTGGTCATCGGTACGGTTCCCGCGCTCACCGGCTGCGACTGGCGGGCGGAGATCGACGCGGTCATCGACGCGGTGGAGGCACGGTCGTGACGACCACCCGGACCGCCACCCCGGCCACCCCCGCCACCCCGGCC
>NZ_JACBGN010000083.1 GCF_013401435.1 Streptomyces sp. BR123
GTCCGGGGGTGGTCGGGGCGGGTGAGGACGCCTGGTGGGCTTTGTCCGGCCGGGACCGGATCGCGGTGGAGGGCCTGCTGCTCGCCGCCGGTCTGCAGGCGGCTGCCTGGCGGGCCGGACAGGTCGGCTTCGTGCAGGTGGACTACGCCCTGTCGTTGCTGACCCTGCTGGCGATGGTGGCCACCTTCTTCCGGGCGGCCGTGCGGTGCGCACCGATTGACGGTGGGCTCCACTCTCGGGCGCACCACGATGTCCCGCACCGCACCGCACCGCGTGCGCACCCCACCTGCACTCCCGCCCAGCACGGGCCACCCCTTGTCCAGGTTCGGCCGACCCCCTTGTCCAGGTTCGGCCGACCCCCTTGTCCAGGTTCGGCCGACCCCCTTGACCGGGTTCGGCTCCACCCCTTGACCACGTGCGCGCCCGGCACGTTTCTCCTTGACACAGCAGGCTGCGGTCGCTGATCAGGGCTTGGCCAAGGGGGTGTGTGATAGGGCCCGCCAACGCGGCCGCGCGCCTGGTGCGGTGCACGGCGGTGCGCATCATGGCCCCGGTGCGGTGCGGTGCGGTGCGGTGCGGTGCGGTGAGCCTCCGCCAACTTGAAGGCGCAGGTCAAAGGGCTGGTGTGACCGGTGCTCGGGGTGCTCACGCTGGTCGTGGGCGGCTGTCTGCGGAGTAGATCGTCTGTCAGCTCGGTCGCTGGAAGAGAAACACGATGCAGCAGCGTCGGCGGGTGTGCGAGCCTTCTTCTCCCCCGACGCCGACCGAGAAGACTCTGATGACCCGCGACGACGCCCTCAAGCAGCTCAGCCACATCGCACGCGAGAGGGCATTCGATAGGCATGTCGGGTCAGACCGGCTCATCCAGGCAGGATTGGACGCCCTGATTGCCGGGGTCGAGAGCCCCTCCCTCGCCATGCTGGCGGGCCTCCTCCGGAGCGAGGAACCCGAAGCTCCCGCACTCTTCGACCAGGTACTGGAGGAGCTGGGCCTGCTCTTCCACCCGCCCGCTGACCGACGGGCCGCAAAGTGGGCGATGGCCTACTGGGTTGCCGGTCAGATCGCCGACGGATCCCTGGATCCCACCGCCGGCACCTACCTCATCTGGGCAGAAATCGCCGAGGACCTCGGCTATCCCGAAGAGCTGGAACCACTTGTCCACTGCGCACACCACCTGGACGGCTGGGAGGCGAGCTGGGGAGTCTCCTTCGAGGAACTCAACAGGGAAGCGGTCGAGGCGGCGAAGCAGTTCCTGAGCCAGCGGTCGGCAACACAAGCAGGGGGCTGACCGTCTGGTTCTTGCCCGCTGCGGATTGGCGGCCCTCTACGATCCGGTACATGCTTGACCCCGAGCTGCTGGAACGGATCACCGCGCGGCGCGCGGAACTGGACGAACTCGAAGAACAGCTGGCCAAACAGCTGGCGGAAGTGCGGGCCGAGCAGGACGAACTCGCCATCGCCGAACGCGTCCTTGAACGGATGACTGGGCAGCTCGCCGAGGAACGTGCCTCCGCCGGGCCGGTGCCCGGGCAGGTGGGCGGACGAGCAGTGATGCTGATCCCGCACCGCGAATCGGGCGTGGAGGAGGACTCACTCCCGCGGGACTACCAGCGCATCATCACCGCCGTGCGGCAGGCCGCCGGACCAGTCATGGCCCGCGAGGTCGGCGAGGTGGTGGGGGTGGACGTCAGCGTGAAGGCCAAGCTGGAACCGCTACGCAGCAAGCTGGTCAGACTCGTCGATCGCGGCTGGCTGCGGAAACTGCCCGACGGCCGGTTCACCAACCGTCTGTGACCAGGAGCACCGCTGTTCGGAGCGGCTCCGAACGGGCGTAACCGGGGTGCCCCCGGCGCCTGTTGGAATTTTGTGACGAATACCAAAGAGCTCGCCGAGGACACCTGCCCGCTTGTCTACCAGTGCCGTCTGCCGCTGTGCACGCGCACCGTCAATCACCTCGCCGATCTACTCAGGCGCCATCTGAAGGTGATTCGGTCCAGGTGGCGAATCCTGCCGCCCGGGAAGATCGCGGTGATCGTCCTGGCCGTACTGCGCCACGACCAGCGCCTGGCCGACATGGCGGGCGGCAACGGCGTGTCCGAGTCCACCGTCCGCCGCTGGCGGGACGAGCTGATCGGGCTGCTCGCCGTCCAGGCGCCGCGCCTGGACCGCGCCCTACGGAAGGTCGCCAGGCAGGGCGGGGAGGTGGTCCTGATCGACGGCACTCTCATCCGCACCCAGCGCCGCACCGGCAAGGCCGACCGGCGGAACTACTCGGGCAAGCACCGCAGCCATGGCCTGCACTTCCTTGCCCTGACCGACGAGAAGGGTCGCCTGATCTGGATATCCGCCGCCCGGCCCGGCCGCACCCACGACAACACCGCCGCCCGCCACGACCACGTCCTGGCCCACCTGCGCGCCGCCGGCCTCGGGGCGTTGGCCGATCTCGGCTTCCGCGGCCTGGACAACGACATGCTCGACCCTGTGATCGTCACCGGCTACGCCGCCAGCCGCACCCACAAGCTCACCCTGGGCGAGAAGGAAGCCAACCGCGTCCTCGCCGTCGGACGTGCACCGGTCGAGCACGGTTTCGCCCACCTCAAGAACTGGCGGACCCTCACCAAACTCCGCACCGACCCCGCCCGCGCCACCCGCCTCCTGCGCGCTCTGCTCGTCCTGACGAACCTCGAAGTCAACCGTTGACGGATGATCTTCTCCGTGGGCTCCCGCCCACGACCAGCGTGAGCACCCCGAGCACCGGTCACACCAGCCCTTTGACCTGCGCCTTCAAGTTGGCGGAGGCTCACTGACTTCCAGCGGACGGCTCTGGACTTCCCGTCGGCGGCTACAGCCGGGGGCAGATTCGCATACCTCGCTGAGCACATAAGTCCCTGAGCACATAAGTCCGTACGCGGTGCACGGCGGAGTCGTACGCGCCTGGGTACGTCCTGTGGACTTCCCCCCTCCTCGAGGAGGGGGGAAGTACCGTCTCTGGCGCCGGCCTGCGCGAGGGTGAGGTGGAGGGCGAAGACGCCGAGGGCTTCCTCTCGGGCGGGTAGATGTCGCGGATCGCGGCGACGAACCGGTCGTGGCTCATATTGGGTCCGCCGATCGCAGTCGGGCCCTCGGCGTCAGCATTGTCTTGAAGGACTCGTATTCCTTTACCGCCGTGACGCGGGTGGCCCCCTCCGCGTGGCCCTTGCGGCCGGTATCGAGCCGCCCTCTCCGCCATTCAACGACAGAGGGTGTTCAAGGGGCTCTGGTGATGGTGACTAGCCCCGCCCAATACCAGGGCATGCGTTTTGACTCGCCGTGCTCACCCGCCGCGTAATTCCGCTGAACTTTTCGCAGCGCCTCGGCTGGGGGAAGCCCCATTACTAGCTCGCCAAGGTAATCCTTAAGAATGGCTGCTGTGGTTTCGATTCCAACCGGATACAAAGCAGCCGTGACAAACTTAGCGCCCCGTGTGAGTGCGACGGCTGGCAGGCCAATCGGCTCTTCGCCAAACGCGAAGGATTGCGCCCCCGACCAGCATGCTCCGAGAACAAGATGGGGCGGGAGATGGCAATCGAGCAATTGAGCTGCGGATAGTCGCTCCACAGGGGAGTCTTGTAGACGCAGACTTTGTCTCAAGCCTGGCTGATCGTCTCCGTGCGCCACAAGAACTGCGAGTTGATACCCGTCCTTAACGTGGAACTCCCTACGCAGGCTGGAGGGATTATTCAGCACCTGCAGGTCATACGCGGTTCTAAGGGAATCCAACTTCAAGTGCTCAGTTACGTCACTGTGAAGGTACGCAACTGCACGCAACCTCTCTTCGCGCCTCAAGCGGTTCCTCTCTTCTTGCCTCTGCTCGGCAGAAGGGAGCATGCGTAGAGAAGGAAGCAGAGTCAGCACCGCATGGTCGATTAGGTAATGTTCACCCAACCGCAGCGCGGCAAACGGCATAGCCCACAACTCGCCACTAGGCACGATGATCAATTTTTCCGGTTCTTCCCCCTCTGGCTTGACGCTCGTCAACTGTCGACGCAGTTCAGCAGGTAGCAGTTCCTTGGCAAGATCGACTGACCAACGGTGTTCAGGATCTGAAAGCGTTATACTACCTTGGAGGTATATACCTCCACGCGCGTTGGTGAGATCTTCGAGCCATCCGATCCGCTCCTTTGTCAATTCCCCTTTCTCGACCACCGGCTCAGCGGGGGCCGGAGGAATCCAAATTCGAAAGAGTGGGAAATTCGACTCTTTCCACCAGCCTGGCAGTGCGCAAAGGATCAGGGTATGTGCATCTGGAGGCAACCGGCGTCGTAGCGTGTGAGCTGACATTGGCTCGGCCGTAAATATGTCACGAAATGCGTTTCCGGTCAATTCTCCGAGCTCTTGATAGAGAGACCGTCGCCTTTCCTCTTGCTCGCCTTCATGCAGACGCCAGTTACCCACGCTTGTCGGCGCGGGTACAAGAACAGATGGGTCTGCAACATCTGAATGTGCTGCTGTTTCAAATTCAAGCTCTTCGATCTCGGACAGCAGGGCACGGACTCGAGGTGGTGTTTCGCTTTCGCCCCGCGCACTCCGGTGAAGGAGCTCTGCCAGAGCCTCACCCCGCCCAGCCTCAGCAACTTCCAATGCCGCAATGCCGTCCTCGAGTTCGGCTGCCAGCGTTAGCGCCCATTCGTTGAGCTCCTCACTCGAGGTTAGGAAAGCCGCACGGGAAGCTGCGCTACCCAACTGTAGCCGCATGACGTCTCGATTTCTGACGGCTGCCAGCGCATGCTCCAAAGCCTCTGGCTTGTTTCCTCCACTATTTAGCAGTTTGCTCAGTGCCCAGTGGGCTCTCGTCATGCCAAGGAAATTCCCAGCTGTACTTGCCTGTTCAAGCGCCTCTTCTAGGTGTTCACGAGATTGCCCCGATGTTCCAGACGCATACAGGATTTCTCCGAGGACTTGGTGTGCATTTCCCAGGCCCAGCAGGTCTCCGGTTCTTTGGGCCATGGCCAACGCGGCTTGAGCGTGGTCACGGGCCGCCTTCAACGCATGACCATCCGCTCCTTGCAAAGCAAGCTGGGACAGAGTTACGAGCGCACTCTGCTGACCCGCAATATTTCCCGTAATCTTTGCAAAATTCAGAGCCTGATTGATGTGGTAACTGGCTCGCTCCACACCAAGCCTTTCCGCAGTAGCCAGCTCCCCGATCAATTGATGAGCGTTTCCCTGACCGATTGGATCGTGGGCCTCTTTAAACAAGTCGAGTGCCCGCTCGGTGTGCCGTAGAGCTGTTCCATAATCGTCGTGCCTCCGCTCCAGTTCGCCCAGTATGAGGAATACGTTTCCCTGGAGCATGGAATCGCCTGATGCTTCGGCGCTTCGGAGTGCATGATTTAGTCTTTCACGCGATTCACTCAAACGGCCTTGGTACCATGAGGCGAGCCCCAGCACAAGAAACTCGTTTCCCTCCCGACCCGAATCGCGGGAATGGCGTGTGACATCCCTTGCCTTTTCCACTTGCTCTTCAACGGACTGGAAATGCCTTCGCCTCAAGGAAATTTTAGCTAGCACAAGAAGCGCGTCATACTCATCATTGCGACTATCGAGGCTTCGTGCGTACTCCAACTCGCATTCCGCATGGTGTTGCGCCTTATCAAGATCCCCTAGGCTCAGATAACCTTCGGCCAGTAGGTCGTGAGCGAGAATTTGATTCCGAGGGCTGCTAGCTTCTTGTGCTAGTTCAAGAGCTAGCTCGGCATGCCGACAAGCCACCTCAGCATCGATCGTTATCTGGGCGATAAGCCGATGGGCAAGACTCTGCGCTAGAATCTGCCCTTGAGGGTTGTCAATTTCTTGAGCGAGGTCTAGAGCCTTCTCCGCAAGACGGCCGGCCACCTCTTGCTGACCCTCTAGATTTGCCAGGTCGCCGAGGAGT
The DNA here is from genome assembly GCF_013401435.1 of Streptomyces sp. BR123. Lineage (GTDB taxonomy): Bacteria > Actinomycetota > Actinomycetes > Streptomycetales > Streptomycetaceae > Streptomyces. The sequence continues at coordinate 5,915 of NZ_JACBGN010000083.1, forward strand.
TGGTAGGTCATGCATTCCGCCCACTTCTTATGCGGATCACCTTCGAGGGCCTTGAAGCACCTCAGCGCCTCCTCGGCAAGCTGTCGCGCCTGACTGCGATTGTGCTTATTGAAGTATGCGAGCAGCATATAACTGAGGCCCCGAAGGAGCAGGTTCTTAAGCACCGGCAGCGCCGCTTCTAGAGCGCGGACAGCCGTTGCTGGGCTACGGTTGGCCTCCCTGAGTTGGTCAGCGAATGCCACCAGCCCTACACCCCGCTGTTCCGGGGGGAATGCTTCCTCAGCTGACAAAAGCTCGTCTAGTCGCGCTATGTCATCGGGGCTTTCGTCTTCACCAGGTGAACTGAGAGGATTCTTTGCCATGCCAGACTCCTCATATTCCTGCCGAGACAGATGTGCGCGCTGGCTAAGGACTGTCCCGTAATCCCCGGTGGATCAGCGCACGGCGTCAGATGCGGTGCATCGCAAGGCGGAGGGGCGCCCCCATACTGGGGGCGTATTCGGGCGTTGCGACAACGCAGCGAGGTGCCGTAGCTGGCGTCGTGCGCCCGCCGGGATTACGGGACAGCCCTTAAGATCGACTATTAAGCTGACTTTGGAGATAGTGGACTATTGTGTCTCCGCTCCAACTGGGGTCAATACGCGCCGTAATGTAATCGCCATCGGGCGCGCGCATCTGGAACTCCAGTGGCTCTGATCCGCCACGCCTCTTGATCCAGCTCGAAATGTGGTGCGATATGAAGGAGCTGACACCTATGACGTTGTCCGCGTAGCCAACAACAGCAAGCGCCGCGATAAGGTTCGCGCCTACATCGAGCTTGGGCTCAGCCGGCGTTCGAATCAGTCTCGCTCCGGCAGATGCCGCCCCATCTCCATCGGCTTCCATTTCGGAGATGAGGCCTGCAGGCCCAAATATAGTGAGGGAGCTCATGGCGGACTCCGTAGACAAGTAATGCAACCCGACCAATGACCACCCCTTCTAGCGACCGTATGTCGTGCAGCTGATGATCGCATGTGGATAACACAGAGGAGCAGGTCCCAGACCTCCGCAATCGGCTTCTGCCAACCGGGACTGGGAGAAGGTGAGAACCTGGTCGGACGAGACCACGATCGCCAGCCATGAAAGCCTGAGCCTCCGGGCGGAGTTCGACCACGATGCCCGATACAGGGGCGACGTGGCTTGGACCTTCGCGGCGTACGAGCCGCCGGTCGGTGAACGTCTCTGGCACGCCACCGCCAGCGTCACCACTCCCACCGCCCTGGTCCGAGCCCTGTTGGACAGCCTCGCCGGCAACGAGCCCCGGTGGCCTTCACCCTTCTCCGACCGTGTCCGCCGGCCCGCCGACGCCACCAGCGACCTCATCGATGCCGGCTGGACCCAGAACAGCCCCGGCCGACACGTGCACTGGCAGGCACCGGACGGCAGCGCCAGCCTGGACCTCGACCCGTACGCTGCCGAGCACGCCCACACCCAACTCCCCTGGTGGACCGCCTACGGCGGCACAGACCCCAGCCGTCCGGAATGGGCCATACAGCTCTGCCCGGCAACACCCCCCCGATGTCCTTGCCGCCCTCACCTCCGAACTCGCCCTGAGTACCCCTCCGGCGCAGACCCACCGCTCGGCCGGTGCCAGGCAAAACCTCCCGGCAGCAGTCCCCGCCCCGTCGCTTCGCCTTCAGCCCCCGCCGCGCCGGAAGTGATCGCTACGCCGTGAGCCCGAACGTGCAACGACTCGTGAAAGCCGGGGCATCAGCCAGCACTGTGCGAACCCACGTGGTGCCTCCTACGCCAGCATCACCACAATCCAGCCGCAGCCGCGCCCGGGGTGTAGAGGAACACCGGCACCGGAGCCCTGCGGTCAGAAGCAGACCACAATCGCCCGTACCGGTCACGCACTTCGATTTCAGCGGCGACGCCAGGCCGGACCACCTGTTCCCGGGCAGCCAGGGCTTCCGCCTCTCCAGAGTGCGTCGTTCGCCCTACCGAGTGGCTGGCTAACGTCTACGGTCGTGGCGTGGACGACTTCTTCGCACGCGTAACAAGCCGTAAGCACGCCTGGCCGGCGGGCCGGGCGGACCTGCACTGGCACATCCTCCACACTCCGGCAGCAGTGGGCCAACTGACCGATCCCTACCGCGAACTGGTTGACCGGCCGGGGCTGGCCTGGGTCGAGGAGCGTTGGATGCACACAACCATCCTGCACGGCGGTCCGATGCAGGAGTACCGGCCCGGAGAGATCGACGCGATCCTGGCACGGGTCAGGCAGGAGTGCACGGCCGTGGAGCCGTTCGAGCTGACCTACGACCGGCCCACTCCCGGCACAGTGGCAGTCGAGCGCGCTGCGCGCCCTGGCGCACCGGGGCGGCGGCTATGGGAGCTGACCGCGAGGATCGACGCGGAAGTGACCGGCAACCGGTTCCCCCTGATCCCGGCCGCCTGGTATCCCCACACCTCGCTGGCCTACGGCGTCTCCGGGCCCGAGCGCCCTGACCGGTCCGCAATCAAGGTGGCGCTCTCCGATGTCCAGGACGGTCCGGTAACACTGACGGTCGATCGGATGGCGCTGGTCGCCCAGAGCCACGACGGCCGTCACATCACCTGGGAGCACCTGGCGGACGTATCACTGGGCGGATCCCGGTGATCCGCGCGACTTTGACCCACGCGCCCCTGTTCGACAGGCAGAACCCGAACACCGGCGCCCTGGGCGACGTCCACTACCGGGTGCACAAGGCGTACATCGGCGGGCGCACGGTGATGGATATGTATACGGACCCCCCGAGGCGAGTCTGGTGCCATGTCGGCCTGCCGGATGACGTTCACGACGAGGCCAACGCCGTGCACGAGTCCGCCCACGCCGTCGTGGCCTGGTGCATGGGACTGACGCCCGAGACGCTGATGCTCGCCGGGGGCCGGGATGAAACCCTCGGTGGCGGGTGCATCTACAGCGGGGACGGTGATGCCCAGGCGTGGGCCGTGGCGGCCATGGGGGCTTCGGTGGCCCAGGCCGGCTGGCTGCACGCTCAGGGCTACACCACCCCGAACTACAGATCTGCGTGCTGGAGTACATGGCCGTGGGTGACCACCAGAATGTGGAGCGGATGATCGCCGACGGGTTCGTGGTCGATCCGCACCAGGCCCGCGAAGACGCCGCCCGCATCCTGGCCGCCGAGGACGTCGCCGAAGCCCATAGCGCCCTCGCCGCACTCGTGCGGCGGCACCGGTCACTGGGGCGGGAGGAGATCGAAGGGGTACTGCGGGACCATATCGACCGCAGTGCCGTCCCGCCAGCCTGGCTCCCGCCCCGCAGACTCCCCCTGGTCTGACGATGTGGATTCCGTACGACAAGACCGGCGACGGTGGCCTTAGGCACCGGCGCCGGCATTCGCGTCGTCCGACAGTCGGCGGATCTAGGAGGGTGCTGCGGGCGGGAGCCTGGCTCGGAAAGGACTCCGCGCGTGTCCCCGCCCTGGATGACTGCACCACCGTCCAGCTCGACGCCGTTCTGGCCAAGGCCGAGAAGCTATCGGCCGCACCCTCGAGCGGGGCCGCGGCGAGTTCGGAAGCCAGCCATTGGGCAGAACACGCCCGCTCCCGCCTGACTGCACCAAGGTGGCAACAGGTCCGGCGGCAACCACTCGGGGGCTCAGCGCCGCGGTCGACCGGTGCTCAGCGAAGTGTTCCCGGTAGGGCCCGTCGCGTGCCCTTGGTGAGACGTCGCATCAAGCCGGCCGGACGCAGTCCCTCCTCCACGTGCAGGAGGAAGGAGACCGGTGATGCCTGCAAAGTCTCGCGGCGCTGCTCGGCCACCGCGTGGCGGTGGGCCACGAATCCGAGTGCGGCACCCGCAGCCACGACGTACGGTTGCTCTGCTGCCAGACCACCGATGGCGCCAAGCGACGCACCAACAAGGGCCGGTGTCTGAAGGTTCATCACCCCCAGCCGCGATCCGATCTTCAGTCCCTTCATCGCCGCCTTGAGATCGGCCAGCTCGCGGGCGAACCGCGCTTCGTGCAGTCGCTGCAGGTACGCGGCGAGCACCTCGCTGTTGTCGATGTCGGCCAGTTCCTCCTGCGCCTCCTTCGAAGCGGCGAAGACAGCGTCGAGGAACGCGAAGAACTCACTCTCGTAGTTCTTCCTCAACTCGATGATCTTTTCCACCGGGACCTCGGCGACGTTCTCCGGAACGACCATCTGCACCGCCAGCTCACCCAGCACCACCGCCGGGGATTCCGTCTCCCGGGAGGCCGCCCTGCGGCGCAGTAGGACCTGCTCGATCCGGGCCGGGTCCCACTCGTGGCCGGCCTGGTGCGCGGCAACCTGGTCGGTGGTGGGAACAAGGCGCTCGCGGCGCGCCAGCTCGCTCGTCAGTGCGCACTTGTAGACCCAGGCCATCATCGGGTCCATCGTGATCCACTCGCCCCACCCTGCCCGCGAACGCTGCCCATGGCGCCCGACGGATATGGCCAGGCCCTCCCCTATCAGGACCTCGCGCAGTCGAGGGGACAGCTCGCGGCTGTACAGGTGGGCTACATAGCCACCAGGTCGGACATACCCGTGCCCGCGCTCGACTTCCGCCTGTGGGACGTAGTGGTTCGTGCGTCGCATCGCCGGTGCGACGGCAGTTGTCATCTCACGCCAAGGATCGATGGCATACCGCGTACGCAGGGCCGGAGCATGATTACGGATCACACTGAGGAAGGCGGCCTCTACAACCTCACACGCCCTGTCCGGCGCCACCGGCACGAAGAAACCGAGGCCGTCATGCAGCGCCCGGGCTGTCTCCGAATCCTGGACCTGATAGTCGTCCGCTACCACTCGTCCCATGCGATCCCAGTACAACGCGGCCGTCTTCACCCACGCATCGTCCTGGACATGCACGTACGGGTAATACAACCCGATCTCCCGCATCCTGCCCCCTCCGCTGTCTCCAACCGATCTTTACAGCGACATCCTCTCCCAGCACTCCACGGTGAACGGAACCGGCCGACGGTCAAGATCGCGGTCAGCCGGGCGGCGCCCGAGCCGCTCCCACATGCCCAACGACTCGAATTTGGCTGGTTGGACACCCGCCTCATCCGCACGGCGTTCGACAATCCTTGCGCCGTACCGGCTGGCAGCCTCGTCCCGGGCCCAAGCACCGGGAGATCCATTTCGCAGCGGCGGAACGTAGCAGCGGATCCCCGGTTAGCCAAACCGGGGATCCGCCGGATCGTTAGTAGTCCACCGCCATCCATGCCCGAACCGTCGAAAGGCAGCAACACGAACCAAGACCACAACCACATACCCAGCCTGCACACCTCGCGACCGCAGGCAGCCGCCCCTAGGGGACGATGAGCTACGCCGCGGCGTAGCTCATGTGGAACAGCTCCTGGGCACGCTCCAGGTCGCGCTGCGAGTGCAGTTGCACTTCAAGATTGCCGGTGCCGTGGTGGCCGAGCCCTGTGACGTCCCGGGTGAACCCGGGGACGAGTTCGACGCTGGCCGGGCTGGCCTTGAGGTAGACCAGCAGCTTGGTCTTGCGTGGGCACAGGCAGGCGAAGTTCTGCAGTCGCTGGTAGGCGGTGTAGGTCTGGTTCTCGACCTTGGTGATGTCCTCGCCGAGGCCGAGCAGGACCTCGTCGACCGCCGCGGCCAGTTCCTCCATCGCGCCGTCCGGCCGCTCGGTGCGCTGGGCCTTGGCCGTTCCACGGCGGCGGCCCGCCTTCGGGGCAGTACGGCGGCCGGCGGCCGAGGCGACCGTCTCCAGAGCGAAGTGGTCGTCGCCGAAGATCCGGTAGCGCACCAGGTCGATCGAGTGCCGGTGTTCGCGGACTGCATGGAGGTCGTAGCGGGTGAAGTCGCCGGCGACGCAGATCAGCCTCGGCGCGTCCCACAGCACCCGTGCCGCGGCCTCCACACCGAGCCGCTCGCGCATCAGGCGCCGGAAGGCGTCCCGGTGATCCATCAGCCACGCCATGTAGAACAGGCCCTGGTTGATCACACCCGGGTCGGTTGAACGTTTGTACTCCACGATCACCGGAGCGCCGTTCTCGTCGATGCCCAGTGAGTCGATCCGACCGCCGTGTACCGGTCCAGTGCTGTACTCGCTCGCCAAGAACCGCACCCCGAGCATGGCCTCCATGTGCGCCTCGACGAGGTCCTGCACCTCGGCCTCTTCATCGGCCAGCCGCGGCATGACCTCAGTCACGCCGCCCTTCGTACTGAACAGCTTCAGCCCCGACACCTCCCCCTTCGCCGACCTGGCCCAACGCGCACGGGTCCGAGACTATTTCCGGCTCCGGACAGGTGATATCCGATTCCCAGGTCGACTACAGAGTGTGATCTCAACGCAGGAGGGGTGATGGCACCAGCATGGCGAGTACAAGACGGTCCAGCTACGCAGAAGCCGCCTCCACGGCAGGGCACACAACCCGGCCCAGGAGGCGGCTTTCTGCTTGTGACAGCCCGTCAGGAAATGTGCCCGGCGTGCGTCAAACGTGCGTCAGGCGTGCGTCACGTGCGTCAGATTTGCGTCAAGATATCGCCCGTACCGCACGTAGCGCACATAACGCACACTCATCAAAACCGCAGGTCAGCGGCCTTTTTCGGCAGGCTCAAGGATCGCGACGCACTCGACGTGGTGGGTCATCGGGAAGAGGTCGAAGACGCGGAGGGTGCGGGGCTTGTAGCCGGCCTCCGCGAAGTACGACAGGTCGCGGGCCAGGGCCGCCGGGTCGCAGGCCACGTACGCGATGCGGCGGGCCGAGAGGGACGCCACGTGGCGAACCGTCTGCTTGCCGGCGCCGGCGCGCGGCGGGTCCAGGACGACCAGGTCGCACTCCGTGATGCCCGTGCGGGGGAGGGCGGATTCGACCTTGCCCTGTTCGATGCGGACGCGGGAGAACTCGGCCAGGTTGTGCCGGGCGTCCTCCACCGCGCGCTTGCCCGACTCGATGCCGAGGACGGCGCCGGTCTCGCCCAGGCGTTCGGCGAGGGCTCCGGCGAAGATGCCGACGCCGCAGTACAGGTCGAGGGCCATGTCGCCCTTGCGCGGCATCAGGCCCTGCATGACGGCGCGGACCAGGGTGTCGGCGGCCTGCGGGTGGACCTGCCAGAAGCCGCCCATGCCGACGCGGTAGGTGCGGCCGTCGGAGCGCTCGCGGACGAAGGGGCGGCCGTGGACGCGGTGCGTCGAGCCGTCCTTCTCCTCCACGCGGAGGACGGACACCGGCTTGTCGAGCTCCACCAGGGGGAGGCGGCCGCCGGGGCGGGGGGTGAGGACGACCTGGCGGTCCTGGGAGCCGGTCGCGGCGATGGCCTCGACCGTCGCCATCTGCGGCCACTCGCGCTTTTCGATGCCGAGTTCGGAGACGCCCGGCGCGGCGATCATGCAGTGGTCGATCCGCTCGATGTCGTGCGAGCGGTGCTTGCGCAGGCCAGGGCGGCCCTCGGCGTCCACGGCGTACTGGACGCGGGTCCGCCACTGCGGGACCTGGCCGGCCGGCAGCTTGTCTCCCTCGGCCGGGGCCACCGTGCCGTCCCAGCCGGCCTCCTCCGGGGTGAGCCCGGCGAGGCGGCGCAGCTGCTCGGCGACGACCTCGCCCTTGAGGCGGCGCTGGGCGCCGGGCTTGGCGTGCTGCCAGTCGCAGCCGCCGCACTTGCCGGGCCCGGCGTACGGGCACGGGGCCTCGACGCGGTCCTTCGAGGCCGACAGGACCGTGATCGCGTCGGCGCGGAGGAAGCGGGAGTCCGCCTCGCCCTCGGTGACCTTGGCGATGACCTTCTCGCCGGGGAGGGTGTGGCGGACGAACAGGACGCGGCCGTCGTCGGTCCGGGCGATGCAGTGCCCGCCGTGCGCGACGGGGCCGACCTCGACCTCGTACTCCTCCCCGACCAGTGACTGCTTCTCGTTCTGCTCGGTCATGGCGGGGGTTGCTCCAGAGTTTCGGGTTCGGGTGCGGGTGCAGGTGCGCGTGTGTGCGTGTGCGCTGGTACGTCGGTCGTGCGCGACGGCCGGACGGCCGACCCACCAGTCTACGTGGATCCCGTCCGGCCGTTCGCCAAGTCGGCTTCTACGGCTTCGCCTACTGCTTCGCCGCGGTCTTCGCCGGGCGCGGCGTGTCCACCGGTCCTCGGCGCACCGAACCCGGGGCGTTCCATTCCTGCCGCTTCCTCGCCCGCTGCTTCGCGAGCTCCGAGGACTGCAGCTGGTAGGGGACGGACGTGACCATGACGCCCGGGGTGAACAGCAGGCGGCCCTTGAGCCGCAGCGCGCTCTGGTTGTGCAGCAGGTGCTCGTACCAGCGGCCGACGACGTACTCGGGGATGTAGACGCTGACGGCGTCGCGCGGGTTCTCGCTGCGCAGGCCCTTCACGTACTCGACGACCGGGCGGGTGATCTCGCGGTACGGGGAGTCGAGGATCTTGAGCGGGACGTTGATCCCCCGCCGCTCCCACTCGTCCCTCAGGGCCTTGGTCTCGGCCGGGTCCACGCTGATGCTGAGCGCCTCCAGGGTGTCGGAGCGGGTCAGCTTGGCGAAGGCCAGGGCGCGCAGGGTGGGCTTGTGGACCTTGGAGACCAGGACGATCGAGTGGACGCGGGACGGGCGGACGCTGTCGTCGCTCGGCCCCTCGGCGGCGGCGATCTCCTCGGAGACCCGGTCGTAGTGCTTCCGGATCGCGGTCATCGTGCCGTAGAAGATCAGCATGCCGAGCAGGGCGACCCACGCGCCGTGCGTGAACTTGGTCGCGAGGACGACGACCAGGACCAGGCCGGTGAAGATCGCGCCGAAGGTGTTGATCGCGCGGGAGCGGATCATCCGGTTGCGCGCGGACTTGTCGCGCTCGGTCTTCAGGTGCCGGTTCCAGTGCCGGACCATGCCGATCTGGCTCAGCGTGAAGGAGACGAACACGCCGACGATGTACAGCTGGATCAGCTTGGTGGAGTCGGCGTCGTAGATCCACACGAGCAGCATGGCGGCGCCGGCCAGCAGCACGATGCCGTTGGAGAAGGCGAGCCGGTCGCCGCGGGTGTGCAGCTGGCGCGGCAGGTAGCGGTCCTGGGCGAGGATCGAGCCGAGCAGCGGGAAGCCGTTGTACGCGGTGTTGGCGGCCAGGAACAGCACGAGCGCGGTGGCGGTGGCCAGGATGATGAAGGCGATGCTGCCGTTGCCGAAGACGGCCTCGGCCACCTGGGAGATCACCGGGTTCTGTACGAAGTCGGGGCCGACGGGGACGCCGTTGTCGAGCAGGTTGGTGGCGGGCGCCTCGGCCATCCGCACGTCGGTGGCCATGGCCAGGCCGATGATCCCGCAGAACATGGTGACCGCGAGGAGGCCCATCAGGGCGAGCGTCGAGGCGGCGTTCTTGCTCTTGGGCTTGCGGAAGGCGGGGACGCCGTTGCTGATCGCCTCGACGCCGGTCAGGGCGGCACAGCCGGAGGAGAAGGCCCGCAGGAGCAGGAAGACCAGCGCGAATCCGGCGAGTCCCTGGTGCTCGGGCTTGATCTCCAGGTTCGCGGTGGGGGCCTGCATGGTGTCGCCGAGGACGAGGCCGCGCCAGGCGCCCCAGATGATCATCGCGAAGACGGCGCCGACGAACACGTACGTCGGGATCGCGAAGAGCTTCCCGGATTCCTTCACACCGCGCAGGTTCATCAGTGTGAGCAGAAGGATCATGACAATCGCCGAGAGCACCTTGTGCTCGATGACGAAATCCACGGCGGAGCCGAGATTCTCCACTCCGGAGGAGATCGACACGGCCACGGTCAGTACGTAGTCGACGAGCAGGGCGCTCGCGACGGTGAGGCCGGCCTTGGGACCGAGATTGGTGTTGGCGACCTCGTAGTCGCCGCCGCCGCTGGGGTAGGCGTGGACGTTCTGGCGGTACGAGGCGACCACGGTGAACATCAGCACGACGACCGCGGCGGCGATCCAGGGGCTGAAGTGGTACGCCGACACACCCGCGATGGACAGAACGAGCAGGACCTCACCGGGGGCGTATGCCACCGAGGAGAGCGGGTCGGACGCGAACACGGGGAGGGCGATCCGCTTCGGGAGGAGTGTTTCCCCGAGGCGGTCGCGGTGCAGCGCCCGGCCGATCAGGATCCGTTTGGGCAGGTCGGTCAGTTTGGACACGGAGAGGATCGTAAGCGTTCGAAATCGGGGTGACGAACCCCCCGCCGGTATTCCCGCGCAATGAACCTCGGATGCGCCGGTGATGCGCCCCGGAAGCACCTCCTATGCGCTGCCGCGGCCGACCACCCGTGTGTAGCTTGGGCGGTGGTCTGAGACCCTGTGAAGCCAGAGCATGTATTGAGGCTGCGCACCAGCGAGCGCTGACAGCCGGAAGGACGGCCGTGCACATCGTCATTATGGGCTGCGGAAGGGTGGGCTCCGCCCTCGCGCAGACCTTGGAACAGCAGGGGCATACGGTCGCGGTGATCGACCAGGACCCCACCGCCTTCCGCCGGCTGGGAGCCGGGTTCGGCGGCCGCCGGGTCACCGGCGTCGGCTTCGACCAGGACACGCTGCGCGAGGCCGGAATCGAGGACGCGGGCGCGTTCGCCGCCGTCAGCAGTGGTGACAATTCCAACATCATCGCCGCTCGCGTGGCCCGCGAGATGTTCGGCGTCGAGAACGTCGCCGCCCGCATCTACGACCCCAAGCGCGCCGAGGTCTACCAGCGCCTGGGCATCCCCACGGTGGCCACCGTGCGGTGGACCGCCGACCAGATGCTGCGCCGGCTCCTTCCGTCCGGCGCCGAGCCGCTGTGGCGCGACCCAAGCGGCGGTGTGCAGCTCGCCGAGGTGCACACCGCGCCGGCCTGGATCGGGCACAAGGTCAGCAGGATCCAGGAGGAGACGGGCGTCCGCGTGGCGTTCCTCACCCGCCTGGGCGAGGCCATGCTGCCGACGTCGCAGACGGTCCTGCAGGAGGGCGACCTCGTCCACGTGATGATGCGCACGGACGAAATCGACAAGGTCGAGGCGGCCTTCGCCGAAGGCCCCGAGGAGGCACACGCATGAGGGTCGCGATCGCCGGAGCCGGCGCGGTGGGCCGTTCCATCGCGGGCGAGCTGCTGGAGAACGGGCACGAGGTGCTCCTCGTCGACAAGGCCCCGACAGCCATCTCGGTGGAGCGGGTGCCGCAGGCCGAGTGGCTGCTGGCCGACGCCTGCGAGATCACCTCGCTGGACGAGGCGGCGCTGCAGCGCTGCAACGTGGTCATCGCGGCGACCGGCGACGACAAGGTCAACCTGGTCGTCTCCCTGCTGGCCAAGACCGAGTACGGGGTTCCGCGGGTCGTGGCGCGCGTGAACAACCCGAAGAACGAGTGGCTCTTCAACGAGGCCTGGGGCGTCGACGTGGCCGTGTCCACGCCGCGCCTGATGTCGGCCCTGGTGGAGGAGGCCGTCAGCGTCGGCGACCTGGTGCGCCTGCTCCGCTTCAGCCACGGCGACGCCAACCTGGTCGAGCTGACCCTGCCCCCGGAGTCCCCGGTCGCCGGAACCCAGATCAGTGAGATCAGGTGGCCCGAGGACACCTCCCTGGTCACGATCATCCGCGGCAACCGGGTCCTGACCCCGCACGCGGAGGAGACCCTGGAGCCGGGCGACGAGCTGCTGTTCGTGGCCGCCCAGGCCCGCGAGAGCCAGCTGGAGGACCTGCTGCAGGCCCCGCGGCAGTAGGAACGACGGGTGCCGCCGCCGTGCCGACCAGGCCCGGCGGCGGCACGGCGCCCGGGCCCGGCTCGCTCGGCCCCGCGCCGACACACTCAGCCCGGCGGCGGCGCGGCATGTTTCACGCCGGCCACACGGCCCCACGCCGAGCCGCACCGAACCCACGCGGGGCCGACCTGCGCCGGTCCGGCCCCGGCCCACGGCATGCAGAAGGGCGGACGGCCGGTCGCCCGGCTGTCCGCCCCTTCGCCTCGCCCCGTCCGATCGGCCCGACGGATCGCCCCGTCCGATCGGCCTGACGGATCGCCCCGTCAGATCGGCCCGACGGCCGAGGCCGTCAGGCCCCCGGCTCCCGGGAGGCCGCCGCCTTGGCCGCCTTCCGCGCGGCCTCCTCCGCCTCGTACTCCGCCATCACGTCGATCGGCGGCGGCGCCTTCGCCAGGAACACCCATGTGAAGTAGACCGCGAGGACCATGGGCGGCAGCTTCAGCGCGATCAGCAGCCAGCCGAGCTGGGTCGCGTCGCCCCACCAGTACAGCGGGAAGAGGATCGCGTACTTGGTGAGGAAGATGAGGCCCCAGGCCAGGCTGGCCTTGGTGTACGCCTTCTTCCGGCCGGGGTTGCGGGTGCGCCAGGACATGTTCTCCTTGAACACCGGCCCCAGCATCACCCCCAGCAGCGGGAAGCCCAGCAGCGCGGACAGCGTGAAGGCCACGCCGAGCCCGGCGCCGTAGATCATGCCCGGCAGGTAGAAGCCCTTGGCGCTGCCCGTGAAGAGCGCGAAGGCCACGCCCACTCCCACGCCGAAGACCCCGCTGAAGGCGTGCTTGACGGTGTCCCGGCGCAGCAGCCGCACGATCACCAGCAGGACCGCGACCGCGCCCGCCGCGATGGCGGACATCTTCACGTCCTTGTTGATCGTGTAGATCATCACGAAGAGCAGGCCGGGGAGCATCGTCTCCACGGTGCCCCGGATGCCCCCGAAGGCGTCGAAGAGCGCCGCCTGGGTCACCGCGCCCTGATCGTCGGCGGGATCCGCACCCTGGCCCCGAGGGCCCTGAGGTCCCTGAGGTCGGCGGTGTCCCTGGTGTCCCTGGTGTCCCTGCGGCCCGTGGGCTGGCTGCCCGGAGGGCGTCGGGGGTTTGTCGAGTGACGTCACCGGTCAGTGCTCCTGTCCGAGCGGTCGGAGTTCGTACTTCGGATTGAAGAGGACCCGGCGACCGTGGCTCATGGCGATCCGACCGGAGGCGATCATGCGGCGGCCCGGCTCGATTCCCACGATCGAGCGACGGCCCAGCCAGACCACGTCCAGCGCGGCGGAGCCGTCGAAGAGCTCCGCCTCCAGCGCGGGGACGCCCGCACGGGGCCGGAGGGTGACGGTACGCAGGGTCCCGGTGACCTTGACTATCTCGCGGTCGTGGGAATCGCAGATGCGCGTGCATCCCGCGGCTTCTGCGTCCTCCTGCAGCTCCGCCGAATGCAGCTCTTCCTGGGAGGAGGACAGTCGCGCGATCATCCGGCGGAACCGGCCCGCCTGCCGGACCGGCTTGGCGGAATTCTCGGGACGCGGTTCAGCACTCATACCAGGAAGCGTACCGGCGCCCCCGCTACCTCTCGAAGCGGTATCCCATGCCCGGTTCCGTGATGAAGTGCCGCGGATGCGAGGGGTCGGCCTCCAGTTTGCGCCGCAACTGCGCCATGTAGACGCGCAGGTAGTTCGTCTCCGTGCCGTACGAGGGGCCCCACACCTCCTGGAGCAGTTGCTTCTGGCCGACCAGCTTGCCGGCGTTGCGGACGAGGACCTCCAGCAGGTGCCACTCGGTGGGCGTGAGCCGTACGTCACGCCCCTCGCGCACCGCCTTCTTCGCGGCCAGGTCCACCGTGAAGCCGTCGGTCTCCACGACGACCTCCTCCCCGCCGGCGCCGGCGGCGGGCTCGGCCCGGCGCACGGCGGCCCGCAGCCGCGCGAGCAGCTCGTCCATGCCGAAGGGCTTGGTGACGTAGTCGTCGGCGCCGGCGTCCAGGGCCTCGACCTTCTCGTCGGAGCTGTGCCGGGCGGACAGGACCAGGATGGGGACCCGGGTCCAGCCCCGCAGCCCCTTGATCACTTCGACGCCGTCCATGTCGGGCAGTCCGAGGTCCAGGACGACCACGTCCGGGTGGCGGGCGGCCGCGAGTTCCAGGGCGCCGGCGCCGTCGGCGGCGGCGTCGACCTCGTACTTGCGCGCCTTGAGGTTGATCACGAGGGCTCGGACGATCTGCGGCTCGTCGTCCACCACGAGCACCCGGGTCATGGAGGTCCTGCTTTCTGCCGTACGGGGCGTATCGGGTCGGTGGCATCGGTCGGGTCGGGCGAGGGGCCGGTCGGATCGGGCGAGGGGCCGGGCCCGGCGCCGGTCGGGCCGCGCGAGGCGTCGGTCGGGTCGGGCGAGGGGCCGGTCGGGTCGCGGTCCGGGATGCGGCCGGGCGCCGGCGCGCGCCCGCGCGGGGCTGCGCGCAGGGTGAGCACCATGGTCAGCCCGCCCCCCGGAGTGTCCTCGGCGGCCAGGGTCCCGTCCATGGCCTCGGCGAAGCCGCGGGCGACGGCGAGCCCGAGGCCGACGCCGGTCCCGCGGGGGGCGTCGCCGTGGCGCTGGAAGGGTTCGAAGATGCGCTCCCTGGCGTCCTCGGGGACGCCGGGGCCGCGGTCGACGACGCGTACCTCGACCCGATCGCCGAGGTGGCTGGCGGCGACGAGCACCGGCTCGTGAGCCGGGCTGTACTTGACGGCGTTCTCCACGACGTTGGCCACGGCCCGCTCCAGCAGCCCCGGGTCGACCGCGACCATCGGCAGCGTCTCGGGGACGTCCAGGACGACGCTGTCCTCGGGCACGCCGCCCAGGGCCATCGGGACCACCTCGTCGAGGTCGATCTCGCGGATCAGCGGGGTGACGGTGCCGGTCTGCAGCCGGGACATGTCGAGGAGGTTGCCCACCAGGTGGTCGAGCCGGTCGGCGCCGTGCTCGATGCCCTCCAGCAGCTCGGCCCGGTCCTCCCGGGACCACTCCACGTCCTCGGAGCGCAGGGAGGACACGGACGCCTTGATCCCGGCGAGCGGGGTCCGCAGGTCGTGGCTGACGGCGGCCAGCAGCGCGGTCCGGATCCGGTTGCCCTCGGCGAGGCGCCTGGCCTCCTCTGCCTCGCCGAGCAGGCGCTGCCGGTCCACGACGACGGCCGCCTGTGCGGCGAAGGCGCCCAGTACGCGGCGGTCCTCGGCGGGCAGCACCCGCCCCGACAGGGCCAGCGCCATCCGGTCCCCGATCGGCATGTCCACGTCGGCGTCCTCGGGGCGGGCGGCGGGGTGCGGGCCGACGCTGCCCGCCGGCTTCCAGGGCTCCCGGTCGCCGCCGCGCTCCAGCAGGGCCACGGACTCCATGGCGAAGGTCTCGCGGAGCCGCTCCAGCAGCGCGTCCAGGGTGGTCTCGCCGCGCAGCACGCCGCCCGCGAGGAAGGACAGGATCTCGGACTCGGCGCGCAGTCGGGCCGCCTGGTGGGTGCGGCGGGCGGCGAGGCCGACCACCGAGGCGACGGAGACCGCGACGCCGAAGAAGACCGCGATGGCCAGGATGTTCTCGGGGTCGGAGATCGTCAGGCGGTGCACGGGCGGCGCGAAGAACCAGTTCAGCAGCAGCGATCCGAAGGCGGCGGAGGCCAGCGCCGGGTAGAGCCCGCCCAGCAGCGCGGCGGCCACGGTGAGCGCCAGGAACAGCAGCATCTCGTTGGCCAGGCCCGGGTCGGCGTCGACGTGCGTGAGCAGGATCGCCAGCAGGGCGGGGCAGATGACGCCGACCGTCCAGCCGGCGATGACCCGGGTCCGGCCGAGCAGGGCGGCCGAGCGCGCGGGCGGCAGCCCGCGGCGGCGCCCCTTGGCGGCCTCCTCGTGGGTGACGATGTGCACGTCGAGGTAGGGCCCGGACTCCCGGGCGACGGTGACGCCGACCCCGGGCCCGAAGGCGTACTGCCAGGGCCTGCGGCGGCTGGAGCCGAGCACGATCTGGGTGGCGTTGACCCCGCGGGCGAACTCCAGCAGCCCGGTGGCGGTGTCGTCGCCGATCACATGGTGAAACGTTCCTCCAAGGTCCTCGACCAGGGTGCGCTGGACGGCGAGCTCCTTCGGGGAGGCCGCGGTCAGGCCGTCGCTGCGGGCGACGTACACGGCCATGACCTCGCCGCCGGCGCCCTTCTCCGCCAGCCGCGCCGCCCGCCGGATGAGCGTGCGCCCCTCCGGTCCGCCGGTCAGCCCGACGACGATGCGCTCCCGGGCCTGCCAGGTGGCGCGGATGCCGTGCTCGCCCCGGTACTCCCGGAGGTACTCGTCCGCCCGGTCCGCGACCCACAGCAGCGCCAGCTCGCGCAGCGCCGTCAGGTTGCCCGGCCGGAAGTGGTTCGACAGCGCTGCGTCGACCTTGTCCGGCGCGTAGACGTTGCCGTGCGCCATGCGCCGTCTGAGCGCCTGCGGCGACATGTCGACCAGCTCGATCTGGTCCGCCCGCCGCACCACCTCGTCCGGCACCGTCTCCCGCTGCCGCACCCCCGTGATGGTCTCCACGACGTCGCCCAGCGACTCGAGGTGCTGGATGTTCACCGTCGAGACCACGTCGACGCCCGCCTGCAGCAGCTCCTCGACGTCCTGCCAGCGCTTGGCGTTCCGCGAGCCCGGCACGTTCGTGTGCGCGAGCTCGTCCACCAGGGCCACCGTCGGCCGCCGCGCCAGCACCGCGTCCACGTCCATCTCGGGGAACACCGCGCCCCGGTGGGCGACCTCCCGGCGCGGGACCGGCTCCAGGCCGTGGAGCATCGCCTCCGTGCGGGCCCGCCCGTGGTGCTCGACGAAGGCCACCACGCAGTCCGTGCCGCGCTCCACGCGGCGGTGCGCCTCGGAGAGCATGGCGTACGTCTTGCCCACGCCGGGGGCCGCGCCCAGGTAGATCCGAAGCTTGCCGCGTGCCATGCGCCCATTCTCAAGGATGCTTGTGCTGCTCACGCACTTTTGGCCGGGCTCGCGCCCATCTCTGACGCATCCCTGACACCCGCGCCCGGAGACGGCTGCGGGCCGCACCCCCGAGGGGGGGTGCGGCCCGTCTCGCGCACGCCCGGCACGCGGCCGGAACCGGCTGCCGCCGGGCGGTCGGCACCAGGGCAGGAGCAGGTCAGCGGACCTCGGTGATCTCCGGGCCGCGCTCCAACTGGCCCATGCCGCCGGAGAAGCGGGAGCCCTCCTGGTCCTCGGTCTGCACGCCGTCCGGCACCATCTGGGCGTCGTTCGGCAGCTTGAGGACGATCGGGTCGCGCGGGGCCATCGGGCCGTCGCCGCGGACGATGACGGTGTCCCGGAAGATGGTCTCCAGCACGCCCGCCGACTCGGGGCGCACCGCGCCCTGGCCGGAGATGACGCCGCGCAGGAACCAGCGCGGACCGTCGACGCCGACGAAGCGGACCAGCTGGGCGCCGGTCTGGCCGTCGGGCATCGGCACGGGCACCTGGGCGCGCAGCTCCCAGCCGAGCGGGCCCTCGACCTCGTCGATGAGGCCGCCCTGCTGGATGATGCCGGCCGCGATCTCCTCGCGGACCTCGCCCCAGATGCCTTCCTTCTTGGGTGCGGCGAAGGCCTGCAGCTGCACGGCGCTGTCGCCCAGCACGACCGTCGCGGCGACGATCGCGTCACCGGCGACCTCGACGCGCAGTTCCATGCCCTCGACACCCGGTACGAGGATGCCGCCGAGGTCGACCCGGCCCTCTGCCGGGGAACCGGGGACCTCGGTGACGTCCCACGGGCCGTCGGGTCGCGGAGCCGGCGGCAGGTTCACCCTGCGGGGGGCGGCGTCGATCTCCTCGCCGTCCTGGCCATCGGCAGCCACGCCGTCCACGACCTGCTCGGCCGCGCCGCCGTCCTTGGCGGAGTCGTTCTTCTTGCGACGTCCGAACACGTCACTGTCCTTCCCGGTCGGATACGACCGAAGCGTAGCCATTCCCACCCTGCTGACCAGCGCCGTTTCCGGCCACGGCCGCATGGCCTCCGGTGGAGCCGAACCCCCCGTCGGCCCGCGCCGAGCCGGGAAGCTCCGCCACCTCGTGGAAGCGCACCTTCTCGACCCGCTGGACAACCAGCTGGGCAATGCGGTCGAAGCGCTCGAACCGGACGCTCTCGCGCGGATCGAGATTGACCACGATCACCTTGATCTCCCCACGGTACCCGGCATCCACCGTCCCTGGGGCATTCACCAGCGCGAGCCCGCAGCGGGCGGCCAGTCCCGAGCGCGGGTGCACGAAGGCCGCGTACCCGTCCGGCAGGGCGATCGAGACCCCGGTGGGCAGCACCGCGCGCTCGCCGGGCGCGAGCTCGGCTGCCTCGGTGGTCACCAGGTCGCAGCCGGCGTCGCCGGGGTGGCCGTACGCGGGGAGGGGCACCTCGGGGTCGACGCGCTTGATCAGCACGTCGATCGCGTGACGGGAGTCGTGATTGTTCAGAGCCATCAGGGGTTCACCTCGAAGGCGCGTGCGCGCCTGACCTGGTCCGGGTCGGCCATGACCGCCCGGATCTCCTCGGGCCGACCGTTGTCGATGAAGTGGTCGACCTTCACCTCTATGAAGAGCGCGTCCGCGCGCACGGCGACGGGGCCGTCGGGCCCGCCCGTCCGGCCGACCGCGGTGCAGTAGATCTTGCGGCCGGCGACGGCGGTCACCTCGGCCTGCAGGTGCAGCACGGTGCCCACGGGCACCGGACGCACGAAGTCGGTCTCCAGTCTGCCGGTCACCGCGATGACGCGCAGCAGCCAGTTCAGCGCGCCCAGCGTCTCGTCGAGCGCGGTGGCCAGGACGCCGCCGTGCGCGAGGCCGGGAGCGCCCTGGTGGGCGGGCCTGACGGTGAACTCGGCGGTGACACTCACGCCGTCGCCCGCCCGCGCCTCCAGGTGGAGCCCGTGCGGCTGGCCCCCGCCGCAGCCGAAGCAGTGCTCGTAGTGCGAACCGAGCGGCTCACCGGGCGCCGGGGCCTCGGGGTGCCGGACCGGTGCGGTGGCATCGTCCGGGGGCGTCAACGCTGTGTTTCGTCCACTCACAGGCGCAGACCTTACCCGCGCCACTACCCGCCGGTCGCGTCGTGGCAGGCTTGACGTCATGCAGCTCTCCCCCGCGCACCACGACGAACGCCTGACCGCCCCCCGCTCCTGGTGGGGCATCGCCGTACTCACCGGGCTCGCCGGCGCCCTGATGCTGCTGCCGCTGGGCACGCTGCCGCTGCTGGCCGGGCTCATCGGGGGCGCGGCGCTGGCGGGGCTGCTGGTCAGCTCGTACGGTTCCGCGCGCGTGCGCGTGGTGAACGGGTCGCTGGCCGCCGGGGACGCGCGGATCCCGGTGTCGGCCCTGGGCGAGCCGGAGGTGCTGGGCGCCGAGGAGGCGCGCGCCTGGCGGACGTACAAGGCGGACACCCGTGCGTTCATGCTGATGCGCAGCTACGTCCCGGGGGCGGTGCGGATCCCGGTGACGGACCCGGCCGACCCGACGCCGTACGTGTACCTGTCCACGCGGCAGCCCGAGGCGCTGGCGGCGGCGGTCCGGGCGGCCAGGGCCGCTTCCCCGGCCGCGGGCTGACCGGGGCGGCCGGGCGCGCCGCCGGGCCCGGGGCCCGGTCCGGCCGGGGCACGGCCGCGGGATCAGCCCCGGGGCTCGGTTCTCGGTCCTTCGAGGGCGGGCCCGGGCTCGCCGGGGGCCTCGGGGAGGCGCTGGG
>NZ_JACBGN010000084.1 GCF_013401435.1 Streptomyces sp. BR123
GCCCCCAGGTGCGCCCGCCCGAGCGCCCCAGCCACCGCCGACCCGCGATCTGCCAGCAGTCCACCATCACCGTGCCGGCCGACCTCATGCCCAAGCTCCGCCAGGAGCTCCCCTGGGGCCGCGCCGCCTGGCAGCGCGCCTACCGCAGCCTCCGCAGCCACATCGAAGGCCTCAACGGCCGTGCAAAGAACGTCGATACGTTCCTGCACTCCCGCGAGAAGCGCCAAAGCCGTGGCCGCGTCGCCCAGACCCTCCTGAGCGCCGTACAGCTCCTCGTGGAGAACCTCAAGAGCATCGAGGGCTACCTGCGCGACCGGCGCCAGTGGCGCGAAGAGCGCTACACCCTCGGGCACATCCCCACCACGCCCGACCCCTACGAGGCCGAAGTCCCGGCTGAGAGCGAGGCTCGGACGATCATCAACCCGACGCCCCCGGAACCCTAGCCGCCACACAGCTGGCACAGGATCGACAACCGCCACCACAGCGCGCCGCAGGGCCACCCCGGCCCCGCGGCCGCTTCGGCATGCCCGCGAACCCATCGCACGCTCCGCTCGCCCTGCCCACGGACCCGCGCCCGGCCTCCCGGAGCGGCATCCCCGCCGTGCCAAGCCTCGGATACGAGAAATCCCGCCCAGCTCGATGAACTGGACGGGATCTCGTGACTCGTTCACGACCTAAGTCGTGAACGGCCTGGTCTGTGGACCTGTGGGGATTTGAACCCCAGACCCCCTCGATGCGAACGAGGTGCGCTACCAGACTGCGCCACAGGCCCTTGCGACGTGTGAAACATTAGCATCCCCGCGTCGCCGCACCAAAATCCGTTCCCGGAGCGGCCTCGCGGCGGTCATTCGTTGGCCGCGCGGGGGCGGTCGTCGCTCTCGTACTGGTCGAACAGGGGGGTGCGCCCGCGGTCGCGGCCGCGCGGGCGGGCGGCCTGCGGCGCCCCGGCGGCGTCCGGCTTGGCGGGAGCCGCGGGCTGGGCGCGCAGGCGGGGGTCCGTCGGCTCGGCCGTGCTGGAGCGGGAGGCGCTCCAGCCGTCCGGGGCCGCCGGGCCGGTGGCGCGCGGGGCGACCGGGGCCGTCACGTAGGTGGGCAGCGGAACCGGGACGGGCTCCCAGCTGTCGCCGCGGCCGGGGCCGCGTTCGCGCTGCTGGTCCACCCACTCGGCGTGGTCGGTCTGCTCGACCAGGGCGCGGCGTCCGGCCTCCTGCGGGGAGAGCGGCGGCGCGGGCTCGGGTTCGGTTCCCGCGGCTTCCTCGGTCTCGCGGCGGTCCGGGCGGCTCTCCCGCAGCCGGCGGGCGGCGGCCTCGGCGCGCTGGCGGTCCATGGTGAACTCGTAGCGCCGCCGTTCCTGGGCGCGCAGGTAGGCGATGTAGGCGCTCAGCATGACGGCCGGCAGGCCCGGGGCCCACAGGTAGGCGACGCCGCCGACCGCGGCGACGACGGCACCCAGGGTGAAGACGAGGAAGAGGAGCGCGGTGGTGCGACGGCGGCGGGCGAGCACCTGCAGGCGCTGCTGGCGCCGCTGCCGCTCGGCCACGGCCTGCCGCTCCACGAGGGCGGACCTCGGCTCCGTCCTGGTTGCGGGCATGCCGACGGGCCGGGCGTCGGCGTCCACGGAATTCACCGTTTCCGTCGCGGCGTCCGGATCCGCGAGGTACTGGGGATCCGCCTCCTGGTCGGTGCGCTCACGCAGCCCCTTGGCGTAACGGCGCTCCATTCCCGCCCGGCCGGAAAGCAGCCGGATGGCAGTGGAGAAGCGTTCCGTCGGACGGGCCTCGTTCAGCTCGTCCTGCCTCCGGAGCCACATGGGCACCAAGTAGGCGGCCCAGGCCCCCACAATGACTGCGTAGATGAGGCCGCTGCTGCTCACACCTCACACCGTAGAGGGATACGGCCTGAAGGATCCGCCAATTGGACCGGTGTGTCGCACGAACCGGCTGATATCACCGACTTTTTTTGTGATTCTTCGGATCAGGATATGGGCGATTCGGATCCCCGGACATCAAGAATTCGAACGCGTTTTCGAATTCACTGCGGGCGGTGACCCGCGTGCTTTATCGGGCGCCTGTGTCCGGACCCGGCCCCCGGTCCCGCGTGCGGTGCCAGCGCGACACCAGCCCCTCAGGGACCTCCTCCACCGTCAGCGCGTACACCAGGTGGTCGCGCCAGGCCCCGTCGATGTGCAGGTAGCGCGGCCGCAGCCCCTCCTCGCGGAAGCCCAGCTTCTCCACCACCCGCCGGCTCGGCCCGTTCTCCGGGCGGATGCACACCTCGATCCGGTGCAGTCCGACCCGCGCGAAGCAGTGGTCCACCGCAAGAGCCACGGCGGTCGGCATCACGCCCCGCCCCGCCACCTCGCGGTCCACCCAGTAGCCGATGTGGCCCGCGCACATGGAGCCCCAGGTGATCCCGGCGACCGTCAGCTGGCCGACCAGCCGCCCCTGGTACTCGATGACGAACGGCAGCATCCGCCCCGCGTTCGCCTCCGCCCGCAGATGGCGGACCATCTGCCGGTAGGTCGGGCGCTGGACCACCGGCCCCCAGGGCGCGGGCGGCGGAATCGTGGCCTCCCACGGCCGGAGCCATTCCCGGTTGCGCCGGTTCACTTCGCGCCAGGCGCTCTGGTCCCGCATTTTTATCGGCCGGAGGGTGACATCGCCGTCGACGAGCGCCACCGGCCAGGTGGGTCCGTTCAGCTCTGGCTCCCCGACGGTGCCGGGTGGTCGCCGCCCCGGATCTGGTCCACCGCGTGCGGCAGGATCCGCGCGAGGACCGCGAGGCCGTCGCGGACGCCGCCGGTGGAGCCGGGCAGGTTGACGATCAGGGTGCGGCCGGCCACGCCCGCACGCCCCCGGGACAGGGCTGCGGTCGGCACCTTCGCGAGGCCCTCGGCCCGGATGGCCTCCGGGATGCCGGGGATCTCGTAGTCCAGCACCCGCGCGGTGACGTCCGCGGTGCGGTCGGTCGGCGAGATGCCGGTGCCGCCGGTGGTGAGGATGACGTCGTAGCCGGCGGCCACGCCCTCGCGCAGCGCCTGCTCGACGGGGTCGCCGTCCGGGACGACGCGCGGGCCGTCGACGGTGAAGCCGAGCGCCAGCAGCCCCTCGGCCAGCAGGGGGCCGCCCTTGTCGGCGTACACGCCGGCCGAGGCACGGTTGGAGGCGGTCACCACGAGACCGCGCGCCTGCCGCGCGCCGGGACCCGCAGCGGCACCGGCAGCCGTGTCGCCGCCCTCGCCCCGGGCCTGGGCGCCGGGGTGGGCGTGGCTGAAGGCGTCGCCGCCGCGCGGGGCGTTCACGCGCGCGTCCAGTCGCCGGACTTGCCGCCGGTCTTCTCCTCCACCCGGACGTCGGTGATGACGGCACCCTTGTCGACGGCCTTGACCATGTCGATCACGGTGAGCCCGGCGACCGCGACGGCGGTGAGCGCCTCCATCTCCACGCCCGTGCGGTCGGTGGTCCTGACGGTGGCGAGGATCTCGACGGCGTCGTCGGCGACCGACAGGTCCACCTTCACCCCGGAGACGGCCAGCGGGTGGCAGAGCGGGATCAGGTCGGGGGTCTTCTTCGCGCCCATGATCCCGGCGATCCGCGCGGTGGCGAGGGCGTCGCCCTTGGGTACGCCCTCGCCGCGCAGCAGTTCGACCACCCGGGGGGAGACGAGCACGCGCCCGCTGGCGCGCGCCGTCCGCGTCGTGACGTCCTTCTCCGAGACGTCCACCATCCGGGCCGCTCCGGCCTCGTCGATGTGCGTCAGCCTGCTCTGCGTGTCCATGGGTCGTGCCGCTCCCGCTCCCGGGCCCCGAGGGGGCCTGTGTGGTGCAACACGCTACCCGCACCTGCCGGAACAGGGGCGCCGGGGGAACGGCTCCGGGCGCCCCGCAGCCGTTCGGCCGCCCTCGGCCGAGCGGGACCAGCCGAGCGGGACCAGCCGAGCGGGATCAGCCGAGCGGGATCACGTCCAGCTCGCTGCCGGGCTCCACGGAGGTGACGTCCTCCGGTACGACCATCAGCGCGTCGGCGTGGGCCAGCGCGGCGATCAGGTGCGAGCCGGATCCGCCGACCGGGCTGACCGTGCCGCTGTCCGCGTCGTACGCGCCGCGCAGGAACTGGCGGCGGCCGGCCGGGGAGCCGAGCGCCTCGTCCGCCTTCAGGACCGCGCGCACGCTGGGCCGGCTGACGTCCGGCAGGCCCATGAGCGCCCGGATCGCGGGCCGTACGAACAGCTCGAAGGAGACGTACGAGGACACCGGGTTGCCGGGCAGGGCGAGCAGCGGGGTGTGGTCGGGGCCGATGGTGCCGAAGCCCTGCGGCTTGCCGGGCTGCATCGCGAGCTTGCGGAAGTCCATCCGGCCGGCGTCCGGCTCGTCCGGGGCGGTGCTGATCGAGGACAGGGCCTCCTTGACCACGTCGTACGCGCCGACGCTGACGCCGCCGGTGGTGACCAGCAGGTCGGCGCGGACCAGCTGGTCCTCGATGGCGGCCTTCAGGGTCTCGGCGTCGTCGGCGACGGCCCCGACCCGGTAGGCGATGGCTCCGGCGTCCCGGGCGGCGGCGGCCAGCGCGAAGCTGTTCGAGTCGTAGATGGCGCCCGCGGCCAGGGCCTCGCCCGGTTGGACGAGCTCGCTGCCGGTGGACAGCACGACCACGCGCGGGCGCGGCCGTACCCGTACGGTGGCGCGCCCGATGGCGGCCAGCAGCGCGATCTGGGACGGGCCGAGCACGGTGCCCGCGGCGAGCGCGAGGTCGCCTGCCTGGACGTCGCTGCCGCGGGCGCGGACGTGCGCCCGCGCCTGCGCCGGCCGGTACACCCGCACCTCGCCGCCCGCTCCCTCGGGGGCCGCGCTGGCCGGGGCCATCGCGGCGGCCGCGCCGCCGCCCGTGCCGCCGTCGGTCCACTCGACCGGTACGACGGCCTCCGCACCGGGGGGCAGGGGTGCCCCGGTCATGATCCGGGCCGCCTGGCCGGGGCCGACGGCGGGCAGTTCGCCGCTGCCCGCCGCCACGTCCCCGATGACCGTGAGGACCGCGGGGAACTCCTCGCCGGCACCCTGGACATCCGCCGTGCGGACCGCGTACCCGTCCATCGAGCTGTTGTCGAAGGGCGGGAGGGCGACGGGGACGGTGACGTCCTCGACCAGGACACAGCCCTGGGCATCGAGCAGCTGGAGTTCGATCGGCTCCAGGGGCCGGACGGCGGCGAGGACGTCCGCGAGGTGCTCGTCCACCGACCACAGGCGCCGGTGTCCGCAGGAGCCGCCGGTGTCCTGCGGCGCCTCCGCCGGCTCCGCTTCCTTCGCTGCCTTTGATGCCTGCGATGCCTCAGGGCTGCTGGTCAAGGTGCTACATCTCCTCCGTGACGTAACGGCGAAGCCAGGTGCGGAACTCCGGGCCCAGGTCCTCACGCTCGCACGCGAGGCGGACGATGGCCCGCAGGTAGTCGCCGCGGTCTCCGGTGTCGTAGCGGCGGCCCCGGAAGACCACGCCGTGCACCGGGCCGCCCACGGTCTCGTCGGCGGCCAGCTTCTGCAGGCCGTCGGTGAGCTGGATCTCCCCGCCGCGGCCCGGCTCGGTCTCCCGCAGTATGTCGAAGATCGCGGGGTTGAGGACGTAGCGTCCGATGACGGCGTAGTTGCTCGGCGCGTCCTCGGGGTCCGGCTTCTCGACGAGGCCGGTGATGCGGACGACGTCCGCGTCGTCCGTGGCCTCGACGGCGGCGCAGCCGTAGAGGTGGACGTTGGCCGGGTCGACCTCCATCAGGGCGATGACGCTGCCGCCGGTGCGGGCGTGTACGTCCGCCATCTGGCGCAGCAGCGGGTCGCGGGGGTCGATGAGGTCGTCGCCGAGGAGTACGGCGAAGGGCTCGTCACCGACGTGCGGCTCGGCGCACAGGACGGCGTGGCCGAGGCCGCGCGGGTCACCCTGGCGGACGTAGTGCATGGTGGCCAGGTCGCTGGATTCCTGGACCTTCTTGAGGCGGTCGTCGTCGCCCTTGGCGGTGAGCGCCGACTCCAGCTCGTAGTTGCGGTCGAAGTGGTCTTCCAGGGCCCGCTTGTTACGCCCTGTGATCATGAGGACGTCGTCCAGTCCGGCCGAGACGGCCTCCTCGACCACGTACTGGATGGCCGGCTTGTCCACGACCGGGAGCATTTCCTTGGGCGTCGCCTTCGTCGCCGGAAGGAAGCGGGTGCCGAGGCCCGCGGCAGGGATGACTGCCTTTTTGATCACGGGGTGCAACTGAGTCATGGGCAGAACCATAGTGGGTGATGCCATGGCCTCCGTTTGGAAACCGGCAAGTAGATCAACATTTGATCCTTTTTGAGAGGAAAAGCGAGTCACCAGTGGTAACGACCCCGCCGAACCCCGCCCGCCGGCCGCAGCCGTCCGGGAAGACGCTGCTGCGCCGCGAACTCCTGGCCGCCCGCCGTGCCCTGTCCCCCGGCTCGCTGCGCACGTCGGCCCGCGCGCTCTCCCGCTCCGCCCTGGCCCTGCCCGAGCTGGCCGGCGCCCGCACCGTGGCCGCGTACGTCTCGGTCGGCAGCGAACCGGGGACCCGCGACCTGCTGGACGGGTTGCGCGCCGCCGGGAAGCGGGTGCTGCTGCCCGTCCTGCTGGCCGACAACGACCTCGACTGGGCCGCGTACGAGGGCCCCGGCTCCCTCACCGAGACCGTCCACGCAGGGAAGATGCCTCTGCTGGAGCCCTCCGGTCCGCGCCTCGGGCCGGAGGCGGTCACCGGCGCGGACGCGGTCCTGCTGCCGGGGCTGGCGGTCGACGGGCGCGGGATGCGCCTCGGGCGCGGCGGGGGCTCGTACGACCGGGTGCTCGCGCGCCTGGAGCGCGCCGGGGCGCATCCGGCGCTGGTCGTGCTCCTCTACGACGAAGAGGTGGTCGCGCGGGTCCCGGAGGAACCGCACGACCACCCCGTTCAGGCGGTGGCCACCCCCTCGGGGGTGGTCCGTTTCACGGATTCAGCGTGAGCCGGTACTCCGTCGCCTTGTCCACGGCCTCCTTGCCGAAGGGCCAGTCGAGCAGGTCGCCCTTGGCCCACAGCGTGGTCTGGTCCGTGTAGTTGTCGTGGTACGCGTGCCCGGAGGCGCCGGTGAGGTTGATCCAGCGGGACTTGTCCAGGTCGCCGAGGTTCACGATCATCCGCATGGACGGGACCCAGGTGACCCCGTAGCCGCCGGCCGCGTTCCAGCCGG
This sequence comes from Streptomyces sp. BR123, assembly GCF_013401435.1. Lineage (GTDB taxonomy): Bacteria > Actinomycetota > Actinomycetes > Streptomycetales > Streptomycetaceae > Streptomyces. The sequence goes on from NZ_JACBGN010000084.1 coordinate 7,208, forward strand.
TCGCGTTCACGGTGGCCTCGCCGCCGCCCAGGTTCCACGGGCCGCGGTTGAGCACGAACTTCAGGAAGTCCGGCCCCTCCTTGCCGATGGTCTGGTTCTCCAGCGTCAGCTGGTGCATGCGGCCCCAGCTCCAGGTGGACTGGTCCTTGCCGAGCTTGGCGGTCAGCTCCCAGCGGGCGTCGACCATGGCGCGCGCGAAGAGCTCGTCGCGGGTGGTGGTCGCCGGCTTGTTCCGGACGGCGGGCGACTGCCACCAGGCCGACTTCTCGTCCTTGATCAGGCGGCGGACCACCTCGAACCAGCGGTCGCCGCCGTCGGGCTGCGCCGAGTCGGCATCGCGCGCACCGCATTCGCGGACCGTCTTGGCCAGGTCGTCGGCCGGGCCGCTCGTTTCCTCGCGGACGTTCATGCAGCTGCCCTGGATGCGCAGCTCCTTCGGCAGCTTGTCGCCGAAGGCCAGGCGGAGGATGTTGCTCCAGACCGCGTTGAAGTAGGCGGCCGCCGCCGAGTCCGGCTCCTGGGTGTAGTTCCAGCCGTCCAGCAGCTTCTGCGCGGCGCGGACGTCCGGGTCCCCCATCTCGATCTTGGCCAGGATCGGGGTCAGCAGCGCGGCGATCTCGCTGCTGTTGTCCATCTGCATGGCGCGCATGTCGTCGCTGGAGATCTTGCCGCTGTTCTTGATCTTCGCCTCGATGAGGTCGTTGATCCGCTGGCTGCGGGCGCCGTAGCCCCAGTCGCCGGTCAGCAGGTGCGGGTACTTGCCGGCGCCGGTGCCGTTCTCCACGACGGCCTGGTTCGCGGTGACGATGTAGCCGCGCGCCGGGTTGTAGTCGTACGGCATCTCGTCCTGCGGGACGTAGCCGGCGTTGCCGTCCTTGCCGCCCTTCCAGGCGTACTTCGGGTCCCAGCCCGGTGCGGGCATGCGGCCGTCGCCGGCGCCGCGGAGCGGGATGCGGCCCGGGGCCTGGTAGCCGATGTTGCCCTTGACGTCCGCGTAGATCAGGTTCTGCGAGGGGACCTCGAAGTCGCGGGCGGCGAGGCGGAAGGCGGCGAAGTCCTTGGCCCTGTTGAGCTTGAAGACGGCGTCCATGGACTTGCCCGGGTCCAGGGCGGTCCAGCGCAGGGCCACGGCGTAGCCCTCTCCGCGGTCCGGGGCCGAGCTGGGCACGGGGGCCCGGCCGCCGACGGTGCCGAGTTCGTCGCTGCGGTCGGAGACCAGCGGGCCGTTGTTGGTGGAGCGGATGGTGATCTTCTTGGAGGCGCCGCCGGCCACCTTGATCTCCTCCACGCGGGTCGTGAAGGGGACCACCTTGTTGTCGTAGACGTAGCCCTCGGGCCGCACCTGCTCCAGGTAGAGGTCGGTGACGTCGGCGCCGAGGTTGGTCATGCCCCAGGCGATGTCCGTGTTGTGGCCTATGACCACGCCGGGCATGCCCGAGAAGGTGTAGCCGGCGACGTCGTACTGGCACTGGGGCGAGACGGCGCGGCAGTGCAGGCCCATCTGGTACCAGACCGAGGGCAGCTGCGGGGACAGGTGCGGGTCGTTCGCGAGCAGCGGCTTGCCGGTGGTCGTGTACTGGCCCGAGACGACCCAGGAGTTGGAGCCGATGCCGCTGCCGTTGGGGCCGAGGATGGCCGGGACCTGGTCCAGGGTCTTGGCCAGGGAGCTCAGCGAGGTGCGCAGGCCCATGGACGCACCCTGGGCGGTGGCATTGCCGGCGAGGCCGGACTGCGGGGCGGTGGAGGCCTGGTTGGCGGTGGCGGCGCCTGCGGCGCCGGAGCCCGCGCCCGGGCCCGTGGTGCCCGCGCCCGTGGTGCCGGAGCCGGACGCCGCGCCGGAGCCCGCGCCCTTGCCGCTGCCGGAGCCGGCGGTGCCCTGCGGCGCGTACTTGCCGCCCTCGATCTTGCCGCCCTCGACGATCGGCTTGTTCCGGTCGAAGGGGTAGGGCGGGTAGAGCTCGTCGATCTGCTGCTGCGTGAGCTTGTTCGTCATCAGCGCGCGGTCGATCTCGTCCTGCATGTTGCCGCGCAGGTCCCAGGCCATCGCCTTGAGCCAGGCCACCGAGTCCACCGGCGTCCACGCCTCGGGCCGGTAGTTGTCACTGAGCTTGAGGGCGGCGTGCTCGACGGAGAGGTCCTTGCCGGACTTCCCCTTCATGTACGCGTTGACCCCGTCGGCGTAGGCCTGGAGGTACTTCTTGGTCTCGGGCGAGAGCTTCGAGTCGAACTCCGCCTGGGCGACCTGGCGCCACCCGAGGGTGCGCAGGAACGCGTCGGTCTCGACCTGGCCGGCGCCGAACATCTCCGAGAGCCGCCCGGAGGTCATGTGGCGGCGCACGTCCATCTCCCAGAAGCGGTCCTGGGCGTGGACGAAGCCCTGGGCGCGGAAGAGGTCGTCGTCGCTGTCGGCGTACAGCTGGGGAATGCCGTTGGCGTCGCGCTTGACCTCGACGGCCCCCTTCAGTCCGGGAACCTTCAGGGAGCCGGTGGTCTGCGGGAACGAGGCCCGGACGGTGTCCAGGCCCCAGTACGTCCCGTACCCGAAGCCCGACACGAGCGCCAGGACCAGAACGAGCACGAGCAGTCGGGCGCGTCGTCCCTTCTTCTTGACGGAAGGGGCGGTTTCTTTGGCGGGCATCGCTGTCCTTAGAGCGGCAGGGTGGTCCTGGCAGTACTGGAAGCAACCATAGGCGCAGGACCGCTCCCGTTGATCCGCCAGGGGTCGAGGTCCTCAGGACAAGGGCGCAGCGGCGTTTCACAATGTGACTATCACGTAAAGGAAACGTCAAATATTAGGTAAGGTAACGAACCACTTATCCGATCCGGCCGCCAGGGGGAAGGATCCGCCAGGCGTGTAGAGGAGGGCCGCCCGCTGACCGTCCACACGCTCAACGAACTTCTGCTCCTCTGCTCGCTCGTCCTGCTCGTCGCCGTCGTGGCGGTGCGCGTCTCGTCGCGCAGCGGCCTTCCCAGCCTGCTCATCTACCTCGGCATAGGCGTCGCGATCGGCCGCGACGGCATAGGCCAGGTCGTCTTCAGCAATGCCGAGCTGACGCAGGTCATCGGGTACGCGGCCCTCGTCGTGATCCTCGCCGAGGGCGGCCTGGGCACCAAGTGGAAGCAGATCAGGCCGGCGCTGCCGGCCGCCGCCGCCCTGTCGCTCGTCGGCGTGGCGATCAGCGTGGGCACGACGGCGGCGGGCGCGCACTACCTGGTCGGGCTGGACTGGCGGCAGTCCCTGCTGATCGGCGCGGTCGTCTCGTCGACCGACGCGGCGGCCGTCTTCTCCGTTCTGCGCAGGGTGCCGCTGCCCTCCCGGGTCACGGGCGTGCTGGAGGCCGAGTCCGGTTTCAACGACGCCCCCGTCGTGATCCTCGTCGTCGCGTTCTCGGCCGTCGGCCCGATCGAGCCCTGGTACGTCCTGATCGGCAAGATCGCGCTGGAGCTCGCGATCGGCGCCGCGATCGGCCTGGCCGTCGGCTTCGTCGGGGCGTACGGCCTCCGGCACGTGGCCCTGCCCGCTTCGGGCCTCTACCCGATCGCCGTGATGGCCATCGCCGTGACCGCGTACGCGGCCGGCGCGCTGGCGCACGGCTCCGGCTTCCTCGCGGTGTACCTCGCGTCCATGGTGCTCGGGAACGCGAGGCTCCCGCACTGGCCGGCGACCCGCGGGTTCGCGGACGGGCTCGGATGGATCGCCCAGATCGGGATGTTCGTCCTGCTCGGCCTGCTGGTCACCCCGCACGAGCTGCCCGGCGACTTCTGGCCCGCGGTGGTCATCGGTCTGGTGCTGACCATGGTGGCGCGGCCGCTGTCGGTGTTCGTCAGCCTGGCGCCGTTCCGGCTGCCCCTGCCGGAGAAGACCCTGATGGCGTGGGCGGGCCTGCGCGGCGCCGTCCCCATCATCTTCGCGACCATCCCGATGGTGACCGGGATCGAGGGCAGCGACCACATTTTCAACATCGTCTTCGTGCTGGTCGTCGTGTACACGCTGATCCAGGGGCCGACACTGCCCTGGCTGGCCCGCAAGCTCAACCTCGGCAACGGGGACGAGACGGCCGCCGACCTGGGGATCGAGTCGGCCCCGCTGGAGAAGCTGCGCGGGCACCTGCTGTCCTTCGCCATCCCGGCGGCCTCGCGGATGCACGGCGTCGAGGTGGGCGAGCTGCGGCTGCCGCCCGGGGCCTCGGTGACGCTGGTCGTCCGGGAGGGCAAGAGCTTCGTGCCGCTGCCGGAGACCGTGCTGCGGCGCGGGGACGAGCTTCTGGTCGTGGCCACCGATCCGGTGCGGGACGCGGCGGAGGCGCGGCTGCGGGCGGTGGCCCGGGGCGGAAAGCTGGCCGGATGGCTGGGAACGGGGAACGGGAGGGCGGGGCGCTGACCGCATTCCTCATTTCCTCGGCCGAGGGCCGCTGCGACCCGACCATCCCATGGGTCCCAGCACGTTTCGGTCATGAGAGCGCCGCTCCAGAACGCACGTTTTGCATGGAATCTGCGTGCCTTCACCCTCGATTCAGCGGCGTGTAGCCCTCCGAAGTTCCGGTTATTCGGAGGCGAAGGCGCGGCTTGTCGGCAGAATCACAGGGCGTGATAGCACACCTGCCTGTACGATAAAGGCACACCACATCGAACCAACTCTGCCTGACGCAGAGCTGGCGCGACCGCAAAGCGGCCGTGGCACCCCAACCGCAGTGGGCGCCCAGGTATCACTCGGTTCTGCGCAAGAGGACAGCTCTCGGGGTTCCCGCGTACGGGTGCGGCCGCTCACCAGCGAAACACCTCCGCAAGCCGGGATCTCTACCAGGCAGCGGAAAGGCCAGGCCGTGACATCCGCAGTCACGACCGACACGTCCGCGCGGCCCGGGTACGGCGCGCTCCTGCGCACCCCCGGCGCCCTCGGCTTCGTCCTCCCGGGATTCGCCGCCCGCCTCCCCTTCGGCATGCTGACCATCAGCATCCTGCTGCTGGTCCAGCACACCACCGGCTCCTACGGGTCCGCCGGCATCGTCTCCGCCGTCACCGGCATCTCGATGGCGCTGTCCGCACCGGTCATGGGCAAGTTCACCGACCGGCACGGTCAGAGCGCCGTCCTCGTCCCGGTCGTCCTCGCGCACGCCGCAGCCGTCGCCGCCCTGGTGGCGCTCGCCCTGCTCGACGCCCCGCTGTGGGCGCTCGCCCTCTCCGCCGTCCCGACCGGCGCCTCGGTCCCGCAGGTCGGCCCCATGGTCCGGGCCCGCTGGACCGCCCGCCTGGAGGGCTCGCCGCTGCTGCCGACCGCGGCTGCCTTCGAGTCCGTCACCGACGAGTTCACCTTCGTCGTCGGCCCCGTCCTCGCCACCGCCCTGTGCACCGGCGTCCACCCCGCCGCCGGCCTGGCCACCGAGGCCGCGCTGACGCTCGTCGGCGGCCTGGTCTTCGCCGCCCGGCGCGCCACCCAGCCCGCGGCCCACGCCGCCGCTGCGGCCGGCGAGAAGCACGCCTCCGCCCTCTCCCACACCGGCCTGCGCGTCCTGGTCGCCGCCTTCCTCGGGATCGGGGCCGTCTTCGGCGGCATGCAGGTCTCGCTGGCCGCCTTCTCGAACGAGATCGGCAACCCGGGCGCGAACGGCCTGCTGTACGGCGTGTTCGCGGCCGGCAACATGATCGCGGGCATCGCCTGTGGCGCCGTCGCCTGGAAGATCGGCCCGCGCCGTCGGCTGCTGCTCGGCTACGCCGGCCTGACCGTCGCCGCGTCCGTCCTGTGGACCGCCCACTCGGCGGTCCTGCTCGGCGCCCTCGGCCTGCTCGTCGGCCTGTGCATCGCCCCGGCCCTGATCACCGGCTACACGATGGTCGAGTCCCTCGTCCCGGGCCACACCCGGACCGAGGCCTTCACCTGGCTGACCGGCGCGGTCGCCTTCGGCCAGGCCGTGGCCGTCATCCTGGCCGGCCGCCTGACCGACGCCCACGGCTCCTCGTACGGCTTCCTGGTGCCGATGGCGGGCACGGTGCTGGCCCTGGCCACCCTGCTGGCGCTGCGGTCGAAGCTGGCGCCCAAGGCCCCGAGCCGGATCATCAACTCGTCCGCGCCCGCCGACGAGCGTGGTATGGGTCACCGCACGCCGGTGACGGTGGACTGATCGGCGGGAATGCGTCACCATGGAGCATCGTTAGCACTCATCGAGTCAGAGTGCCAGGAGGAAATTCGTGCCGACCTACCAGTACCAGTGCACCGAGTGCGGTGAGGGCCTTGAGGCCGTGCAGAAGTTCACCGATGACGCACTGACCGAGTGCCCCGGCTGCCACGGACGCCTGAAGAAGGTGTTCTCCGCGGTCGGCATCGTCTTCAAGGGTTCCGGCTTCTACCGGAACGACAGCCGCGGCGCCTCGTCGAGCAGCACCCCTGCCTCGAAGCCGTCCTCGTCGTCGAGCAGCACCTCGACGGCTTCCCCTGCGCCGGCCGCCTCGTCCAGCCCGTCGACGGGCTCGACCTCGGCCGCCTGACCGAGCCGCATCGCCGCCAGGCCCCGCCGCCCCCTCCGGCAGCGGGGCCTCGCGCATGCCCCGGTTAGGGTGACGGCATGGCTAACGCAGAGATCGGTGTCATCGGCGGCTCGGGCTTCTACTCCTTCCTGGAGGACGTCTCCGAGATCCAGGTGGACACCCCGTACGGGGCCCCCAGCGACTCCCTCTTCCTCGGGGAGCTGGCCGGGCGCCAGGTCGCCTTCCTGCCCCGCCACGGCCGGAGCCACAAGGTCCCGCCTCACAAGATCAACTACCGGGCCAACCTGTGGGCGCTCCGCTCGATGGGCGTGCGCCAGGTGCTCGGGCCGTGCGCGGTCGGCGGGCTGCGCGCCGAATACGGTCCGGGGACGCTGCTCGTCCCCGACCAGCTGGTCGACCGTACGAAGTCCCGCGTCCAGACCTTCTTCGACGGGGAGCCGCTGCCGGACGGGACCGTCCCGAACGTGGTGCACACCACCTTCGCCGACCCGTACTGCCCCGTGGGGCGCTCGGTGGCGCTGGCCGCGGCCCGCGGGCGGAGCTGGGAGCCGGTCGACGGCGGCACCATGGTCGTCGTCGAGGGCCCGCGCTTCTCGACCCGCGCCGAATCGCAGTGGCATGCGGCGATGGGGTGGTCGGTCGTCGGCATGACGGGCCACCCGGAGGCCGTCCTCGCCCGGGAGCTGGGGCTCTGCTACACCTCGATGGCGCTGGTCACCGACCTGGACGCGGGCGCGGAGACCGGCGAGGGCGTCTCCCACACCGAGGTCCTGAAGGTGTTCGGCGAGAACGTGGGCCGCCTGCGCGGGGTGCTCTTCGACGCAGTGGCGGCGCTGCCGGCCACGGACTCCCGCGACTGCCTGTGCACGCACGCGCACGACGGCTGGGACCTGGGCATCGAACTGCCGTAGGCGGTCCGGACCGCCCTGACGACAACGCGGCCCCCTCGCTCTGGCATCGCTCTGGGCGAGGGGGCCGCTCCCGTGTGGGTGACACGGCTGTCCACAGGCTGGGGATCGTCCACAGGCGCGAGCGGGGTCGGGCGGAGCAGCGGATCGTGGGGGTGTCCGGACGCCCGTCCGGACACCGGAACCACTCAGCCCGGCGGTGCCGTCATGTCCAGGACCTTCCAGACCCCCACCTCCTCCTCGTCTTCCTCCTCTCCTTCCTCCTCGTCTGCCTCCCTCGCTTCCGTCCCCCTTTCGCCTCCTTGTCCCGCTCCCTCCTCCTCCCCGTGCCCGCCCGCGCGTACGGTGCCGGTGTTCCCTCCCGTGCGGGTCGGCCGGGGAGGGGACCGGCTGCGGCGGGCGCTGCGGCGCAGGCGGCGGGCGGCCTCGGCCGCGCTGGCCGTCGCGGCGGCCGCGCTCGCGGTGGCGGGCGGCCCTCAGGCCCAGGCGTCCCGGGGGGCCGGGCCGCCCGTGAAGGAGGCACCGCCGCCGCCCGCGCGGACGGTGTCCGCGCCCGTGCGGATCGCGGATGCGGCGACCGTACGGCTGCTGCGGCCCGGTGACCGGGTGGACGTGGTCGCGGCGGAGCGGGCCGGGCCGCCGCGGGTGGTGGCGGAGGGGGCCCGGGTCGACGCCGTACCGGGCCCGGAGGCGGGCCCTGCGGGAGCGGGGGACGGCGGGGCGCTGGTGGTGCTGTCCGTGCCCCGGGACACCGCGCGGGCGCTGGTCGGGGCGGGTGCGGTGGCGCGGCTGGCGGTGACGCTGTGCTGATCCGGAATCGGATGCGCGTACCGGCGGGTCGCCACGGGCCGGACCCGGACTGGACACACCGGGCCCCGACTGCCGTAGTTTTCGGAACCGTTGGCTCCATTCATGACGGACTCGAAGAGAGGCTCAGCGGTGAGCGAGAAGCAGCAGAGTGTCCTGGCGGGCTTCAAAGCCTTCCTGATGCGCGGCAACGTGGTCGACCTGGCCGTCGCGGTGATCATCGGCGCCGCGTTCACGAACATCGTGAACGCGGTCGTGAAGGGGATCATCAGCCCGGTCGTCGGCGCCGTCGGCACCAAGAGCCTGGACGGCTACAGCTCCTGCCTGAAAGGCCCCTGCGGCGTCGATGCGAAGGGGGAGCCCATCGGCGTCAACATCCTGTGGGGCTCGGTGCTGAACGCGGCGCTGACCTTCCTGATCACGGCCGCGGTCGTCTACTTCCTGATGGTGCTGCCGATGGCGAAGTACCTCGCCAGGGTGGAGGAGCGCCGCAAGACCCAGGAGGGTGTCAAGGAGACCATCGAGGTCACCGAGCTGGTGGTGCTCAAGGAGATCCGGGACGAGCTGGTCGCCCAGCGCGGCAGGGCGGCCGGCAACGGCGGCCCCGGCGCCGCGCCAGGCTCCCGGCAGCAGTACTAGCGGGCCCGGCCGCACTCGTCGGCCGGCCGGGGCCCGGAGCACGAGGGGCGGCCGGCTTGCTGGCCGGGCTGCCGGTGCCGGTGCCGGTGCCGGCCGGTCAGAGGTGGTGCGGCGGCTTCTCGTCGAGGAAGCGGGCCAGGTCGGCGGAGCTCCCGGTGGCGGGAGCCCGCTCGCCCCAGCCGTGGTCGGTGTCGTCCCGGGACTGCTGGTCCAGCGGGTCGTCGAAGACGAGCCGCGGCCGGGGCTTCCGCGGGGCCGCGGAACCGGCCTGCGGGTCCGCCGGGGACTCGGCGCCGGCCGGGGACGAGGGCTCGGCGTTCGCGGACTGCGGGTCGGAAGCAGGGACGGTGCTCATGACCCCCAGGGTACGGCCGCCCGCGGACCCGGCCCCGCCGCCGCCAGCACAGCACCATGCCAGGCGTCACCTGCCCTTCAAGGCCGCCTCGACGGGGCTGCAGCGGGACCGTACAGGTGAAGGGGGCTCCCTCCGGCCGCCGCCGGGGCCTGCCGGGCCCTGCCGTCCGGCCCCGGGCTGCTGTGCTGGGCGGTATGACGTACGTACCGATGACGGCCCGCGACCGGGACGAGAGGCACCGGTCCGCGACCGCGCTGGAGCTCTTCTTCGACCTGTGCTTCGTCGTGGCCGTGGCGCAGGCCGGCCGCCAGCTGGTCCACGCGCTCGCCGAGGACCACGTCGGTGCCGGGGTGAGCGGCTACCTCTACGTGTTCTTCGGCGTGTGGTGGGCGTGGATGAACTTCACGTGGTTCGCCTCCGCCTACGACGTCGACGACGTGCCGTACCGGATCGCGACGCTCGTGCAGATCTCCGGCGTGCTGGTCTACTCGGCGGGGATCCCCCAGGCGTTCAACGACAACGACTGGACCGTCGCCGTCATCGGCTACGTGGTGATGCGCCTCGCGCAGACCGTGCAGTGGCTGCGCGCCGCGGCCGGGGAGAGCGGCGGGGCCCGCCGCTGCGCGCTCACGTACGCGATCGGGCTGGTGATCTGCCAGGCGGGCTGGGTGGCCCTGCTCTGGGCGCCCGAGGCGAGCCAGAGGTGGCTGTTCCTCGTCCTCGTCGCGGCGGAGCTGCTCGTGCCGGTCATCGCGGAGCGCGGCCGCCAGACGCCGTGGCACCCGCACCACATCGCCGAGCGCTACGGGCTGTTCACCATCATCGTGCTCGGCGAGACCATCGCCGCCAGCACCGTCGCCGTGCAGTCGGCGATCGCCGAGCACGAGGCGCTGGACGTGCTGCTGCCGATCGCGGGGGGCGGGCTGCTGCTGGTGTTCTCGGCATGGTGGATCTACTTCGCCGCCCCGGCCCACGACCTGCTGCGCAACAATCGCCAGGCCATTCCCTGGGGCTACGGGCACTACCTGATCTTCGCTTCGGCGGCCGCGATCGGCGCGGGCATCGAGGTGGCGATCGAGTACTCCGTCGGCAAGGCCCGCATCTCCCAGACGGCGGCCAATCTCGCGGTGGCCGTCCCGATGGCGGTGTACCTCGCCTTCGTCTGGCTGCTGCACTCGCGCCACTTCAAGCGCGGCATGACGCAGCAGCTGCTGCTGCCGGTGTCGGCGGCGGCGGTCCTCGCCTGCGCCTGGACGGGTGCGTACGCGGTGCTGTGGGCCGGGATGGTGGCCGCCGCCACGGTCGCGGCGGGCGTGACCTTGGCGGATCGGGAGCGTTCTGGTGCGTGAGGAGCGCGGGCGGCAGCGGCCGCGGCCAACGCGCCGGCAACAGGAAGAAGAAACGATGAAAGTCCCGGTACAGCGGTACGGGCAGGCCGGCCCGGCGGGGGCGGAGCACGAGGAGTACGGGGAGCTCGCCGACCCCGCGTTCTGGCAGCAGCCCCCGGCGGCGCGGCTCGCGGCGTTCGCCCGCCTGCGGGCGCTGGACTCCCCGGTCTTCGTGCCCGAGGGCAGGGGGCGGGGCCACTGGGCCCTGGTCCGGTACGCGGACGTGCAGGAGGCGAGCCGGCTGCCGAAGGTGTTCGCGAGCGCGCCCGGGGTGACCACGCCCGAGCCGGCGCGGTGGGTACGGGCCCTGTTCGGGGACTCGATGGTCAACCTGGACGGCGCCGACCACGCCCGGTTGCGCAAGATCGTGCAGCGGGCGTTCACGCCGCGGCTGCTGGCGGCGGCCGAGGCGGACATCCACGCGGTGGCCGCCCGGATCGTGGACGACGTCCTGGCGGACCGGCCCGACGAGTTCGTCTCGGCCGTGGCCTCCCGGCTGCCCCTGGAGGTCATCTGCAACATGATGGGCATCCCGGAGCGCCACCGGCCGGAGATCGCCGACCGCGTCAACCACGCCTCGGAGCACATCGGCGTCGAACGGGGCCTGGCCGAACGGCTGCGGATGCCCGGGCGCGGCCTGCGGGCGCTGGCGCGGATGCAGCGGATGGTCGCGGGCATCGGCCGGGAGCGCCGCAGGAACCCCTCCGACGACCTGATCTCGGCGCTGGTCTGCGCGAACGTGGACGGGCAGGCGCTGGGGGCGCGCCAGCTGGGGGCGTTCTTCTCGCTGCTGATGGTCGCGGGCGTGGAGACCACCCGGAACGCGATCACCCACGGCCTGTCCCTGCTGACCGACCACCCGGACCAACGGGACCTGCTGCTGGAGGACTTCGAGAAGCACGCGGACGGGGCGGTGGACGAGATGATCCGGCACTCGACGCCGATCATCCAGTTCCGCCGGACCGTGGCGGCCGAGCACACCCTGCGCGGGCACGTTTTCAGACCGGGCGACAAGGTCGTGCTGTACTACGCCTCCGCCAACCGCGACGAGGCGGTCTTCCCCGACCCGGACGCCTTCGACATCACCCGCTCCCCCAACCCGCACCTGGGCTTCGGCGGCGGCGGCCCGCACTTCTGCCTGGGCGCGCACCTGGCCCGGGTGGAGATGAAGGCGCTGTTCCGCGAGTTGCTGATCCGTCCGGTCGGGCTCCGGGCGGTGGGGCTGCCGGATCTGGCGGGGTCGAACTTCGACAACCGCGTCCGCTCGCTCAGGTTCGCCTTCGAGCAGCCGCGGTAGCGCTCCCGGCCGGTGCGTGCGGCGGGCGTACGGCGGGGGCGCGCCGCGGGCGGGCGGAACCGGCCGCCGGGCAGGCTGGGGGCCCGGCGGCCGGGGCGGGCGGCGGGCACCCGGCCTGCCGCCGCCGACACCGCGCGGCGGGGGCGCGGCTACTGCTGCAGGCGCCGTACGGCGAGGAGGCAGTGGGCGCTGGTCGCGAGAACCTCCTCGTCCCCCGCGAACGCCTGGAGCATCGCGGCGTCGACCGGTCGGCCCGGTACGGCCTCGGGCCAGGGGCGCGTGGCGAACAGGAAGTACGCCTGCCCGCTTTCACTCGCCGCCTCGACCCATTCGTCCGGGACGGTGCAGGTGGCGTTGAGTCCGGGCAGGGTCAGCGCGACCTGGTTGTCCGCCAGGACGATCTGCACGGGGAAGCCCGCCGGGTCGTTCCGGCCGTCCTCGACCTTGTCCCCGACGGACAGCTTGTTCTCCGCCAGCAGCGCCCGCGCGGCCTCCCCGGCGGCCTCCGGGCCCTGCGGGCCGTCGCCCAGCGAGTAGGCGAGGAGGTACGGCATGTCGTGGCCCTCGGCGGGGTCGCCGATCCAGGCGAGCACCGAAAGGGTGCCGAGCCGGGTCCGGTCGATTTCGGCTTGAGTTGAAGTCATGCGCCGCACCCTAGTGGCCTTCGCGACGCCCCCTTCACGGCCTGTCACCCGGGCGGACTACACCGCCCAGAATCCCTCTCCGGAATTCGACTGGACGTTCGCATCCTGGTACTGGAGCCGAACGATGCGCGCATTCTCCGGGATTTCGAACACGACCCACCCCTCGGCCTGCTCGCCGACGGCGACGGAGTCGAGGACGAGCGGTTTTCCGGTGGTCAGTTCGCCGGTCTGCACCGCCGGGTGGCGCTTCCCCGCGGTGTCGTACGCCCACATGCGCCCGAGTGCCCCGTACGGGGCCCCGCCGACGTTGACGAACGACATCGAGGCGGCGACCCAGCGCTTCCCCGCGGGCGGGGAGTAGTTCTTCTCCACGCTGACCGCGGGGTCGACGTAGGCGTTGAGCACCGCCTGGAGGTGCCGGCCGATCTGGCGGCCGTGCACCCGTACGGGGTCGCCCACGTGGGCTTCCTTCGCGGCGGGATCGCCCGCGGCGCCCGGGGCGGCGTCGTCCACGGGGACGGCGGGCACTGCGGCGGGGGCGAGCGCGGCCCCGTCGGAGGGGGCGGAACAGGCCGTGGCCCCGAACAGCAGGAACGGCAGGAGGGCGACGGCGGCAAGAGCGGGGGCGGAGGCGGAGGCGGGCTGGCGCATGCGCGATCCCTTCGGGGACCTTCGAGGTGGTTTTTCCGGCCAGTCTCACGCGCCCGAGCGGGGAATTGCACACACCGACACGGGCATCCGGAGCGAGTTGCCGTCCATCTGCCAGCACAATGCGTTCCGACAGAATTCCGCCATCCGGATCCCCTTGGAGGAAGAATGCGCGCGTACGGCAGCAGAATCACCCTGGCGGCCTTCTCGGCACTGGCCGCAGCCGCGGTATTCCCCGCCCCGGCCGAGGCCACCGTATTCAATCAGGCTGTTTCCGTACAGTCGAAGGCATCCATCGGCAAGGACGGCACGATCACCCTTTCCGGCACCTACCGCTGCGAGCTGCCGTCACCCAAGGGGGCGATCCATGTCGGGGCCACCCTCGTGCAGGACGGCGTGCGCCTCGGCCTCAGCGCCGGCGCGGCCGTCTGCGACGGCAGGAGCCACGCCTGGTACGCGCGCGGCACGCTCCGCTACACGCCGGGGGTGCACGCGGGACGCGCCGAGGCCGCGGCGGAACTCCAGGAGATCCACTTCTCCGGCTTCATGCCCTCGTCGCTCGACACGGTGGCGGCGGACCGGAAGGTCGTCGAGGTCGTCGACCTCCGCTGAGTCGCGGCGGCACGGCCGGGCGGGCGGGGGCGCCGAGCGGGCTCGGTGAGGTCCCACGCGGTACCGCGCCCCGAAAGGGGCGCGGGGTACTGCGCGGCGAAGCCCCACCGGCCCGCGGTTCCACGACCGGAGCGGAGCGCTCAGCGGCAGGGCGGCGCCGCGCCCGTCATCGACATGAACGCCACCGTCCGGCACCCGGGATCCGCGTGCCGGTGCCCCGTGGCCAAGTCCACGGCGAGGTCCACGGCCGTCGGCACCGCGGCCCCGAGCAGGAGCAGCGCGAGCAGGCCGGTGGCCGTGCGCCCGCTCAGGCGGCGCCGCACGGGACGATCCGTTCCACACACGTCCGTCTCATGGACCGCATCATCACGCCGGACCCCGTCGGCCACAACTCGGCGTGCGCGCATGCTCACGCCGTGCCGCGGGGGCTGCCCGCCGCGTCGAACTCGCACCACACCGCCTTGCCGTCGCCCCGGGACTCCACCCCCCAGTGCGTGGCCAGCGCGTCCACCAGCAGCAGTCCCCGCCCCGTGGTGGCGGCCTCGCCCGGGGTCCGCCGCCGCGGCCAGACGCTGGAGCGGTCCTTGACCCACAGCCGGATCCGCCGCACCGGCTCCGGCAGCACCTCCATGGTCAGCACGGCGCCGCCGTCGGTGTGCAGCAGGGCGTTGACCAGCAGTTCCCCGGCGGCCACTTCCACGTCGTCGGCGAGTTCCGGCATGCCCCAGTCCCGCAGCGCCTGCCGCAGGGCGTAGCGGGCCTCCGACAGTCCCTCCGGGTCGGCCTGGTGGATGTACTGGTGGATCCGCGGGGCCCGGTGGGTGCCCGGGTCCGGGGCCCGGCGCAGCACGAGCAGGGCCACGTCGTCGCCGGAGCCCCAGCGCTCCCAGAGCCGGTCGGAGAGGTGGTCGGCGAGCGCCCCGGCCTCCTGCGGGCCGCTGCGGACCACCTGGGCGAGAGCCTCCATGCCCTGGGTGATGGCGGTGCCGGGCTCCTCCACCAGGCCGTCCGTGCACAGCACCAGCGTCTCCCCGGGAACGAGGTCGAGCCGGGTCTCGGGGAAGTCCTCCTGCTCGAACACGGAGGCCAGCCCGAGCGGCAGCCCGCCGCGCACGTTGGGCCAGCCGGTCCGCCCGTCGGTGTGCCGGATCAGCGGGCCGAGGTGGCCAGCCCGGACCGCCCGTACGCCGCCCGTCTCCAGGTCCACCTGTGCGTACATGCACGTCGCGAAGCGCTCGGTGTCGAGCTCGGCCAGGAAGCGGGAGGCCCGCGCCAGCACGGTGGACGGAGGGTGCCCCTCGCCGGCGTAGGCGCGCAGCGCGATCCGCAGCTGGCCCATGATCGCCGCGGCGTGCGTGTCGTGGCCCTGTACGTCGCCCACCACGATGCCGACCCGGTCGCGGGGCAGCGCGATCACGTCGTACCAGTCCCCGCCGACCTCGCGGCCGCTCCACGCGGAGTGGTAGCGCACGGCGATCTCGCCGCCGCTGATCTCGGGGATCCGCCGCGGCAGCATCGAGGCCTGCAGTCCGGTCGCGAACTCCCGCTCCTGGTCGAACAGGAGCGCCCGCTGGAGGGACTGCGCGACGATGCCGGCCAGGCCGAGGCACAGGTTGCGCTCCTCGGGGCTGAACTCGGTGCGCCGCCGGTAGAAGAGCACCAGCCCGCCGATGGCCCGGGCCTGGGCGATGAGCGGGAGGTAGGCGGCCGCGTCGAACCGGATCCGGTTCAGGTAGTCGGCGAGCAGGGGGAACTCCTCGGCCAGCGCACTGAGCGAGGTGGCGAACCGGGCCTTGCGGGTGAGCACCGCCTGGGACAGCGGCAGGGTGCCGTCGAGCCGGGTGAACCTGCGCTCGCTGAGGATCTCCAGGGACTCCCCGCTCAACGCGATGATCTTGATCGCGCCGTTCTCGACCAGCCCCAGGGCCAGCCCGTCGGCGCCCAGGCGCTCCAGGGCTCCCGCGCCCGTCAGCGTGGCGGTCACGTCGTCGACCGTCACCGCCCGCGAGAGGGCCTCGGTGGTCCGCTGCACGATCGTCGCCTGCTTGGCCCGCGCCGACTCCAACTTCCGCAGGACGGTCGCCTGCGCCAGCTCGGCCGTCGCGTCCCGGACGATCCCGACGATGCGGTCGGGCCGCCCGGCGGCGTCCCGCAGGATCCTGCCCTGGGTGTGGGTCCACTGGTCCACGCCGTCGCGCCGGCGGACCGTGAAGTACGAGCCGTGCGTCTCGGCGCCCTCGTCGACCGCGGTCCGCACGGAGTCCGCCAGGCGCGCGCTGTCGTTCGTGGGGATCCGCAGGCCGAGGCCCTCCGGGGTCCGGTCGAACTCCTCGGGTTCCAGGTCCATGACCGCGTACCCGGCCTCGTCCAGGTCGAACGTGTGGGCGCGCAGGTCCCACTCGAAGCTGCCCATGCCGTTCAGGGCGAGCCGCTCTCCGGGCCCGGTCACCGGGCCCGCGCCGGCTCCCCGGCGCGGGCCGCGGCCGGCTTCCCGGCCGGCCCCTGGGCCGGATCTGTCGCGCTCCGCCGCTGCCACCTGACACACACCACCTAACGGCCGGGCCAGTACGGCTGGGAGATCAGCCGCTCCCACTCCTCGTCCGGATGCCCCGGAAGGGTGCGACCGGCCTCCCGCCAGCGCTTGAGGAGGGACAGGTAGATCGTCGACGGGTCCGGTGCGGCGGGCGCGGGCGGACCGTACGGGGCGGTCCCGGTCGCAGTGACGGGCTGTTCCGTGCGGCTGGCCGGGATGCGCACCCAGCCGCGGCCCTGTGCTCGCTGCTCCCCACTCATCGCGGACCCCTCTCACCTCACCACAGAGACGTCTTCGGATGCCCCGCGTCGGCCCGGGCCGGCTGCGGGGTCCCGAGGGAGCCCGCCGGCCGGCGCAGGGCGCCGAGGCGCCTACGGACTCCTTTCACCAGTCTCCCCGCCGTGAACCCCGCGCCGTGCACGAATCGCATGGAAGGGCCGAATGAGGGAGCCGTCAGCAGCCCCGCGAAGAACAGTCCCGGCCACGACGACTCGAATCCGGGGCTCAACTCCGGCGTGCCGCCGCCGCCGACCGTGTCCAGGGCGGCGCGCAGCCGGGCGTCCAGCAGCCCCAGCCGGTCCAGCTCCGGGTGGAACCCGGTCGCGGCGATGACGTGCGAGACGTCCAGGACGGCGGACTCCCCCGCGGCGCCGATCAGCCCCAGCCTGGTCCGGTCCCCCACCGCGACCGCCCGGTGCAGCCGGTGCCCCAGCAGCACCGGGACGCTGCGCTCGAACCGGTCCCGCAGCCACCAGGCCCCGGCGGGCCCGAGCGCGGTGGCCGCGATCCGCTCCCGCCGCGCCGCGGGCAGCCGGCGCACCGCCCACGGCAGCTCGGACCACACCCAGGTGTGCCAGCCGCTGCCCAGGCCGCTGTGCGGGCGTCGCAGCGCCTCCAGGGCCGGGCGCTCCAGCGGCGGGGGCACGGTGTTCCAGTCGATCCGGGACCGCCGGGCGACCAGGCAGGGCCGGGCGCCGCCCTCGGCGAGCAGGGCCGCGGTCTCCAGGGCGGCCTGCCCGGCCCCGATCACTGCGACCTCCCGGCCCGCGAACCGGCTCAGGTCGCGGTGGTCGGTGCTGTGCGAGTAGTGCCCGGGCGGCAGTTCGCCCAGCGCCCCGGGGTGGCGGGCGAAGGGCATCACGCCGACGGCGAGGGCCACCGTCCGGGCGAGGAGCGGGGGCCCCTCGGCGGTGCGGATGCGGAAGCCGTCGCCCTGCGGGGTGACCTCGGTGACGGTCAGCTCCTCCACTTCCGGCACCGCCCGGCGGGCGAACCACATGCCGTACGCGCTGAAGGTGCCGATCGGGAGCGGACGGCCGTGCTCGGCCGCCAGCCCCTGGCCGGCGCAGTACTCGGCGAGGGTGTGGCGGCCGCCGGGGGCCGAGAGGTTCGAGGCCCAGGACTCGGACTTCAGGTACATGCCGTCGGGCATGTGGTCCCGCCAGGAGGCCATGGGGCGCCCGAGCACCCGTACGCCGATCCCCGCCGCCGCCGCGTGTGCGGCGATCGACAGCCCGTACGGACCGGCGCCGACCACGACGAGGTCCTCCATCCGCGTCACCGCTGTCCCTCCAGTCTCATGTGTCCCCCGTTGTTCACCGGGGAGGTAAGGGGCCGGCGGGGGCTGCGCGTCGGCATCTCCGGCTCCCCGGGGCCCGGCGCCCCGAACGCCGGCACGGGGCGTGTTGCCCGCCGGGGGCACGGGGCCGCCTCCCGGACGGTCACCGTGTCACCAGCTCGTCCGGAGCAGCGGCCTCCGGCGGGGCG
>NZ_JACBGN010000085.1 GCF_013401435.1 Streptomyces sp. BR123
ACCCCCACCCCTCCCTCTGTCCACTCTCTGTCGACTCCCCCGCGAATACAAGACTGCAATTTTTGCGGTCAAACGTGGACACTCATTCCCGGGCGGCGGCCGGTGCCGCCCTCCACCGGGAGGATTCTCATGGCCGACATCCGGGATCCGCACGGCAGCCTGCACCGCATGCTGTGGATCGGAGGCGCGCAGTGGTCCGGCAAGACCACCGTTGCGGAGCTCATCGCTCACCACCATGGACTGACGGTGTATCACTACGACTACCACGACGCTCGTGGCCATCAGGACCGCCGGATCGCGCGGCGGCTGGCCCAGGGCGCGCCAGTGGCGGACCCGACCCCCGACCAGGTCTGGTCGGACCGGAGCCCGGAGGAGATGGCCGCCGAGACACTGGCCGGCTTCCCGGTCCGTTTCGGGTGGGCGCTGGACGACCTGTCCGCACTGTTCACCGCCCGCCCGGCGATCGCCGAGGGCTGGGGACTGCGACCAGAGCTGGTCTCGCCGCTGCTCGACTCACCCCGGCGGATGGTCGTCCTCGTCCCCACCGAGGACTTCCGGCAACACCAGATCCGCACCCTCCCCCGCGCGGGCGCTCTCGGTGTCCCGGTCAGCGACCCGGCCCGCGCCCAGGCCAACCGCATCGCTCGCGACCGCCTGGTGGCCGAGGACGCGGCACGGAACGCCCGCCGCCTCGGCATCCGCGTCATCGAGGTCGACGGCACTCGCGACGCGTCGGCGGTGGCGTCAACGGTGGCCGAGCAGTTCGCCCCCTACCTACGGGCGCCGGCGGCCGCATGACCCGCGGGCCGTAGTCTGCGGAGGTACGGATGCCGTCGACAGACTGGAGAACTGGCCGTGGCCGCGACCGGCATCGAATTCCTGGCCTCCTTCATCACGACCGGGCGCCTTCACGGCATCGGCATCGGCTCCCCACTCGGCGAGGTCGACCGGGCCCTGCAGCACCACTGTGTCGAGGTCGTCGGCGAGGGCGGCGCCTCGCTGCGCCGCGACTACGGGTTCGTCGAGTTCTACTTCAACCCCGGCGAGGAGTGGGTGATGTCCGGAGGGTCGATCGAGCTGCACCGTCTCGCGAACGCCCCCGAGCCGGCGGCGCGGTGGAGCGGGAGCACGGGCGTCGAGTTCGCCCCGTACACCGCCTGGGCGGACGTGCGGCAGGCGCTCTCCAACGTCGCTCCGGTTCCGGAGTTCACCGTCACCGACCAGGGCGGTTTCCTGGAGTACCGGGCGGAGGCGTCCTGTGTCTCCGTCCTCGTCGTGGACGACGAGGAGGAGGAGAGGGGTTACCACGTGGGGCACGGGGACGTGTGGAGCGTCAGCCTGTGGGCACCCGTACGGGCGAACTGACACCGGTACCGTGCGCGGTGAGGGGGCCCGTGCCGACCGGCCCGACACCGGCGGCCGCTTCCCCACGGACCCGCGTCGCCGCCGCGGCGACCGCAGGGGACGGCACCGGTGCCCGGGGGCGCGGCCCCCTCGGCATTCAGGTGTTCCGTCAACCCTCACTGCCCGGCAGAAACGTCACACCATCAGCAGGAGCCGGGTCTGGGGGACGAGCTTGCGGTTCACGCTGGTGCTCTGCACGAAGATGGTGAAGTCGTCGTTGTGGTCGGGCTTGACGCGGATCTCCGCGTCCGGCAGGCCGAGCAGGGCGCGGGCCGCCGGTCCCGTGTACACCTTGTCCGTCTTCTTCTCCAGCACCGCGATCTGCTTGCGCGCCTGGATCTTCTCCGACTTGCTCAGCTGGTAGAAAGCGGAGCCGTTCTTGAACGTGTGCCCGCATTCGACGACCCATTCGCGGATGGCTGCTTCCCGGGCCACCGGAATCAGCTCGTAACCCGACGGGTCCACCGCGGTGAGGCCGGCCGCCTTGATGGTGGCCTCGTTGACCGCGTCCCCGCCCGCGGAGAAAACCGCCTTCGAGCCGCGGATTCCCTTGGTGCGGCCCACCATGAATTTCTCGGTGGCCTCCCGTATCACCTCGCCGGCTTCTTCCAGGCCCTGGGTGCTCGTGGCGTCCCAGACGGCGATGTTGTCCTTCGGGAAGCCGCACTGCATGGCCTCGCGCTTGCCCGTCTGGTCGGGTACGAGGACGGCCAGCGTCCAGTTGTCGTCCTGGGTCTCGATCATCTTGGCCACTGCCTGCACCAGGGCCCGCCGGCTCTTGGAGGGCGCGTCCGGGCAGCGGTGGCTCGCGTTCTCCTGGCCGTCGGTCAGCACGAACGTCAGGAAGCTGTGGTCGCCGTACAGTTGGGCGGTCTGTGCCAGCTCCCGCTGCGACTTCAGCGTGGCCGCCAGCAGGGCCGTCATTCCCCCGACCCGGTAGAGCTGCCGCAAGGACGGCATGCGCAGCACGTCCTTGTCGTAGATGATGCACTCGACGTCGTCCGAGAATACGTAGACCGTGACGCGGGTTTCCTGGTCCAATTCCCTCGAACGGCGGGCCAGGTATTCGATCTGGCGGTCGGCGACTTCCACGACCTTGCCGTTCAGGTGCGACATCGACGAACTGGCGTCCAGCACAAGGGCAACGTGGTTGATGTAGTTCTGGTTTCCGGACACGACCGCTCCCCGTCATCTTCTTTCCGAACCGATGTCCCTACTTTGTCACCCGCCACTGACAATCGGCCCCGGCTCCCGGCTCCCGGCCCGGCCCCCGGCTGTCACGGGAAGCCGGGCGCGGTTCAGCCGTCCGCCGGATGGACCACCTCCGCGCCGCGCTCCCGCAGGGCCTCGACCGCGGGGGAGTCGGCGGGGGCGTCCGTGACGACGATGGCGATCTCCTCCACGGTGCAGATCCGCCCGAGTGCGGCGCGGCCGAGCTTGTCGGCGGTCGCGACGAGGACCACGCGCTGGGCCGAGGCGACCGCGGCCCGCTTCACCTGAACGTCGTCGAGGTTGTAGGCGGTGGCGCCGTGTACCGGGTCGATGCCGCAGCAGCCGAGGACGAACGTGTCGAAGCAGAGGTCGCGGAAAGTCTCCACGGGGGTCTGCCCGTAGAAGGACAGCTCCTCGGGGCGCACCTGGCCGCCGGGCAGGACGAGCCGGACGCCGGGCTGCGCGGAGAGGGCGAACGCGGCGTGCAGTGAGAGGGGGGAGACGGTGAACTGCCGGCCGGCCATGGCCTTGGCGACGGCCACGGCGGTGGTGCCGGTGTCCAGGGCCACGGTCTCGCCGTCGGTGAGCAGCTCGACCACGGCGCGGGCCAGCCGCTCCTTCGCCTGCGCCCCGGACATGGCCCGGATGGAGTAGGGCGGCTCGACGCCGCCGGGCAGGGCGCTCACGGCGCCCCCGCGGACCCGGCGGAGCGCGCCCCGGGACTCCAGGACCTCCAGGTCCCGGCGGACGGTCATTTCGGACGCCCCGGTGGCCTGGGCCAGCTCGGCGACGGTCGCGCGGTTCTGCTGCATGAGCAGTCCCACCACG
Organism: Streptomyces sp. BR123; assembly: GCF_013401435.1. Classification (GTDB taxonomy): domain Bacteria; phylum Actinomycetota; class Actinomycetes; order Streptomycetales; family Streptomycetaceae; genus Streptomyces. The sequence goes on from NZ_JACBGN010000085.1 coordinate 3,445, forward strand.
AGCTTGTGCCTCTCCATCACGTTCATGTGTCTGCTTTTAGCACAGGGCGAGCACGCCACGAGTCCCGCCCTGAGCGTTACGAACATCAAGACTGTTGAAACAAACATTGTGCGTGCGTACTGTGTGCGAAACGGTGTGAACCTCACGCCCTTGTGAACGTGAAGCATGTTCATTCGACTACGGACGATGAGGAGACCATGTCCGCCACCCGTGGGGGCCGGCCGCCGGAAGCGGCAAGGCCCCTCCTCACCACCCTCGCGATCGTCGCCTCGTGCGTGGCGTTCGTCGTCATCGGCGCCCTCCAGGCGCTGTACGGCCCCGCGATCCCGGCCCTGCGGGAGGAGTACGGCATCAGCCCGGCCGTCGCCGGCCTCAGCCTCAGCGCCCACTTCGTCGGCGCGCTCCTCGGAGTGTTGATCTACCACGTGCTGCGCGACCGCCTGAACAAGCGCGTGCTGCTCGGCGGCTCGTACGTGCTGATGGCCGCCGGGTCCGCCGCCTTCGCTTTCTCACCGAGCTGGATCCCGGCCCTCGCCGGCACCCTCGTCATCGGCCTCGGTTTCGGCGGCATCGACTACGGCCTCAACCAGCTGTTCGCCGTCGGCTTCGGCCACCGCAGCACCGCCATGCTCAACCTGCTCAACGGGCACTTCGGCATCGGAGCCATCGCCGGCCCCGCCTTGATCGGATGGCTCGGCGCGGAGAACTACCCGGGCATCTTCCTCGGCGTCGGGGTGCTCGGCTTGCTGATCCTCCTCACGCTGGGCGGCGTCGCCGCCCGCGGTGGCGCCCCCGCCCCCGCCCCGGCCGGGGGCGCCACCGCGGGCGGAGCACGGGTCATGCCGATCATCGCGGCGTTCATCGGCATCTACGTGCTGCACGTCGCCATCGAGACCGGCGTCGGCGGCTGGGAACCCACCCATCTGGAGGCCGTCGGCTACGGCGCCGCCACCGCCGCCACCGCAACCTCCGCCTACTGGGCGGCCATGACCATCGGCCGCTTCGTCGTCGCCCCGCTCAGCCTGCGCTGCTCCGCCCCCTCCATCCTGATCGTCTGCTGCGCGGGCATGGCCGGCTTCCTGCTCCTGGCCACCGTCCCGGCCTTCGCCCCGTACGCGTACTTCGGCGTCGGCCTGATGATCGCGCCGATCTTCCCCACCTGCCTGCCCTGGCTCAACCGGGCCGTTCCCGGCGTGGCCGCGGCCGGCGCGTACGTCATCGCCGCCTCGATGATCGGCGGTGTCGCCTTCCCCCCGCTGCTCGGCGGGGCCATCGACACGACGGAGGTGAAGACGGTGCCGCTGGTGCTGTTCGTCCTCGCCGTCGCCTGCGGCGTCCTGAGCCTCTGGCTGCGCCGCAACGCCCCCGACCCCGGCGGTGTGCCCGACCGCCGCGGCGCGGGCCGCCCGGAAGCCGTCACCGCACCGTGAACCCCGGAAAGCGAGGAAACCGAGGATGAAAGCCGTCCTCTTCGACATGTTCGGCGTCATCGCACGCCTCCAGTCACCCCGGTCCCGGGCCGCGCTCCAGGCCCTCGCCGGCGGCGACCCCGACCGCTTCTGGGAGGCGTACTGGTCGCAACGCACCCCCTACGACCGCGGCGACGTCACCGGCCCCGCCTACTGGCAGGGCGTCTGCGCCGCCCTCGGCATCACCACCGACGAACGCCTGACACGGGACCTGATCGCCGCCGACCTGGCCGGCTGGAGCGAGGTGGACGACCGCGCCGTCGCCCTGCTCGCCGACCTCGCCGACCGCGGGGTCGTCCTCGGACTCCTCTCCAACATCCCCGAGGAGCTGGCCGCCCGGTACGAGGCCACCCAGCCCTGGCTCGACAGGTTCGCCGTACGCGGCCTCTCCTGCCGGATCGGCAGCACCAAGCCCGAACCCGCGGCCTACGAGTGGTGCCTGCGCGAACTCGGACTGCCCCCCGAGGAGGTCCTGTTCGTCGACGACCGGGAGGACAACGTCCGCGCCGCCGGCGAACTCGGTCTGCACGGGCACCTGTTCACCACCCCCGACGAACTGCGGACCGTCCTGGAGGCGGAACTGCCGTGACCGCGACGCCGCAGCTCGCGCCAGGATCCGGTCCGGACCGCCGCCACGCCGTCCTGTGCGGCCGAAGGGGTCCGGGACACAGCCGCAGGCCCCCTCCTCGTCCTTCCGCTCTCCAACGACGGGCAGGCGTCTCGTCAGACCTCAGTCCTTGCGGGCCGCTCCCCGCCATACCGTGACGTCCAGGACGGCGTACGTGCTGGGGTCGCCCTTCGGTGACCTGCCCTTGTAGGTGATCAGCGCGATGCTCCCGCTTTCCGTCGTCACGCATACGCGACCTCCCTCCGGGACCGCCTCGACGGGGATGCGGGTGGTGTAGCGGGTCTCCTGGCGACAGGCCTGGAGGGAGCCGTCGGAGCCGCTGTCGAGCCGGGCGAGTTTGGCGCCGAAGGTGGCGATTTCGCAGCTGCCGGATCCGCACGAGTAGAAGACGTCGTCCTTCCTGTGCTCGACGGGCTCCGGTGGGGTGTCGGCGAACTCCAAGTGGTAGTTCGATGCGAGTTTGATGTCCGTGTACGTCTCGGGCTGAGGGTCGGGCCGAGGCGTTGCCTTGGCGGAAGCGCTCGCGCCACCGCCGCCGGCGGCGATGCGGTCGTCGGTCTCGCGGGAAAGCACGTTGATCACGGCTCCGCAGCCGGCGAGGAGCAGGAGCAGCCCTGCGAAGACGGATACCAGGATGACGGTTGCGCGGCTGCGGCTGCGGGGGCGTGCGGGCGGCGGGACGGACGGGTAACCGGCGCCGGGCACGGGGCTCGCCGGATGGACGTTCTGCGGAGGATACGGCGGACCGTAACCCTCGGGCGGGCCGTACCCCTGGTTGAGTCCCACAGACGGGGCCTGGTACTGCCCGACGGGCTGCGGAGATCCGCTGGGGCGCGATACCGCAGGAGCGGCGGCCGGTGCTGCCGGCGGCGGGTCGGCGGCGGGCCGTGGCGTCGGCGGGGCAAGTGCGAAGTCCGGTGCGGTCGGTACCGGGTCGGGTACCGGGGCCGGTACCGGTGGGCGTTCGGCGATGCCCGCCGCGAGTCCGGCGGGCAGCCAGTCCTCGGGCCGGCGCAACTGGGTCTCGTCCGCGGCGGCACGGCACAGGCCGAGGATTTCGCTCAACGAGGCCCGGCCGGCAGGGTCCTTGACGAGGCAGCGCGAGACGAGAGTCCGCAGTTCGGCGGGGAGCCCGCTCAGATCGGGTTCCTCGTGGACGATCCGGTAGAGCACCCCGTGCGAGGGGCCTTCGCCGTACGCGGGTGCGCCCAGAGCGGCGTACGCAGCCACCTGCCCGAGGGCGAACACGTCCGTGGCTCCGCTGATCTCCCCGCCTGCGGCCTGCTCCGGAGCCATGAAGGAGGGTGTTCCGACGGCGACCCCGCTGGCGGTCAGCGATGTCGCGTCGGCGGCCCGTGCGATGCCGAAGTCGATGACGCGGGGGCCGTCCGAGGCGAGCAGCACATTGGACGGTTTGAGGTCGCGGTGCACGATGCCGGCGCCGTGGATGACCTGCAGGGCCTCTGCGATCCCGGCGACGAGCATCAGAACGGTCCCGGCCGGGAGGCGGCCGTGCTCCGCCACCGCCGCGGCGACGGTGGGCCCCGGTATGTAGGCGGTGGCCAGCCAGGGAGTCGGCCCGTCGACATCGCTGTCGATGACGGGTGCGGTGTACAGACCCTGCACCCGCTGGGCTGCGCTGACTTCGCGACGGAACCTTCGCCGAAATTCGGGGTCCTCGGCGAACTCGGGCCGGATCACCTTGACGGCAACGGCCCGGCCCCCGGGCGTGTGGGACAGATACACCTTGCCCATGCCGCCCGCGCCCAGCCTGGCGGCGATCCGGTAGCCGGCGACCATCGGCGGATCGTCCGCGTCCAGCGCCTGGAAGATCCCGCCTGCCACGGAACCGCTCATCACATCACCCCGTCGCTTTCAACCTTGCACGCCAGCCTATGCGGCGGTGGTGGCGGCCTGCAGAAGCCCCCGGCCGTCCGCGAACCACGTCCCGCGGCCCCCTCAGTCCGGCCGGTGCCGAGCAACGTCCCGGCTTCCTCACCGCTGTGGCCGTGATCGACCCCATGGAGAGCGGTCACGGGCCGCCTCGGCCACCGGGCGTCGCCGGGCACGGACCACCCCGCACGTCCTGGTGACACGCTTGACCGAACACCGGAGAACCGGCCGGCACGCCCCGCATCCGGTGACAGCCCGGCCCCGGTCGGCCTGTTGCCGCGAGCCCTGCGCTCCCCGTGTGGCGGGGGCCGGAGCCGGGGGTGGCCGCCGCTCACCGCTGCTCGGCTTCCGCCGGTGTCGAGGGCAGGTTGTGCCATGGCTGTCCGCAGGTGCCCTTGCAGTGCGTCAATCTGCGGCGGGTGTAGGCGACAGCGAACACGGAGACGAGGACGCGGAACGCCGTGATGTGTTCGTCTGCGGGGAGGCCTGCGCATCCGTAGCGCGGGGGGTCCAAGCAGACCTTGGGGCGCGCCCGCGAAGCCGCGTACGTCGGGCGGCTGCCGGAACAGCGCGCAGCCCCCGCATCCCGGCCGCGTCCTCCCCGTCCCTGGCGGCCGACGGGATCTGCTGCGGATCACTGCCCGGACCAGGGGCGACGCCCCCCCCCGGCGGCATGCGGGGTGCGCGCAGGCGTCGGACTGCTGTGAGACGGACGGCCTCGTCTGATGGGAAACCTCGCCGTTCGCTCAACGCGTGCCGATCGCTTGCTGGTAGTCGAAGAAGCCGGTCGGGTCGTATTTCCGCTTCACCTCGACCAGACGGGGGTAGTTCCTGCCGTAGTAGGCCTCCCGCCAGTTCTCCAGTGTCGGGTCGGGGAAGTTCTGGTACGCGCCTTCGGGCGACCTGCCGCCGAAGATGTCGTCGTAGAACTGCTTGAGCCAGTGGAGGTTGGCTTCGGCGACGCCGGGGAGGTCGTGGTCCGCCCAGGAGGTCTCGGCGGCGAAGACGAAGAGGTCGTCTCGGTGCACGAACGCGGTCGCGTTCGGCGGTACCCGGTTGATTTCGCCGCCGAGGGCGAACATCGCGAACCCTGCTCCGTCCTCGTTCCCGCTGCCGGGCCAGTCCAGCAGGCGCTCGGCTGCCGCGCTGACCTGTTGATCGGTCAAGAGAGTGCGGGAGTCCAGGATCGCCGATTTGGTGGCGAAGCGTTCGATCGGTGTGGTGGCGCTCAGCAGTACGCTCGCCTCACCGGGCGTGACCTGACGAACGGACGCGCTGTTGCGGGCGCGTTCCTCGGCCGTGCCGATGTCGAGCAGCGGGTCGAGGACGGCACGCAGTTCGCCGACAGTGCCGTAGAACTGGCCGATGGCGTTGACGTTGGCGTTCGCACGGACCTGCGTCCTGGTCCTGCCGTGGGTACCGATGCCCAGACGCAGATGGAACCGCCTGTCGCCCACGGTGTCCTGGGCGATGTGCTGCGCGGCGGCGATCACCGGCAGTACGGAGTCCAGGCTCCAGCGGAGCTGGTAGAAGCCCACGGTGCCCTCGAACTGCTCGTACTGGAAGGTGAACGAGGTGTGGACACCGAAGTTGTTGCCGGCTCCCCCGCGGCATGCCCAGAACAGATCGGGGTGCGCATCCTTGTCGGCCCTGACCGTGCGTCCGTCGGCGAGCACGACGGTCGTGGCAATGAGCCGGTCGCAGGTCAGGCCGAACATCTTGTCGCTGAAGCCGATGCCGCCGCCAAGGACCAGCCCTGCGACCCCGACGCTGGGGCAGCGACCCGTCGGCACGAACATGCCGTGGTCCTCCAACAGCGGATGCAGGTCGCCGTTGGTGACGCCGGCCCCCACGGTGACGGTACCGGCGTCGTGCACGACCTTCATCGGCCCGTAGACCCGAGAGCGGGCAGCCCGGTCCGGCATCGGAGTGGAGACGAGGCTGTTCATGCGGGCCATGTTCAGCAGCAGGCCCGTGGTGGTCGAATACCCGGCGTAGTTGTGCCCCAGCCCGGAGCGCGGCACGGCGGGCAGCCCTACCGCGCGAGCCCAGCGGATCGCTTCGGACACGTCCTCGGTGGTCGCGCAGGCGACGATGCCGGCAGGCTGAATCCCGGCGTACCTGTGGTTGTACGGCAAGGCGAGCGACGGGTATACGGAGCCGTGCGGCCGGTAGAGGGTAGCGCCGGGCGACAGCGCACCGGCCAACCGCTTCCAGTCGCGAGCGTCAACCAGCCCTGCTGCCTCAGCTGCCCCAGCCGGACTCTCCGATGCCTGCAGCCCCAGCGCCCCGCCCATACTGCCCAGCACACCGGCCCGCAGCACGTTCCGCCTGTCGATCACAGTGACCTACCCTCACGCAGGGGTCGCAGACTCTCCCTGCGACCCCATCGGCCAGTTCATTGATCGTCGACCGGTGCCGTCCCGATCGGCTGCCCCCTCGCCGGGCGCACGACACGAAAGGACGAGGGACGCCCTGCCGAACAGCTCAGACGCACACCCCGGGCTGTCGGTGTGCGTGTGCCGAGCCGCCCTCGGCAGGCTTCAGCAGGGACGTTCGTATTCGAGTTGGGCGAGCGGGTTGCCGTCGCCGAAGTCGAGGGCGCGTTCACGGCCCGATTCGGAGAAGCCGCACTTGGCGTAGAAGCGGCGGGACCGGGGGGTGTCGCGGAGCGTCCACAGATGGACCTGCGGGAAGCCGGCGTTCCGCAGGTGGCGCAGCGTCTCGGCCATCAGGACGGCGGCCACGCCGCTGCCCCAGCCGTCGGGGTGGCCGTAGAAGCTGTAGATCTCCGCGAGGCCGCGCCGGCTCGCGGACGGGACGGCGTAGGACATGGCGAGGGGGCGGCCGTCGAGGGCGGCGAGCAGGATCGTTTCCGGGCCGTCCGTGATGCGTGCGTGCCAGCGACCGCGCCTGTCGCGGACGCCGTCGGCGGCGAACTCGGGCGAGAAGAAGGGGGCGTAGGCCGCAGCCCAGGCAGCGGCGTGGATCTCACCGAGGGCGTCCCCGTCCTGTGGGACCGCGCGACGAACTTCGATCATCCTGTGAGCGTAGCGGGCGGCGCCCCGAACCACTCTGCGCCGGCGGGCGCCGGCGCCCGCAGCAGGCAGGCGCAGGCAGTGCGCGCCCCTCGCTGCAGCACTCCGGCTCGCCCAGAGGGGTGCAGGCGCCGGGACCGGCAGCGGGCAGCCGGCCGTTCCGTGGTCGGCCCGCGCACCGCCAGGGGAGCGGCGACCGAGTGGCCGAGCCCGATGTCTTCCACGTCGCCAGGCGAAAAACTGTTGCGGCCGCAGTAGACATTGAACGGTGGTGTGGGTATGTTTTCCCTCGTAGCCAGAGAGAACGAAGACCTGGCAGAGACGAACTGCTGGGCGGCAGGATCTGCAGTTGCCGTGCAGTTGCAGCGTGCAGGACGGTGCGGTGGTGGAGTTTCGAAGCCAGAGCGGTTGAAGGTCGGCGACGGGACTGACGACCGGACCGGGTGGCCCGCAGTGATCAGGGGCGACCGTGAGCAGTACCGCAGTGGCATGACCGACAAGTTCAGTTCGCAGTACCCAGCAGTGAAGTCGGTGAGCAGCAACCAGTCGATCAACGAGGGAAGAACGGAGGAACGGAGCGCCATCAGGATCGCCCGGGCGGAAGTCTGAAGTCTGAGTCCGGGTACCGCAGGACATCGATAGTGAGGTGGTCTCCGGTCAAGCATTCGCGATCCCCGCAGCCCCGACAGCATTCCGGTCGGGCCGGCGGACACAGAAGGCCGACGCAGGATCAGGGTCGGCAGATGGTGTAGCAGTTCCTTCGGGGCCCTGGTGCCATTGGCGCCAGGGCCCCTCGACGCGTTCCGCGAAAGAGGTTCAATGGCAGCAGAGAAACCGACGGGCCCGCTCGACGGCCACCTGGACGACGACGACTACCCCGCCTACACCATGGGCCGGGCCGCCGAAATGCTCGGCACCACCCAGGGCTTCCTCCGCGCCCTCGGAGAAGCCCGCCTCATCACCCCGCTCCGTTCCGTTGGCGGGCACCGCCGCTACTCCCGCTACCAGCTGCGGATCGCCGCCCGGGCCCGGGAAATCGTCGACCAGGGCACGCCGATCGAGGCCGCCTGCCGGATCGTCATCCTGGAGGACCAGCTTGCAGAGGCGCAGCGGTTCAACGCCGAATACCGCCGCGCTGCCGAAGGAGTGAATCCACCACCCGCATCCTGAGGCGGTCTGCTGCCGCCGGGCCAGGCGGGAGGCGCAACACCGGCGTGACGCGCCCCCGTTTTCCTGTGGTGACCGAGTGTGCGGGCGTGTACCGTCTGGGTCAGCTGTCGTGGTTCGGACGTTGCCGTTGCCCACGCCGAAGGCGTGGGCGTTTTGCTGTGCTGTGCCGCAGGAACCAGGGCGATCACCTCCGCCTTCCGCACGTTGCGGGGAGGCGTTCAACGACTGGAAGGCATGGATATGGCCACGGGAACTGTGAAGTGGTTCAACGCGGAAAAGGGCTTCGGCTTCATCGCGCAGGACGGTGGCGGCCCGGACGTCTTCGCTCACTACTCGGCGATCAACTCCTCGGGTTACCGCGAGCTCCAGGAGGGCCAGACCGTGACGTTCGACGTCACCCAGGGCCAGAAGGGCCCGCAGGCGGAGAACATCAATCTGGCCTGACCCTCTCCACCACCGCCCCCGGACTCGCAGCCACCGCGCCCGAAGCGTAAGGCGGCTCGCACGGCAAACGAGCACGCATGGCGCGGGCGGCGGTCGGGCGCAGGGAGAACGAGATCGGGGCCGCGCAGCTTCTGCCGCGCGGCCCCGATCTGTGCCAGGGCCGGCGTAAGAGACGATGGGCGGCAATCAGGCAGTGTGTTCTGCCCGCGCCTGGGCGGCCGCCCGCGCCGTCTTCCGGTAGCTGGATGCGGTGTCGTTGGCCGAACGTTCATCCCCGGCCCTCGGCCGCTCCGGGGGCGTCCGGTGGGTCAGCGTCAGCCGCGCGGAAGCAGCGCCGGGGCCAGCTCCCGCCACTGCGGCATCGGCAGGGCCGCCGGGTCGGCGGTCAGCACTTGCAGGCAGACGTGGTCGGCGCCGGCGTCGAGATGGCCCCGGACGCGTTCCCGCACCGCGTCGATGTCTCCGTACGCGGTGATGGCGTCGACCAGCCGTCTGCTCGGGCCGCCGATGATGTCGTCGTCGCCGAAGCCGAGGCGACGCACGTTCGCCTCCTGGTGGGGTGCAGAGGAGACGTACCCGGCGACGTGCGCGGTGGCCAGTTCGCGGGCCCGCGCGCGGTCCGTGTCCAGGACCACGGCCTGCTCGACGCCGAGGAAGGCGTCCGGGCCCATGATCTCGCGGGCCCCGGCGGTGTGTTCGACCGACACGAAGTACGGGTGGGCGCCCCAGGTGCGTTCGCCGGCGAGCCGCAGCATCCTCGGGCCCAGTGCGGCCAGTACCCGGCGCGGCGTCGGGTCGGGGACGGGGCCGTGGGCCGGGACCGCGTCCATCGCATCCAGATATCCGCGCATGGTGGACACCGCCCTGCCCCGGGCCGGCATCGGGTAGCCGTCGTGGTGGTGGACCGTGTCGTCGACCCGGTGTCCGCCCAGTCCCAGCAGATAGCGGCCGGGGAACGCCTCGCCGAGGGTGCGCTCCGCGGTCGCCATGGCGATCGGGTCCCGGAAGGCGATGTTGGCGATCCCCGAGGCGATCACGATGCGCCGGGTCGCCGACAGCAGCAGCCAGCCCTGCCCGACGGTGTCGCGTCCGAACGCCTCTCCGTACCAGATGGCTCCGTAGCCCAACTCCTCGATCTCCGCGGCGGCTTCGCGGACCCGCCTGGCGGGCTGCCCTTCGAAGGCGAAGGTCCAGATCCCGACCCGGCCCAGCGCACCCCGTGCGTCGCGTGTCATCACATGCTCCCTGGACGAACGTACCGGAGACCCTCTCCGCTTCCGCTCCGATACGATACGGAGAAGCTCTCCGCTTGGCTACCCCGGCCCCCGCCGCGATGCGAGCGGTGGGGGAGGAGGACACGATGACGCCCGCACACAGCCGGCCCGGGCCCGAGTTGCCGCGCCGCTCGGACGCGCGCCGCAACCGCGAGCGCCTGGTCGACGCCGCCCGTGCCGTCTTCGCCGAGTCCGGCCCCGAGGCGTCGCTCAACGAGATCGCCCAGCGCGCGGGCGTCGGACCCGGCACCCTCTACCGGAACTTCCCCAACCGCCGGACCCTGCTGGCGGCGGTGCTCAGGGACCGGATCGACACGCTGTGCGGGCATGCCGAGCAACTGCTGACCGCCGACTCCGCTGACCGGGCGCTCGCCGAGTGGCTGCACGCCTTCCTGGAACACGCCCGGATCAACCAGGGGCTGGGCGGTTCCCTGCTGCTCGACGAACCGGAGACGCTGGCTCTGGACTGCCATCGCCGGATCGAGGACGCGGCCGCCGCACTGCTCGTCCGGGCCCAGCGCTCGGGGACCGCCCGGGCCGATCTGGCCCCCGGTGACCTCATCCAGCTGGTGGTGGGGGTCGCGCTGGCCACGGTGCGCGTCGAGGACGCCGCCCAGCCAGGCCGGCTGCTCGGGCTGGCCCTCGACGCGGTGCACGCGGGGCCCCGTCCCGCTGACCGGCCGACGGGGCGTCACCGGGCCGACCGGTCGGGGCAGCCGTGCGCTTCGGAACCTCAAGCGTCCTGCGACGACCAGCGCAGTTCCCACGGCGACCCACCGGACACCCCCTAGACATGCCCGACCCGCCCTCGCCGGAAGAGATCGAACCGCCCCACACCCGCCCGCAGCCGGACGCGCGACCAGCTCACCGCCTGGGGCGTGCCGTGGCCCCCGCACCGCCGGACCCCGGCCGACTTCGCACAGGAGACGCTCGACTTCGGCTGCCCCCACGACAGCGGGCCGGACGGGAACACCCCGTCCGGCCCGGACGATCCCACTGGCGCGCGAGACCGCCACCAGAGCCGGAGCCCTGTCACGGGGCCGGCTCTCGGCGTACCGGAGCGCACCGTCTGTCCGGCGGTGGACGCCTGACGTGTGGCTACCCGGTCCCCGGTCGGCGTCGACTGGAGTTGTGCCTTCCGGCAGGGAAGGGCTGTCCTTCGGCCGGCTATCCTCGTCGCCATGGCCACCGGCCGTAGCGCGTTCGTCGGCTTGTGCTGATCTCCCGCAGCCGGGACAACAGCCGGGCCGAGTCGTCCCGCGCGGCCCCGTGTGCCTCGGGGTGGTGCAGGGCGAGTCGTTCGCGCAGGGACAGCGCTTCCTCGGCTGCGGCCAGGGCTTCCTCCGTGCGGCCGACGGCGAGGTACGCGCGGGCCAGTCCGTCGAGGCTCCGCGCCAGGTGGGGCGCCTGTTCGGCGGTACCGGTGTCGCCGGGCGGACGGCGCAGCTCGGCGACCGAGCGCTCCAGGGGGTCCAGGGCATCGGCCGGACGCCCCGCCAGCATCCGGCAGAGACCGAGGGTGAACAGCGATCTGGCCGCCATAAGCCCGTGGACGGCCGGTTCGGCTCCGGCCAGGCGCTGCCAGAGGGCTGCTGTCTCCTCCGCGGCGGGCAGCGCCTCGTGCGGTCTGCCCGAAACCAGCAAGGCGATGCAGAGGTTGTTGAGGCACCGCCCCAGTTCGGTCTCGTGGGCCGACGGGTTGGCCTGTGCCAGTCGGCGCAGCATCGCCACCGCCCGGACCGACAGCTCCAGCCCCTCGGCCGGACGCCCCGTCCGGACCCGGTTCAGGCCCAGGTTCCCCAGGGCGGTCGCGAGCGCGCGCTCGTGCGCCGCGGGGCAATCCTGCCAGAGCCGGGTGCGCAGGGCGACGGCCTCCTCGGTCTGTGCCAGCGCCTCCGCCGGGCGGCCGACCTCCGCCAGCCACTGGCCCCGATTGTCCAGGGCCTGCGCGAGCAGCGGCTCGTGCGCGGCGGGATTGGCCTCGGTCAGGCGTCGCAGCACGGCGGTCTCCTGCTCGTTCGCGGCCAGCGCCTCCTCCCACCGGCCGGCCTCCGCCAGGTCCGCGCCGAGGCCGCACAGGGCGGCGGCGTAGCCGCGTTCGTGAGCGGCGGGGTTCCTGCGGGCAAGGCGGGAGAAGACCTCGACCGCCTCTCCCGAGGCCGCCAGTGCCTCGGTCCGGCGGCCGAGCGCAGCGAGGTCCCGGGCGAGGTTGATGAGGATGTCGGCGAGGTCGGGTTCGTAGGTCTCCGGGTGCGCGGCGGCAAGGCGGCGCCGGATGTCCAGGCACTCGGCGGTGGCCTCCAGGGCCTCGGCCCGGCGGCCCTCGACTGCCAGCCAGGTGCCGAGGTTGTGCAGGGCGGAGGCGAGATGGCGATCGTTCTCCTCCGGGTCCGCCCCGGCCGCCGGGCGCAGGAGTGCCAGGGCCTCGGAAAGCACCTGTCCGGCCTCGGCGCGGCGGCCGGCTTCGGCGAGCCAGAGGCCGAGATTGCCGAGCGCTTGCGGCAGGCCTGTGGCGTCGGACGAGAAGTCGGCCCATTCGCGCCAGTGGGCCACCGCCCGCTCGCTCGCCGCGAGGGCTTCGCCGGTCCGTCCCTGCCGCCAGAGGTAGTTGCCGAGGCCGTTCAAGGCGTTGGCCAGGTGGGGCGTGAAGCCCGCCCGTAACGTCGAGACGGCCCTCTCCCAGTCCGCGACCGACTGTTCCATCGCGTCGACGGCCAGGTCGTACCGGCCGGCGTGCGAGTGACGGACGGCGATCTGGGAGCGGATGAGCGCCCTCAGCACGGGCCGCTGGGCTTCGTCCTCCAGGGGCGTTTCGACGAGCACCTGCTCGCCGACACGGGCCGTCAGGGCGGCCATGCCCACGTCCAGGTCGACGTGGCGGCGGTCGGGGAAGTGCTCGGAGATGGCCTGGCCCAGTGGCGTGTCCAGGTCCCTGAGCCGGGCGATGCCGGACAGCGCGGCACTGCCGGCGTCGACCGCGAGCCGGGGGTCCGTGCGCAGCAGCGGCTGGAGGTGGCCGGCCGTGACGTGCGGCCAGCGCTCGGCAGCCGCCGTCAGGAAGGTGACCGCCCGCGCGGTCCATGCGGGAGCACGGCCGTCGTGGTCGCGGTGGAGGAGGACCCGGACAGCATCCGCTGCCCACGGCGCGGGCGGGTAGTCGCCGTGGTGCCCCGGGAGGGTGAGGGCGATGAAGTCCTCGGCGAGGCGGTCGGGGTACAGGGGCTCCAGCACCACCGCCCCGTCCTGGCCGTGTGCGGAACCCTCCGGCGGGTAGCAGACGGCGTGGTCGCCGCAGACCCGGTCTACGGCACCGATGCCGAGCGCCTCCAGTACGGCGGTACCGGCGGCGCGGGGGAGCGGGCCGGTGAGTGCCGCCGCGAAGACGGCGTGCCGCATCACGTCGGGCGGGGTCCCGTACGTGCGCCTCGCCGGACCCAGTTCGTGGGTGCCGTCGCCGAAGAGCCGGGCCCAGTGGGAGTGCTCCCGGTCCAGGAGGTACATGGTCAGGTGCGCAGCGGCCCCTTCGGGCGGCGGCAGGCCGGCGGCATGGGCGTCGACGGCGACCAGCGCGGCCATGTGGACGGTCAGGGTGAGGCCGAAGTCCGGGTGGTCGAGACCGCCGGGGACGGGGACGGCCGCCGGGTCACCGATTCCGTAGCGGTTCGCGAAGGCGCGGCGCGCCGCCGCGAACATCTGCTGCCGTCCTGCGCCCCCCTCGGGATCCAGCGGCTCCAGGTACCGGCTGGAGGTGCCTGCCTGCTGATTGGTGAGGGAGGCCCGCAGGGCGGGCCACGCATCCGCGGTGCGCGCGAGCAGCAGGACCCTGGCCCGCACCCCGGACCGGTGCAGGAGCGCGTTGCTGAGCAGCCACGCCAGGTGGGTCTGGGGCCAGCGGTCGGCGTAGTCGACGATCAGCAGCACGCCGGCCGACCCGTCCGGGCGGAGGTCCTGGCTGCCGGGCTGCGGCAGTACGCTGCCCGGGCCGTGGGTGGCCGTCACCACCTTCCAGCCGGCGTCGACCGCCTCGGCCGCGAAGCGGGCAGCGAGCCGGGACTTTCCCTGCCCGCCAGGGCCGTGCAGCCAGCGGGCGGCGAGCCGGGGCCCGTCACGGCACCAGCGGTGCAGATCGGCCAGCTCGTCCTGTCGGCCGGTGAACTCGACGACGGCGAAACGGGCGTTGAGCATCCGGCTCGGCAGCTCGCGGAGGAACTCCGGGTCGACGTCCGGAGCGGGACGCCACTCCTCCAGTACGTAGAGCGGCACCCCGTCGCCGAAGACGTGGACGGAGGCGCCGATCACCCCGTAGGCGAATCCGCCGACAGCCGTGATGGTCTGCCGGACGGACGGGGGAGTGTCGGGCTGCCCGGCCCCCGGCATGCCCTGCTCACCCACGGTCCGCCTGCGCGGCTTCACCGTCCGCCGGGGTGGCGGGGCCGGCATGGTAGTGGATGTCCCCGCCCTGCACGCCGAACGCCGTGCCCCGGCCGTGCGCGGTGACGTGCTGCACCCAGCCGGCTTCACCCTGCGGCAGGGCCGGGCGTATCTCCTCCAGCAGGGCCTGCAGTTCCCCCGCCGCCGCCGGGTTCTCGCGGAGGAAGGCGACCAGTCTGCGGTTCCAGACGGGGACGAGGTCCCGACGCACGCCGGGACCGTCGGACTCGCTCAGGAGCAGTTCGGCGTCGGCGTCCAACTGGTTCTCGACGGCCGCCTGCCGGGGTGGCTCGCCCCGGCCCAGGAGCCTGGCCGTCCCGGTCCGGGCCGTTTCCCAGGCGTCGGTGGCCATCGCGGCCACCACGGTCGTGGCACCGGACAGGGCAAGAGCCGCAAGGGTCTGGTCCAGCACAGGATCTCCTCCACAACGAGAGCACGGACGGTGTCGACTCCTGCAATCCGTCAGGACAACGCGCGGGAGCCCCGAAAGGATCCCGGGCCTGCGGCCGGCGCAGCCGTACGCGCAGGTTCCGGGGCCCGCAGTATGCCCTCGACATGACGGATCGTCGACCGGTCCGGGCGACCGGTCCGGGCGACCGGTCCGACGCCGCCGGGCCTTGGTGGAACCGGCCCTGACAGCCTGGCTCCGGGCCCGGACCGCACGCGCACTCGCCTTGTCTCCTCGACGCGATCCCCTGCGCCGACCGCACGGGCATCCCCTGCCGCCACCTTCCGCACGGCTGACCGCCCCGCCGACCGGCCTGGCCCACTTCGCCCGGTGGCGCTTACTGCCTGTCCACGCCGTCGGTCACACCCTGCCAGCTGTCCAGGTCCGCGATCCGTGCCTGCAGAGCGGGGCGCATGCCCGTCGCGCTGGAGGCGCCGAGGGCCAGGCGCAGCGGAGGGTTGGGGCTGTCGACTGCGGTCCGGATGCCTGCGGCGATCCGCGCCGCGGCGGAGAACGCGGATGCCGGCAGCTCTCCGATTGCCTTCTGGACCTCGCGGACGGTCTGGTCGTAGTCGCCGAGGCCGGCTGCGACATCGAGGTTGGCGAGGAAGGGGGTCGCGGTCATCCCGGGCTGGATGATCGTGACCTTGATGCCGAGCGGTGCGACCTCGGCCGCGAGCGCGTCCGACAGCCCCTCGACCGCGTACTTGGTGGCGGCCAGCAGGCCCACGCCGGGATGGGCGGACTGCCCGTAGACCGACGAGCCCTGGAGGATGTGCCCGGACCGCTGGGCGCGGAGCACCGGCAGCGTTGCGCGGAGCACGTTGAGCACTCCGAAGACATTGGTGTCGAACACGGCACGGACCTGCGTGTCGGAGGCCTCCTCGACCGCTCCGAACAGCCCGTATCCCGCGTTGTTGGCCACGACGTCGATACGGCCGAACCGGGCGAGCGTGCCTTCCACTGCGTCCCGGACGGCTCGCTCGTCACGTACGTCCGCCCGGGTGAGAAGCAGGCGCTCACCGTGCACGTGCGCCAGTTCGTCCAGGGGGGAGGTGTCGCGGGCGAGGGCCGAGACGGTGTCGCCGTTCTCCAGTGCCTGGAGCGTCAGTTCGCGGCCGATGCCGGACGTCGCGCCGGTGATCAGCCAGGTGCGGACGGGGGTCTGGTGGTTGGGAGTTCCATTCATGTTGCGACCGTAAGACGTTAGCTCGCAACGAGTCAAGCTAGATCGACTGGACGGTTGCTCACTAGCTGGATTAGAGCGCTCGCTCTGATGTATCGTGGGAGGGTGATCACTACGGCAGCCGGATCCCCCAGACCCAGCCCGCGCACCGTCACGCCGACGGTGGAGACCGTTCTCGCGTTCGTGAACACGCGCGCGGACGGATCCGGTCGCCGGGAGTTGTTCGGGGACGGGGACTCGTTCGCGGCGTGGCTGGCGGAGCGCGACGAGTTCGGTGGCGAAACCGTGGCGACCGACGCTGACGCCGCGGTCGCGCGCGAGCTGCGTGACGCCCTGGTGACCGTGCTGCTCGCGCACTCGGGCGATGAGGAAAGTCTGGGTGAGCCGCTGCTGCGTGCCGAGCGGCACCTGCGACGTGTGGGTTCGCTCTACCCGCTGGCGACGGTGGTCACGGCCGGCGGCGTGGAGCTGGTCTCGCCGCAGGCGGGGGTGCCGCGCGTGTTCGGAACCGTACTGGCTGCGGTGACGACGTTCGCGCAGAGCAGCGACTGGGGGCGCATCAAGGCGTGCCGGAACCCCCCCTGCCATTTCGGCTTCTTCGACCGCACCCGCAACGGGGGAGGGCTGTACTGCAGTACCGGCTGCGGCTCCCAGGTGTCCATGCGCAAACACCGCCAGCGGCAGCGGCACGGCAGTGGTGCGCCGTCCGAGGCGTGAGACCGCCCTTCAGTGAGAAAGGGCAGAGCTCGTGACGAGACACCCACCGCACCGAAGAAGCGGGAACCGTGCACTTCTGTGCATGAGTGACAGTGTGCCGATGACCGAAGCACGGGCGAAGTTCGGCTCGCTCGTCCCCGCGCTTCCCACGCGAAGGCAACACGCATCACCCCCCGGACCGGCCTGCCGGGCCGGTCACGGGTGGTCCGCACCGGCTGGGTATCAGGCGGGCCGGTCCTTGTCGGAGGGGAGCCAGACCCGCATGGTCGCCGGGTCGATCGGAATCGAGATGTGCTCGTGCGTGATCGACCATGTGCCGTTCGACCGCCGGAGACAGACGCTCTCCCGTACCCATATCGACGCCTGGAGCCCGCCCTCGCGTTCTCCCGAGTCCAGGTGGAGCATGTGCGCGAATGCGGTGTCCCCGCTGGTCGCGAGGGTGAGGTCGTGCGTCTCCAGGCTGATGGGGCCGACGTATCCGTCGAACCAGCGCAGGAAGTTCCGGCGGATCTCGTCCGTTCCGGTGAACCGCAGCGGGGGGACGACGTCGTAGTAGACGGCGTCGGCGGCGTAGAAGGACATGAGCCGGTCGATGTCCTTCGTCTGCTGGGCGTCCGCGCGGCTCGCCAGGAGCGCCCGGATCTCGGACTCGCGGGTGGTCATCGCGTACTCCTTCGGTCGTGGTGTGTTCTGAGGGACGGGATCAGGCGGCGCGGCCGGCCTTCAGCGCGGCGGCGACACCGACGACACGGCGGGCCCGGTGGCGAGCTGCCTGCAGGCTCACCTCGCCGGGCCGCCCTTCGCCCGCCACGTGCGAAGCGCCGTAGGGGTTGCCCGACGTGAACTGGATCGGGTCGGTGTAGCCGGGGGGCACGATGACGCCGCCCCAGTGGTAGAAGGTGTTGCCGAGCGCCAGCAGGGTGGCTTCCTGGCCCCCGTGGGCACTGTTGGAGGCGGTGAAGGCCGAATACACCTTGTCCGCGAGCTTGCCCTCGAACCACAGGGGCCCGGTGCTGTCGATGAACTGCCGCAGCTGCGCGGCCGGATTGCCGAAACGGGTCGGTGTGCCGACCAACACCGCGGCCGCCCACTCCAGGTCGCCGTGCCCGGCCTCGGTGACATCGGCGGTGTCCTCCCGGTGCCCGGCCCAGGCCGGATGGGCGTCGACCGCCTCGGGCGGGGCCGTCTCGGCGACCTTGCGGAGCCGGACGTACGCGCCGGCCTTCTCGGCGCCCTCGACGGCGGCTCGCGCCAGGGCATGCACATTGCCGCTGGTGCTGTAGTAGATGACGGCGACGTTCACGGGCTCCATGCCGGTGTACCTCCGTTTGCTTCCGTCGCGTTCCGTTGCCGGGTACGACGAGACGGCCCGGCGGAATGTCAGGCGGGGCGCGATCTCACAATCCGGGGCGTTGTCCCGTCGTACAGGTGAGGGAAGAGCCGACCGGGGGAGCCGCGAGACCATGACGACCACTTCGACCGCGCCGGAAGACGGCCGGCCCGGCCCGGCCCCGAGCGCGGTCACGGGTGAACGCCGCCGACTGATCAACCTGGCCTACCGGATGCTGGGCTCCTTGGCCGAGGCCGAGGACGTCGTCCAGGAGACCTACGCCCGCTGGTACGCGATGTCCGGGCGGCAGCAGGAGGCGGTGGCGTCCCCCGGCGGCTGGCTGACCAAGGTCGCCGGCCGCATCTGCCTCGACGTCCTCCGCTCGGCACGAGCCCGGCGGGAACGTTACGTGGGGGAATGGGTCCCCGAGCCGCTGCCCGCGCGCACCGAGTGGCCCGCCGGCGCGACGGACGGCAGCACCGCCGATCCGGCCGACCGCATCACGCTCGACGAGTCGGTCGGCATGGCCTTCCTCGTCGTGCTCGAATCGATGACCCCTGCCGAACGGGTGGCGTTCGTCCTCCACGACGTCTTCCGCTACCCCTTCTCCGAAGTAGCGGACATCGTCGGCCGTACCCCGGCGGCCTGTCGCCAGTTGGCGTCCTCGGCCCGCCGCCGCATCGACGCCTCGCGGCCTGCTCTGCCGTCGCCGACGGGCCGGCAGGCCCGCATGGTCAGAGACTTCAAGCAGGCGTGGGAGGCCAAGGACATCAACGCCCTCATCGGCCTTCTCGACCCCGACGCCACCGCCGTCGGCGACGGCGGCGGACGCGTCACGGCCCTCCTGCACCCGATCGAGGGCGCCGAGCGCATCGCCCGCTTCTTCGCCGACCGGAGCCGCCCGGGCCAACTGGAGGTCCGGGAGTGCACCGTCAACGGCCAGCCCGGTCTGGCGGCCCACCTGGACGGGCGCGTCGTGTCCGTGTACGCGTTCGGCATCGCGGACGGCCGCATCCGACGGATCTGGGCCGTGCTCAACCCCGAGAAACTCCGGCCCTGGAGGGGCTGACGTTCCGCCCTCGCCGGCCGGCCGGCGCGCGTGTCCGAGGCCTGCAGTACTCGGCGGGCACTGGGACTGCAGGCCGAGAGAGCGAGCCGAGAGCGAGCCGAGAGCGAGCCGCGCACCTCATCGACCGTTTCGGGAGACGTGCGCAGACGCCTCGAGCAGAATCCGGGGCGTCATGCAGACCGGCCGCCGCCCGCAACGCCCCGGCCGGTGCCTTCGGGCCTGACCGGAGGAAGCGCCCAGGGCTCCGGGGTTCCTGCCCGGGGAGCCTTGGGGCTAGCGGGGGAGCCGCAGGGCCAGCCCGTCGAGTACGACCTCGAGCCCGTACGCGAACTTCGCCTCCCGCAGCGCGGCGGGATCGACGCCGGCGCCGCCCGCCCGCCCGGCGTCAGGGGCACCCGTATCCGCCTGCGCCGCCCCGCCCCCGCCGGCGTGGGCCGCCTGCTGCGCGGCCTCGTACTCGCTGTGGAGGTGCGCGTGCCCGGCCGCCGCCTCCTGCGCCGCCGGCATCAGCCGTGCGATGAACTCCGCCTCGCTCTCCCCGGACCGGGCCACCGTCGTCAGCCAGGCCGCCTCCGTCGAGCTCATCCCGATGACGTACCCGAGCAGGGTCTCGATGGCCCGGCTCGGCTCGGGGAACCCGGCCCGCGTGAAGAGCGCCGCCAGCCGCTCCGAGTACCCCATGAGGTTCGGCCCCAGGTAGGCGAGCCCGGCCTGGCCCAGTACCGACGCCAGCCACGGGTGCCGCAGGGAGGTGTGGCGGAAGGACGAGGCCGCCTCGGCGGCGGCGGCCCGCCAGTCCTCACCGCGCCCCTCGCCCCCGGGGACGCGGATCTCGCCGAACACCTCGTCCACGGCGAGTTCCATCAGCTCGTCCTTGGTGGCGACGTGCCGGTACAGGGACGTCGCGCCGGCGCCCAGGCGGGCCCCCAGCTTCCGCATGCTCAGCGCCTCGACGCCGTCCGCGTCCAGCATCGCCACCGCCTCGCGGACGATCGCGGCGCGGCTGAGCGCCGGCTGTTCGGCCGCCTCGCGCGGCCTGCGGGCCCACACGGACGGGATGGGGTTGCTCTTGCCTGCCATGGCGTCGTCGCTCCTAGGTCTTCGAGCCGCGAACCGGTGCTGCGTACACCGTGCGCATCAGCGTACAGGAGGTGCACTTGCGTACGGCGTTCCGGCATGCGTACAGTGTTCGCATCGAAGGAACGGCGTACGCAGACGCTCGCTCCGAGCCCAACTGCTCCCACCGGAGGGGAAATCCCATGGAAGCCCGCAATCCACGCCGCTGGTGGATCCTGATCGTGCTGTGCCTCAGCTCGCTGGTGCTCGTGGTCGACTCCATGGCCCTGACCGTCGCGGTCCCGTCCATGACCGCCGACCTCGGCGCGAGCGCCCAGGACACGCAGTGGATCCTGGACTCCTACATCCTGGTGTTCGCCGGCCTGCTGCTCACCTCCGGCAGCCTCGGCGACCGGTTCGGCCGCCGCCGCATCATGCTGATCGGCCTGCTGCTCTTCGGCGCCGCCTCGCTCGCGGCGACGTTCTGCACCGACCCCGGCGAAGTGATCGCCGTACGCACCGCGATGGGCATCGGCGGCGCGTTGATCATGCCCTCCACCCTCTCGATACTCATCACCGTCTTCGACGAGGACGAGCGGCCCAAGGCCATGGCCGCGTGGGGCTCCGTCTCGATGCTCGGCCTCGTCGGCAGCCCCGTCCTCGGCGGCATCCTGATCGACCACTTCTCCTGGCACTCGATCTTCCTGATCAACGTGCCCGTCGCCGCCCTCGCCATCGTCGCCGCCCTCACCCTGATGCCCGAGTCGAAGGGGGCCTGGCGCAAGCCCGACCCGCTGGGCGCCGTCCTCTCCGCCACCGGCATGACCGCCCTCGTGTGGTGGATCATCGAGATCCCGCAGCACGGCGCCTTCGGCGGCCGCTCCGCCGTCACCCTCGCCGTGGCCGTCGCCGCGCTGGTCGGCTTCGTGGTGTGGGAGAACACCACCGAAGCCCCGATGGTCCCGCTGGCCCTCTTCAAGCACCGCAACTTCAGCGGCGGCTCCCTCTCCCTGACCCTGGTCCAGATCGGCAACGGCGGCCTCCTCCTGGTCCTCACCCAGTACCTCCAGTTCGTCCTCGGCTACTCCCCCCTGAAGGCCGGTCTCGCCTTCGTGCCGCTGGCCGTGGCCGCCCTCATCGGCAATGGCGCCGGCGCCGCCCTCGCCGCCAAGGCCGGCCACCGCATCCTGATCCTGGCCGGCATGCTCGTGATGGCCTCCTCCTTCGCCCTGCTGACCACCGTCTCCGCCGACTCCGGATTCACCGCCCCCGCGGTCGCCCTCGGACTCCTCGGCCTCGGCGCCGGGCTGGCCATGCCGGCGGCGGTCGGCGCCCTGATGGGCACCATCCCCGAGGAGCAGGCCGGCGTCGGATCCGCCCTGAACGACACCATCCAGCAGGCCGGCACCGCCCTCGGCATCGCGATCCTGGGCTCGCTGCTCACCAGCGGCTACGCCGACAGGATGCCGGCCGACGCCCCCGAGCAGGCCAGGCAGTCGATCGCCGGCGCGCTGGCCGCCGCGCAGGGCGAGCCGGGCCTGGTCCACGCCGCCCGCGAGGCCTTCACCTCGGCGATGGCGACGACCTTCACGATCAGCGCGGCAGGCGTCCTGGCCGCCGCCCTCCTGGCCACCCTGGTCATGCGCCCCACCTCCAAGCCC
>NZ_JACBGN010000086.1 GCF_013401435.1 Streptomyces sp. BR123
CCGCCCGCCCGCTGCCGTTGCTGCCCGGCCCCGGAGCCCGCGGCACGCCCCGATCCGGTTCCGTGTGCCGCCGCGCGTCCCGACCCGGGCCCCCGTCTGGGCCCCGGAACCGGTGCGGGCCAGTGCAGCTCCTGCTCACCGCAGACCGGGCAGCCCGTCCCCGGCTCGGACTCCAGGGCCGCGACCAGCCGCCGCAGCACCTCGGCCAGGGTCCCGTCCGGCCGCACCCCCGGGTCGGCGCAGCGGACAACAGCGTCCCCGCTGCCGTTCCACGCCCACTCCGGCCGGCGCAGCCCGTGGTGTTTCTCGCGCCGCCGCCGCTCCGCGAACTGCCGCTCGTATTCCAACCAGACCGCCCGCGCCTCCTCCAGCTCCTCCAGCGCCGCCACCAGCCGCTGCGGGTCCGCCGCCCGGTCCTCCGGGGAGATCCCGTGCCGGTCGCACAGATGCCACCACGTCGCCCGATGCCCGTACGGTGCGAACCGCTCCAGGCACCGGCGCAGCGAATGGCGCCGCAGAGCACGGTCATTGCGCGCATCCCGCACCTGGTAGGCCAGGCTCCGGAAACCTGCCATCACACCTTCACCTCCGCCTCACGCGCCCAAGTCCACACCGCACCGCGCGCTCGGTCGCACGACCACGCACCGTGAGATGTGCCCAACATGCCCGGTCGGGTGCAGGCGCATGCGGGGGCGGTCGAGGCGTACGGGTGGCACATGGCCGGAACTCAGCGCCCCATGCGCCCCGCGGACACCACGACCCGGGCCAGTTCCGTGTGGCAGATGTCGCTGTGCGCCCCCGACGGCGGGCCGCCCCGCCGCACCACGGACGCCGTGTCCACGCTGACGCAACCGGCTGCCGGGACGCCGTCGCGCAGCGCCGCGGCCAAGGTCAGCCGCGGCACGCCCGGCATCGCCTGCACCCCGTCGTACCCGACCGCGCCCCAGCGGTGGTCGAAGCCCAGCACACCGGCCGAATCCCCTGCCATCCGGGAGGCCAGCGGGTAGAAGACCTTGAGCGCTGCGTCGTGTGCGGAATGGCAGGCCACCACCGGCCCGTCGACCCGGTGCTGCAGACCGCGCAGCGCTCCGCCACGCCCTGCGTCGTGGGGGAGCCGGTCGGCGAACGCGTAGTGCGAGAAGGCCCCTTGGAGCAGCGTCACGGACTTCACGTACCGGGCGCCGTCGGGCACCGCGTGCAGCGAGAACGACACCAGCCGGGCCCCGAAACTGTGGCCGATCAGATGGACCCGCAGGCCCGGCCGCCGCCGCGCCAGCTCCGCGAGGACCGGGCCGAGGCCGCGCTCGCCGACGACCCCGGCCCGCTTCTTCATCTGGTAGTACGTGGCCTGCCGCAGCAGTTCCTTCGCCCCGCGCCACAGCCCGCGCGGAACCACGCCGAGGGCGAGCCCGGGCTCGGCGGGGTCCTCGGCCGCCGCTCCGCCCGCCTCGGCGAGCCCGTCGGCCAGCGCCCGGCACGCCGTGCGCACGTCCTCGGCGAAGATGGCGGGGACCTCCCCCGCGGCACCGGCGCCGCCGTCGAGGCCCTCGCCGCCTCCGCCTCCGCCTGCGCCTGCGCCTCCGCCGCCCGCCGCCCCGACGCCCGCGAGTTCCCGTACCAGCGCACCGAATTCGGCGAGGGCCTCCGCCGACCCGGGGCGCTCCTCCAGCAGTCCGGCGATCCGGTCCAGCTCCTCGTCCCTCCCCGGCCAGAACGCCCCGAGTGCCTCCCGGGTGGCAGGGTCCAGTGCCGTCCCGTCGCCGGGACCGGCGAGCGCGCCGGGGGACTCGAAGTCCGGAATGGGCTCGTCCGCGAACCGGATCGAGGGCCATACGACACCCGCGTACCCCAGCCGCACCCCCGGCCCCACCAGCCCCGGGAAGGGCGCGAAGAAGCGGTCGTACAGGCGGGTCGAGGTGGACCGGTCGCTGTTCCAGCCGTGCGCGAAGACCAGCAGGTCCGTGGCATCCAGGGCCGCCACCGCCCGCGCGGTCGCCCCGTCCGCGTCGCCCTCGGCGTCGAAGGTCAGCTCCGCATACGGACCGACCCCGACCCCGCTCCCGGCCGCAGCCGCCGCCCCGCCCGTTCCCATCGTCATGGGTTCCCCCTCCGCGCCGCGCCCACCGGTGCCGTGCCGTGGCCCTGTCCTGCCCCGTCCTGCCGTGTCGTACAGCATCCTGCTGCGGCCCCCGCCCGGCCAGACCCGTGCACCCGCGGATACGGCGCCTACGGATACAGCAGGTACCGCTCCCGCACCCCCGCGAACCGCTCCAGCCCCGCCGCCCAGTCGTCCGCGATCTCCTCCACCCCCGCGCCCGCGTCCACCAGCCGCCGCACCCGGTCCGAGCCGGTCAGCCGGTCGATCCAGTGGTCCGGCCGCCAGGCGAAGCCGCTCCACGTCCGGCGCGCCGTCACCAGCAGCCCGATTCCCGCCAGGACGGGATCGAACGCCTCCCGGTCGTGCACGATCAGCCGGACCCCGCCGCACACCTTCCCCGCGAACTTGGAGAAGGTCGGCGTGAAGTACGCCTCCCGGAACCACACGCCCGGCAGCCCCAGCGCGTCGGCCGCCTCCGCCCACCGCCGGTCGATGCCCTCCGCGCCGAGCACCTCGAAGGGCGTGGCCGTCCCGCGCCCCTCGGACAGGTTGGTGCCCTCGAACAGGCAGGTGCCGGCGTACGCGAGCGCCGTGTCCGGGGTCGGCATGTTCGGGCTCGGCGGCACCCACGGCAGCCCCGTCCCGTCGAAGAAGGAGTCCCGCCGCCAGCCGGCCATCGGCACCGTCCGCAGCTCGACCGGCTTCGCCGCCAGGAACTCCCCGTTGAACAGCAGCGCCAGCTCGGCCGCCGTCATCCCGTGCGCCAGCGCGATCGGCTCCCGGCCCACGAAGCTCGCGTACGCCCGTTCCAGCACGGGCCCCGCTGCCTGCAGCCCGCCCACCGGGTTGGGCCGGTCCAGCACGACGACGGCCTTGCCGGCCAGCGCAGCCGCCTGCATGCAGTCGTAAAGGGTCCAGACGTAGGTGTAGAAGCGCGCCCCCGCGTCCTGGATGTCGAAGACGACGGTGTCGACGCCCGCCTCCGTGAACACGTCCGCCAGCTTCTGCCCGCTCTTGCCGTACGTGTCGTACACCGGCAGCCCCGTCGCCGGGTCCCGGCCGGCCCCCTCCGAGTCGCCCGCCTGCGCGGTCCCGCGGAACCCGTGCTCCGGCCCGAACACCGCGACCAGCCGGACCCGGCCGTCGGCATGCAGGACGTCGACCAAGTGGCGGGCGTCGGCGGTGACCCCGGTGGGGTTGGTGACCACGCCGACCCGCTGCCCGTCGAGTACGGCGTACCCGTCCGCGGCCAGCACCTCGAAACCCGTCCGCACCCGGCCTGCCGCGCCCTCGGCATCGGCCGCATCGGCCGCATGCACGGCGTCCACCGCATTCGCTGTGCCCGCCGCGCCCATCGCGGCCCCGGCAGTCCCAGGAGCCCCGGCAGCCTCCGCAACCCGGAACGCCCCGGCAGTCCCGAGGGCGCCCGTAGCCCCGAGGGCACCGGCCGCGCCCGCCTTGCCCGTCAGTCCCAGCAGCCCGCGTCGCGACAGCGACAGCCTCAGCGTCATCCCGCCACGCTAGGCCCCGGCCCCCTTCCACCCCGACATACCGACCGGTTAGTGTGCCGGGCGTCCCGGACACCCCGGCACGTCAACCCCCGGCCGCCGCCAGGAAAGGTGATCCCCGTGAGCGTGAGCGCGAGCCCCTACCAGGACCAGCGAGTCGTCGTCACCGGCGCGGGCGGCGGCATCGGTGCCGCTCTCGCCCGCCGCTTCGCCGCCGAGGGCGCCACCGTCGTCGTCAACGACCTCGACGCCGCCCGGGCCGCCTCCGTGGCCGGCGAGATCGGCGCCCGCGCGATCGCGCTCCCCGGCGACGCCTCCATCGCCGCCGCCGAGGCCCGCGAGGCCCTCGGCGGGGAGATCGACGTCTACTGCGCGAACGCCGGCCTCGCCTCGGGCGGCGACGCCTTCGCCGACGAGGCCGTGTGGGAGGCGGCCTGGGAAACCAACGTCATGGCGCACGTACGGGCCGCCCGCCTGCTGCTCCCGCACTGGCTCGAACGCGGCAGCGGACGCTTCGTCTCCACCGTCTCGGCCGCCGGGCTGCTCACCATGATCGGGGCGGCCCCCTACAGTGTCACCAAGCACGGTGCGCTCGCCTTCGCGGAGTGGCTCTCGCTGACCTACCGCCACCGCGGCATCCGGGTCCACGCCATCTGCCCGCAGGGGGTCCGCACCGACATGCTGACGGCCGCGGGCTCGGCGGGCGAACTCGTCCTCGCGCCGACCGCGATCGAGCCGGAAGCGGTGGCGGACGCACTGTTCGACGGCATGGAGAAGGGCCGGTTCTTGATCCTCCCGCACCCCGAGGTGGCGGACTTCCACATCGCGCGCGCCACCGACCCCGACCGCTGGCTGAACGGTATGAACCACCTCCAGCAGAAATGGGAGAGCAGGTGACCCAGGCGCCGCCCGCGGCCCAGGCGCCGCCCGCGGCCCAGGCGCCGCCCGCGGCCCAGGCGCCGCCCGCGGCCCCGTCGGCCTCTCCGTACGCCGCCAAGCCGTGGCTGAAACTCCTCAGCCCGGCCCAGCTCGCCCCCGTGGAGGCGCCGCCCAGCGTGCTGCACGCCTTCCGCGCCGCCGCCGCCCGCGCCCCGGGGCGGACCGCGCTGGCCTACTTCGACGGCCGGATCTCCTACGCCGAGACGGACGCGCTCTCCGACTCCGTCGCCGGGTACCTCGCGGCCCACGGCATCGCCCGCGGCGACCGGGTCGCCGTACTGCTCCAGAACACCCCGCACTTCGCCCTCGCCGCCCTCGCCGCCTGGAAAGCCGGGGCCGTCGTCGTCCCGCTCAACCCGATGTACAAGGAGGCCGAGGCCCGGCACATCCTGCGCGACTCCGGGGCCGCCGCGCTGATCTGCGACGACCGGGCCTGGACGGCGCACCTGCGCGGCGCCGCCGCCGGGACGGCCGTACGGGCCACGCTGACCGCGTCCGAGCTGGACTTCCAGAGCCGCGACGACGTACGCGTCCTGCGGCCGGGGCGGCAGCCGCAGGCCCCCGACGCCGTCGACCTCGCCACCGTCGCCCGCCAGGGCCACCGGGCCCCGTCCGATTCCGGGCCCACCGCTGCGGACACCGCGCTCATCAGCTACACCTCCGGCACCAGCGGCGCCCCCAAGGGGGCCGTGAACCCGCACGGCGCCCTCACCCACAATGCCCGGCGGCAGGTCAGCGGCCATCCGATCGCCGAGGGCGCCGGCTACTTCGCCCTCGCGCCTCTCTTCCACATCACGGGCATGGTCTGCGAACTCGCCGCCTGCTTCCTCAACGCCGGCACCCTCGTCCTCGCCCACCGCTTCGACGCGGGCACCGTCCTCGACGCCTTCCTCGAACACCGCCCCGCCTACACCATCGGCCCCGCCACCGCCTTCATGGCCCTGGCCGCCCACCCCGCCGCCACCCCGGACCACTTCGCGTCGTTCCGGGTGACCTCCTCCGGCGGCGCCCCGCTCCCGCCGGCCCTCGTCGCCCGGCTGCGCGCCGCCTACGGCCTCCACCTGCGCAACGGATACGGCCTCACCGAGTCCACCGCCGCCGTCGCCTCCGTCCCCGCGCACCTCGAAGCCCCCGTCGACCCCGCCTCCGGCACCCTCGCCGTCGGCCTGCCCGGCGCCGACACCGCCGTCCGCATCCTCGACGACCACGGCGCCGAGGCGCCCCTCGGCGAGACCGGGGAGATCGCCGTCCGCGGCCCGCAGGTCGCGTCCGGCTACTGGGGCCTGCCGGAGCAGACCGCCCGCGCCTTCCCGGACGGCGAACTGCGCACCGGGGACGTCGGGTTCATGGACCGGGACGGCTGGCTCTACGTCGTCGACCGCAAGAAGGACATGATCAACGCCTCCGGCTACAAGGTCTGGCCTCGCGAGGTCGAGGACGTCCTCTACAGCCACCCCGCCGTACGCGAGGCCGCCGTCGTCGGCGTGCCGGACCCGTACCGCGGGGAGACCGTGAAGGCGTACGTGAGCCTGCGCCCCGGCACCTCGGCCGGGCCGGCGGAACTCACCGCCCACTGCGCCGCCCGCATGGCCGCGTACAAGTACCCGCGCCAGGTCGAGATCCTGCCCGCCCTGCCGAAGACGACGAGTGGCAAGATCCTGCGACGGGAACTGCGCGAACGTGGCTGAAAACCGTCGGATGGTCGTACAGTCGGCCGCACGGTCCGCACCGGCCGCACGGGCCGCACCGACCGCGGAACAGAGAGGGAGGGCCAGCGCCATGGCTGCCAGGACGACGGAGCCCGAGGGCACCCACGAGACCCCGGTGCCGCAGCGGCTGCTGGCCGTGGCCACGAGGCTCTTCGCCGAGCGCGGCTACGACCGCACCTCCGTCCAGGAGATCGTCGAGGCGGCCGGGGTCACCAAGGGCGCCCTCTACCACTACTTCGGCTCCAAGGACGACTTGCTGCACGAGGTGTACGCGCGGATGCTGCGCCTCCAGCAGCAGCGCCTGGACGCGGTGGCGGATTCCGATGCCCCCGTCGAGGACCGGCTGCGCGCCGCCGCGGCCGACGTCGTGGTCACCACCATCGAGAACCTCGACGACGCGATGATCTTCTTCCGGTCGATGCACCAGCTCAGCCCGGAGAAGTACAAGCAGGTGAGGGCGGAGCGCCGCCGCTACCACGAGCGGTTCCGCTCCCTGATCGAAGAGGGCCAGCGCACCGGCGTGTTCTCCACCGCCACGCCCGCCGATCTGGTGGTGGACTACCACTTCGGCTCCGTCCACCACCTGTCCACCTGGTACCGGGCGGACGGCCCGCTCACCCCGCAGCAGGTCGCCGACCACCTCGCCGACCTGCTGCTGCGCGCCCTCCGCCCGTAGGCCGAACTCCTGCAGCCGGCGGTACCGGCCGCGGCCGGGTCAGCGGTACCGCTTCAGCTCCCGGTGCGCCAGCGAGCGCTGGTGCACCTCGTCCGGCCCGTCCGCGAGCCGCAGCGTCCGCGCCGCCGCCCACAGTTCGGCCAGCGGGAGGTCCTGGCTCACCCCGCCCGCACCGTGCAGCTGCACCGCGTCGTCCAGGATGCGCACCACCGCCCGCGGGGTGGCGATCTTGATCGCCTGGATCTCGGTGTGCGCCCCGCGGTTGCCCACCGTGTCCATCAGCCAGGCCGTCTTCAGCACCAGCAGCCGCAGCTGCTCCACCGTGACCCGGGCGTCCGCGATCCAGTTCTGCACGACCCCTTGCGCGGCCAGCTCCTTCCCGAAGGCCGTACGGCCCACCGCGCGCCGGCACATCAGCTCGATCGCCCGCTCCGCCATGCCGATCAGCCGCATGCAGTGGTGGATCCGGCCGGGACCCAGCCGGGCCTGGGCGATCGCGAAGCCCGCGCCCTCCTCGCCGATCAGGTTCGCCGCCGGCACCCGCGCCCTGTCGAAGACCACCTCGGCGTGCCCGCCGTGGTCGTGGTCCTCGTACCCGTACACGGTCATCGCCCGGCGGACCTCGACGCCCGGGGTGTCGCGCGGGACGAGGACCATCGACTGCTGGCGGCGCGGATCAGCCCCGTCCGGATCGGTCTTGCCCATGACGATGAACACCCGGCAGTCCGGGTTCATGGCGCCGGAGATGAACCACTTCCGCCCGGTGACCACGTACGCGTCCCCGCTCGTGGAGCGCTCGATCCGGGTCTCGATGTTGGTCGCGTCCGAGGAGGCCACCTCGGGCTCCGTCATCGCGAACGCGGACCGGATCTCCCCTTCCAGCAGGGGCTCCAGCCACTGCTTGCGCTGCTCCTCGCTGCCGAACTGCGCGAGCAGCTCCATGTTCCCGGTGTCCGGTGCGGCGCAGTTGGTCGCCGTCGGGGCCAGGTGCGGACTGCGGCCGGTGATCTCGGCGAGCGGGGCGTACTGCAGGTTGCCCAGGCCTGCGCCGTAGCGCGTGTCGGGCAGGAAGAGGTTCCACAGGCCGCGGCGGCGTGCCTCGGCCTTGAGCTCTCCGAACACGGCCGGGGTGTCCCAGGGCGAGGCCAGCCGTGCGCGCTGCTCGGCGGCGACGGGCTCCGCCGGGTACACGTACTCCTCCATGAACGCGAGGAGCCGTGTCCGGAGTTCCTCGGTCCGGGCGTCGAATGCGAAGTCCATGGGTGCGTGCCTCAGCCTTCCTGGAGGGTGGTCAGACCGTGCTCGATGAAGACCGGGACCAGTTCGCCGATCCGGTCGAAGCCCTCGCCCACCGTCTGCCCGAGGGTCCAGCGGTAGTGGATGCCCTCCAGGATCACGGCGAGCTTGAACCAGGCGAAGGCCGTGTACCAGGCGATCTCCCCGGTGTCCCGGCCGGATCGGGCGGCGTACCGCGCGATCAGCTCGGCCGGCGCCGGATGCCCGGGCGCGGCGCTCGTCGTGCTGACGGGCGAGTCGCCGAGCCCCAGGTCGGAGCTGTACATCACCAGCAGCCCGAGGTCGGTCAGCGGATCGCCGAGGGTGGACATCTCCCAGTCCAGCACCGCCCGGACGGTGTCCCCGGGCCCGCCGACCAGCACGTTGTCGAGCCGGTAGTCCCCGTGCACGACGGTGGGGGCGGGGGAGCGGGGCAGGGCGCGGCCGAGCGCCCCGTGCAGTTCGTCGATGCCGGCGAGGTCCCGGCCCCGCGAGGCCGCCAGCTGCTTGGCCCAGCGGCGCAGCTGCCGGTCCAGGAAGCCCTCGGGCCGGCCGAAGTCGCCGAGGCCGACTTCCTGCGGGTCCACCGCGTGCAGTTCGACCAGGGTGTCCACCAGGCCCAGGACCACGCGCCGGGTCCGCTCGGGCCCCAGCGCCGCCAGCTTCCCGGCGGTGCGGTAAGGGACCCCGTCCACGAACTCCATGACGTAGAACGGCGCCCCCAGCACCGACTCGTCCTCGCACAGCAGGACGGGCTCGGGCACCGGGACGGCCGTGCCGTGCAGCGCCTCGATGACCCGGTGCTCGCGGCGCATGTCGTGCGCCGTGGCCAGGACGTGCCCGAGCGGGGGCCGGCGCACCACCCAGCGGGCGGACCCGTCGCCGATCTCGTACGTGAGGTTCGACCGGCCGCCTTCGATCAGCCGGCCGTGCAGCGGCCCGGCCAGGAGTCCGGGGCGCGCGCGGTCCAGATGGCCGCGCAGCCGCTCCAGGTCGAGGCCCCGGGGGTCGCCGGCCGGGGCAGGCGCTGAGGTCATGGTGCACACCTCCGTACGGAAGTTGACGGTGACGGAGCCATCATGCCGACCAGTCGGTATGCCGTCCAGTGCCCCGGTCCCCGGGACGGGCCGGCGGTCCGCGCCCCGGGCCCGGAAGTCCGGGCCCGGAAGCCGGGTGCTCCGGCTCAGGCGTGGCAGAGGATCGGCTGCCCGCCGTTCGTCACCGTCATGTCCCGCAGCACCGCCGCGATGTCCAGCGGTGCCCCCTCCGGTGCGCCCGCCGACTCCGCGTACGCCCGGTGCAGGTTCGCCACCAGCCGCTCGCTCTCCCGCCAGGCCGCGAACTCCCCGAGGTCCGCCGCCCGCGCCACCTCCAGCGGGCTCAGCCCCTTGGCCGCGCCCTCCCGGGCGAGCTCGGCCACGTACCTCAGGTAGCGCTCGGTGGACTCGTAGGCCGAGGGGTCGGTCAGCGGCCCGTGGCCCGGTACGACGGTCTCCGCGTCCAGGGACCGCAGCAGCTCCAGCGCGCGCAGCGAACCGGACAGGGAGCCCATGGCCAGGAACGGGGTGCCCCCCGAGAAGATCAGGTCGCCGGTGAAGACGACCCGCTGCCGGGGAAGCCAGACGATCGAGTCCCCGGTCGTGTGTGCCACGCCCGGGTGGATGACCTGTACCTCCGTGGGGCCGAGGTGCAGGGTCATCCGGTCGTTGTACGTCAGGTCCGGCGGGGTGATCTCGATCGTGCCGAAGTCGGTCGCGGGCCAGATCGTCTCCAACTGGTGCCCGGCGGCGAGCTGCTCGGCGCGGGCGCTGTCGTGCCCGACGATCAGGGCCTCCGGGGCGAACACGCCGTTGCCGTAGGTGTGGTCGCCGTGGTGGTGGGTGTTGACCACGGTGCGCGGCAGCGGCACCCCGGCCGCGACGACCGCCTCGCGCAGGGCCAGGGCCCTCCGCTCGGTGGCTGCGGTGTCGACGAGCAGTGTTCGCCCGCCGTCGCTGACGAAGCCGGCGTTGTTGAGGCACCAGCCGCCGTCCGGCTGGACGTAGGCGTAGACCCCCTCCGCAGGCTGGACGACGTACGGCTTCTCGGCGGTCATCTGCGCTCTCCCGGGTCGCTGTGACAGATGATCGGCATCCTGCCAGCCGGAGCCGGGCCCGGGGGAGAGGGGGCGTCAGCGGTCGTCGGCGTCAGTGGTCGTCGTAGTGGTCGTCGTGTGCGGCGTGGCGGTGGCCGTCGTGCAGGTAGTCCAGGTGGTCGCCGTGGCGGACGGAGTCGTGCCCGCATCCCTCGCCGTGGGCGTGCGCGTGGTCGGCGTGCGGGATGTGGGCGGTCGTCTCGCACTCGTCCCAGTGGCCGGCGTGCTCGCGGTGCAGGTGGCCGTCGTGGGCGTAGTCCACGTGGTCGCCGTGCGCGACCTCCGTGTGTCCGCAGCCGGGGCCGTGCGCGTGCCCGTGCGTGATGTGTTCCTGGTGCAGGGTCGTCATGGCGCAGAGGCTAGTGCGCTACCTCCCGGTTTGCCGGTTGTGCCCCCGGTGGCGCGGACAGGTCGTACGATCCGATGGGCAGATCGGCGGATGACCGGCCTCCGGCGCGGCGGATGCTCGGCGGACGACCGGCCCGCGGCTCAGAGGATGACCGCCACCGCGAACAACGCCAGCGCCAGCGCGCAGCCCACCGCCGCGAGCGCGGCCCGCGGCGCGAGCCCCGGCGGCCGGGCCACGGCGAGCTCCCGGATCCGCCGGTGCGCCAGCCACAGGAACAGCAGCCACACCACCGCGGTCACCGCCGCCCCGGCCACTTCCGCCGAGCCACCCGAGCCGCGCAGGGCCTGCCGCAGAGCCAGTACCGCCACCACCGAGCACGCCAGGGTCGTGCGCCGCCACGCCAGCCGGGTCCGCTCCGGCTGGAGCCCCGCGTCGCGGCCCTCCGCGGCCGCGGACGGACCTGTCACCGCCCGTCCGTCCAGCCGAGCAGCACGACCACCACCATCGCCGCCGCGACCAGCCCCACCCCCAGGCTCAGCAGCACCGGGAACCGCGACAGCGGCAGGTCCTCGCCCCGCCGCATCGCCCGCTCGCAGCGCACCCAGTGGTTCACCGCCCGCAGCGCGCAGGCCGCGCCCACCCCCAGCAGGGCGAGGGCCATCCCGACGCGCACGCCCCAGCGCAGGTCAGGCAGGAACTGGTCCACCGCGAAGCCGCCGCCCACCAGGGCCAGGGCGGTGCGGATCCAGGCCAGGAAGGTCCGCTCGTTGGCCAGGGAGAACCGGTAGTCGGGCGTCTCGCCCTCGTCCCGCAGCCGCTGCGGGGCGAACCAGAGCCGGACGTCCTTGCCGAAGTCGATCACCCGGCCAATCTACGACCCGGCCTGCCTCCCGGTCTGCTCCCCGGCCGCACGGAGGCCGTTCTGCTCCCCGGCCGCACGGAGGCCGTTCTGCTCCCCGGCCGCACGGAAGGCCCGCAGCCGCCGGTACGCCTCCAGCCCGTCCGGCACCCAGGGCCACTCGACGCCGTCGGCCCGGGCCGCCAGCTCCTCCTCCGGCAGCCAGGCGTGCCAGGCCACCTCGGACTCCTGCGGCCGCACCGGCAGCGCGCAGCGCACCTCGTGCACGTACGACCACCAGGCCCCGCCCGGACCCTCGTACAGGAACTTGAACAGCGGCTCCGGCTGCGGCAGCCCGGACACCCCCAGCTCCTCCTCGGCCTCCCGCAGCCCGGCCGAGGCGTAGTCCTCGCCGGCGCCCAGCACCCCGCCCACGAACATGTCGTAGTGCGAGGGGAACACCAGCTTCGACGCGGTCCGCCGGTGCACGAACACCCGCCCCGCCGCATCCCTGGCCAGTACGAACACACACCGGTGGATCAGCCCGCGCGCGTACACCTCGCCCCGCGGCGCCTGCCCGGTCACCCGGTCCTCCCGGTCCACCACGTCCAGCACTTCATCAGCAGCACTCACACGGTGCATCCAACCACCGCCATTGACGGGTTACCGCTCCGTAGCCAAGGATCTGCCCCACCAGCGACCGGAGGACGACTTCGTATGACGTACGACGCAGACGTGATCGTGATCGGGGCCGGGCTCGCGGGCCTGGTGGCCACCGCCGAGCTCGTCGACGCGGGCCGCACGGTGATCCTCCTGGACCAGGAGCCCGAGCAGTCCCTCGGCGGGCAGGCCCACTGGTCCTTCGGCGGCCTGTTCTTCGTCGACTCGCCCGAACAGCGCCGGATGCGCATCAAGGACAGCCGTGCCCTCGCCCTCCAGGACTGGCTCGGCACCGCCGGCTTCGACCGCCCGGAGGACACCTGGCCCCGCCGCTGGGCGCAGGCGTACGTCGACTTCGCCGCCGGCGAGAAGCGGCCCTGGCTGCACGCCCGGGGCGTCCGCTTCTTCCCCGTGGTCGGCTGGGCCGAACGGGGCGGCTACGGCGCCCTCGGCCACGGGAACTCCGTCCCCCGCTTCCACATCACCTGGGGCACCGGCCCCGGCCTGGTCGAACCCTTCGCCCGCCGGATCCGCGCCGGGGCCGACCGCGGCCTGGTCCGGCTGAGGTTCCGCCACCGCGTCACCGGAATCTCCCGGACCGCGGGCGCCGTGGACACCGTGACCGGTGAGATCCTGGAGCCGTCCGACGCCGAACGCGGCACCGCGAGCAGCCGCAAGGCCGTCGGCGGCTTCCAACTGCGCGCCCAGGCCGTGATCGTGGCCAGCGGCGGCATCGGCGGCAACCACGACCTCGTGCGCAAGCAATGGCCCGCCCGGCTCGGCACCCCGCCGCAGCGGATGCTCTCCGGGGTCCCGGCGCACGTGGACGGGCTGATGCTGGGCATCGCCGAGGACGCCGGCGCCCGCCACATCAACAAGGACCGGATGTGGCACTACACCGAGGGCATCGAGAACTGGAACCCGATCTGGGCACGCCACGGCATCCGCATCCTGCCCGGCCCCTCCTCGCTCTGGCTGGACGCCGCCGGCAGACGGCTGCCCGTACCCCTCTTCCCCGGCTTCGACACCCTCGGCACCCTCGACCACATCATGCGGACGGGCCACGACCACACCTGGTTCGTGCTCAATCGGCGCATCATCGGCAAGGAGTTCGGCCTGTCCGGCTCCGAGCAGAACCCCGACCTCACCGGCAGGTCCGTGCGCGACGTCATCGACCGCGCCCGGCAGGCGGTACCGCCACCGGTCCGGGCCTTCATGGAACGCGGCGCGGACTTCGTCGTCGAACGCGACCTGTCCGCGCTCGTCCGCGGCATGAACGCGGTCACCGGGGAGGACCTGCTCGACGAGGCCACCGTCCGTCGGGAGACCGAGGCCCGGGACCGGGAGATCGCCAACCCCTTCAGCAAGGACCTCCAGGTCACCGCCATCCGCGGCGCCCGCAAATACCTCGGCGACCGGCTCGTGCGCACCGCCGCCCCGCACCGCATCCTGGACCCCGCGGCCGGACCGCTGATCGCCGTCCGGCTGTCCGTCCTGACCCGCAAGTCACTCGGCGGCCTGGAGACCGACCTGTCCTCCCGGGTGCTCACCGAGTCCGGCGACCCGCTGCCCGGCCTGTACGCCGCCGGCGAGGCGGCCGGCTTCGGCGGCGGCGGGGTGCACGGCTACCGGGCACTGGAGGGCACCTTCCTCGGCGGCTGCATCTTCTCTGGCCGCGCGGCGGGCCGGGCCGCCGCGGCAGCGGTCGGCTGAGCCGAAGCGCTCCGCGGGGTGCTGTGACGGGCCGTCCGCAGCCCACGGGTCCGCCCAGGCGGGTCGCGCAGTTCCCCGCGCCCCCTTCGGGGCGTGTTTCAGCCGATGCGCTCGACGATCCGGAACCGTTCGGCGATCACCAGGGTGTCGTCGTCGACCGTGTAATCCGGATCGCCGAGCGCCTCCCGGACCGGATCGCTGTGCCAGAACGTCTCGTGCGCGGTGCGCCATTCGGCCACGGACGCGTACCCCTCGCCCTCGTCCAGTGCATGCCGAAGGTCCACGTCGGCGAGCCGCACCACTCGCACCTCCGTCACCTCCACCACCGCCACCGCCCGCTCGGCCGAGTCCACCAGCACGCTCCGGTCGCCCGGCTCGGGCAGCGGCTCGCCCTCGGCCTCGTACTCCGGCAGCAGGCCCGTCGTGGCGGTCTTCGCCCCGCTCAGCACGGCTGCCACCAGCGCGTCGCGCATCGGCCCGGGGAAGCCCAGCAGACAGGGAGGCAGGTCTTCGTACGTCGTCATGGGCCCACCCTAGGGCCGCCGCGGCCCCGCCTCGAAGCGGAACGCGGACCTCAACTCTGCGCCAGTCAGGACCAGTTGAAACGCGCCACCCGGTGGACTGGACCTTGACTCGGAGCTGTGCATACCGGTTTGCTGTGCGTGATCATCCCGCGTCGCGCCCGAAGTCCCGCTCGTGCGCGCCGGCGTCCCCGTCATACCCGTCGCACCTGCCGTACCCATGTTCCCGTCGCTCCCGTCGTGCGTGCCGAACCGTCCGCCCGCGCCCGTGTTCCTGGAGGGAAACCGCGGATGTCCCCGCCTCCGCCGCCCCTCGGCCGCGCCCGCAAGCGGGAGGCCCAGCTCTTCGACCCGGCCCTGTGCGACACCGAACTCGTGGACGTCCGCACCCGGTTCACCCAGGGCCGGTGGGCCAGGGCCCGCGCCCTCCTGGCCGGCACGGGGGACGACTGGGACCGCCGCGGCCACCGGATCGTCGTCCTCGCCGAAACCCCGGCCGCGACCGCCTGGGCCGGCGAATGGCTGCTCGCCGAACCCGACAGCGCCGACGCCGCCACCCTCCTCGCCTGCGCCGCCGTCTTCACCGCGCTGCGCCGCAAGGGCACACCCGAGGCGGCCGAGGAGGCCTGCCACCGGGCCGCCGCCCTGCTGCCCGCCGACCCCACCCCCTGGCTCGGCCTGCTCATGCTGTCCCGCGCCTTCGGCTCCCCGGAGGAGTTCAGCCGCCACTTCGACCAGGTCCGGGCCCGGCACCGGGAGCACCACCACGCCCACCACCTGATGGTCGCCCGCCTCGCCGAGCACGCCCCCGCCTCCGGCCAGGACCCGCTCCACGAGGTCTACGACTTCGCCGCCTGGGCCGCCGAGGAGTCCCCGGCCGACTCCCCGCTCGCCGTCCTCCCGGTCATCGCGCACGCCGAGCGCTACCGCGTCCTCGCCGCCGCCCACGGCCGCGGCCCCGAGGGCGCCGCCGCCCACTGGTCGAGCCGCCGCGCCCGCCAGGTGCTGCGCGCCGCCTTCGACTGGTGGCTGGAGTGGGAGCGCGACGACCACCCCCGCAACCGCGTCGACCTCAACTTCCTCGCCCACGCCAAGCTCTGCGAGGGCCGCCCCGCCGAGGCCGCCGCCCTCTTCCACCGCATCGGCAGCCACGCCACCCGGGCCCCCTGGTCCTACCCCGACCTCGACCCCCGCAAGGCGTTCCTCGCCGCCCGCAACGCCGCGCTCGGCACCGCCTGACGGCGGCCCCGTGCGCACCACCCCCGCACCGCTCGACCTTCCTCACCCCCGAAAGGACACCCCATGGCGACGGGCAGACCCACCACGCTCGGCACCCCGCCAGGCCCCGCCGAGATCCGTACGTACAAGGGCCAGGAGCGGGCCCTGCGCGCCGGCCGGCTCGGCACCGCCGGCCTGCTGCTCTCCGTACTGGCCGCCAGCGCCCCCCTGATGGTGGTCGCCGGTGTGATGCCCACGACCTTCGGAGTGATGGGCATCGTCGGGCAGCCCCTGCTGTTCGTGATCCTCGGCATCGTGCTCGCCCTCTTCGGCGTCGGCTACGCCGAGATGAGCCGCCACGTCCACAACGCCGGCGCCTTCTACGCGTACATCGCCCGCGGCCTCGGCCCCACCGTCGGCGCGGGCGCCTCGCTCGTTGCCCTCGTCGCGTACAGCGCCATGCAGGTCGGCGTGTACGGCATCCTCGGCTTCGAGATGTCCGGCCTCTTCGCCACCTACCTGAAGACCGACGTCGCCTGGTGGATCCCCGCCCTGGCCGCCGTCGCCGTCACCGGCGCGCTCGGCTGGCTCAAGATCGACCTGAACGCGCGGGTCCTCGGCGTCCTGCTCCTCATCGAGTGCGCCCTCGTCGTCGTCTTCGACGCCGCCGCCCTCGCCGACCCCGGACCGCAGGGCCTCTCCCTGCACGCCTTCAACCCCGCCACCCTCGGCGGCGCCGGCCTCGGCACCGCCCTCTGCTTCTGCATCGCCGCGTTCGTCGGCTTCGAGCAGTCCCCGGTCTACGCCGAGGAGACCAGCAAGCCGGACATCGTCGTCTCCCGCGTGATGTTCCTGGCGGTCGGCTTCGTCGCCCTCTTCTTCGCGCTGAGCGCCTGGGCCCTCACCGTCGCCACCGGCCCCGCCGAGGTCGTGAAGACCGCCGCGGAGGCCGGCCCCGGACTGCTGTTCCAGCTCACCGAGGAACGCCTCGGCGCCACCTTCACCGACGTCCTGCACGTCCTGTTCGTGACCGGCATGTTCGCGGCGATGCTCAGCTTCCACAACGTCGTCGCCCGCTACGCCTTCGCCATGGGCCGCGAGGGCCTCCTCCCGGCCGCCTTCGGCCGTACCAACCCCGGCACCGGCGCCCCCGCCACCGGCTCCCTGCTCCAGACGGTCGTCGCCGCCGTCGTCGTCCTCGCCTTCGCCGCCACCGACGACAAGCCGAACGGCGACCCCACCGCGCCCGTCCTGCACCTGTTCACCTGGATGGGCAGCGTCGGCGCCCTCGGCGTGACACTTCTCATGGCCACGGCCTCCGTCGCCGTCATCGCCTTCTTCGTCCGCCGCGGCACCGCCGCCGCCCAGCTGTGGCGGCTCCTCGCCGCCGGGGCCGCCGGGCTCGCCCTCCTCGGCATCGCCGCCTACACCGTGAAGGACTTCGGCGTCCTGGTCGGCGCCGGCGACGGCTCCGCGCTCAGCTGGGTGCTGCCCGGCATCATCGCCGCCGCCGCCGCGGGCGGCCTGCTGTACGGGCTCGTGCTGCGCGGCCGCAAGCCCGAGGTGCACGCCCGGATCGGCCTGGGGAACGAGGCCTTCCGGCTCGACCAGGCTGCGGAGGCCACCCCGCGCCGCTGACCGCCGACGTACGGCCGCCGCCCTCGCTTTCACCTCCGTACGAGGCCCCCGACACCTGTTTCGAAGGTCGTCGGGGACCTTCGTACCCAGGGCCGGGTTTTGGCCATGGCCGAGGCTCATGGTCTCCTATGGCGACAAAAACCACCGGAACCTCGCACAGGCGACCCACCCCGTCCCTGCGCGGCGTCCCGGCTTGCCTGTCCCACCCACGAAGGCGAAGTCCCACATGAGTGACCGCACCTTGACCGAGGCCCCCGCCAAGGTCACCGCCTCCCACGTCGACGCAGGTGACGAGGGTTACAGCAAGGACCTCAAGTCCCGCCACATCAACATGATCGCCATCGGCGGGGCGATAGGCACCGGCCTGTTCCTCGGCGCCGGCGGCCGGCTCGCCGGCGCGGGCCCCTCCCTCGCGATCGCGTACGCGGTGTGCGGCATCTTCGCCTTCTTCGTCGTACGGGCCCTCGGCGAGCTCGTCCTGTACCGCCCCTCCTCCGGCGCGTTCGTCTCGTACGCGCGCGAGTTCATGGGCGAGAAGGGCGCCTACACGGCCGGCTGGCTGTACTTCCTGAACTGGTCCACGACCACTGTGGCCGACATCACGGCCGCCGCGACCTACGCGCACTTCTGGTCGATGTTCACCAGCATCCCGCAGTGGGTCCTGGCCCTGATCGCCCTCGCCGTCGTCCTCACCGCGAACCTGATCTCGGTGAAGTACTTCGGCGAGATGGAGTTCTGGTTCTCCCTCATCAAGGTCGCCGCCCTGGCGATCTTCCTGGTCGTCGCCATCTACCTGGTCGCCACCAGCCACGACATCGGCGGCCACACCCCGGGCCTGTCCACCATCACGGACAACGGCGGCATCTTCCCGTCCGGCGTCCTCCCGATGCTCCTCGTGGTCCAGGGCGTCGTCTTCGCCTACGCCTCCGTCGAGCTGTGCGGCGTCGCCGCCGGCGAGACCGAGAACCCCGAGAAGATCATGCCGAAGGCGATCAACTCGATCATGTGGCGCGTCGGCCTCTTCTACGTCGGCTCCGTCGTCCTGCTCGCGATGCTCCTCCCGTACACCGCGTACTCCTCCGACCAGAGCCCCTTCGTCACCGTCTTCGACAAGCTCGGCATCCCCGGCACCGCCGGCATCATGAACCTCGTCGTGCTGACCGCGGCCCTCTCCAGCCTGAACTCCGGCCTGTACTCCACCGGCCGCATCCTGCGCTCGATGGCCATGTCCGGCTCCGCCCCGAAGTTCACCGCCCGCATGAACAAGGGCAAGGTCCCCTACGGCGGCGTCCTGTTCACCGCCGCCTTCGGCCTCGCCGGCGTCGGCCTGAACTACCTCATGCCGAAGGACGCCTTCGAGCTCGTCCTGAACTTCGCCTCGCTCGGCATCCTCGGCACCTGGGCGATGGTCATGATCTGTTCGCTGTTCTTCTGGCGCCGCTCGAAGCAGGGCCTGGTCGAGCGCCCCGCCTACCGGCTGCCCTGGGCCCCGTACACCCAGATCATCACCCTGGTCTTCCTCTTCTCGGTGCTGGTCCTGATGTGGCTCGACGGCGGCGTGGGCCGCACCACGGTCCTGTGCGTCCCGGTCATCGCCGCCCTGCTCGTCATCGGCTGGTACCTGGTCCGCCGCCGCGTGGCGGAGATCGCCGCCCGCCGCTGACCGGCTCCCTGAACGAGGAAGGACCCCCCGCCGACGGCGGGGGGTCCTTCCTCGTGCCGCGGGCTCCACGGGCGTGCTGCGGGCCCGGATCGGGCCGCTCAGGCCTTCTTCACCACGCTGGACTTCAGCTGCATGGCCCCGAAGCCCTCGATCCGGCAGTCGATGTCGTGGCCGTCGACGCCGTCCACGAGGCGGATGTTGCGCACCTTGGTACCGGCCTTGATCCCCGAGGCGCTCCCCTTCACCTTGAGCGCCTTGACGACGGTGACGGTGTCGCCGTCCTGCAGGACGTTGCCCACGGAGTCCCGGATGACGCGCTCGCCGGCCGCGTCCGCGTCGGGGGCACCCTCCTCGGCGGGCACCCACTCGTGGCCGCACTCGGGGCAGACTACGAGCGCGTTCATCTCATAGGTGTACGCACAGGAACATTTGGGGCAAGGGGGAAGATTCTCAAGCATGCCCCCAGGGTAGCCCCGCCTCCTCGGCGGGACCGCCGGCGAGGACCCCCGGGGGGGCCGGGAGGAACCGGGAACCGGAAAAGCAGAGAACCCCACGTGAAGTGGGGTTCCCGGTGGTGTCCGAGGGGGGACTTGAACCCCCACGCCCGATAAAGGGCACTAGCACCTCAAGCTAGCGCGTCTGCCATTCCGCCACCCGGACAAGGTGTCTGTCTCGCGGCCCTCGGCCGTTCCGACGTGGAAAACATTACCAAACATTCCGGGGTGCTCGATCACCCCCCGGCGGCCGGAGACGCCCTTGGGCGGAGCGGGCCGACGCGGGAGGATGGGGAGGCAGTCGGACCGATCAGTGGGAGGAAGCAGCGTGAGCCAGTCGAGCGCGGGCAGGACCGTCTCCGGCGAGGACGAGGTCGTGGACCTCTGCAGAGACCTCATCCGGATCGACACCAGCAACTACGGGGACCACTCGGGCCCCGGCGAGCGCAAGGCCGCCGAGTGGGTCGCGGAGAAGCTCGCCGAGGTCGGTCTGGAGCCGCAGATCTTCGAGTCCCACAAGGGGCGCGCCTCGACCGTCGCCCGGATCGAGGGCGAGGACCCCTCCCGTCCCGCGCTGCTGATCCACGGGCACACCGATGTGGTGCCGGCGAACGCCGCCGACTGGACGTACGACCCGTTCTCCGGCGAGATCGCCGACGGGTGCGTGTGGGGCCGCGGCGCCGTCGACATGAAGGACATGGACGCGATGACGCTGGCCGTCGTACGCGACCGGCTGCGCAGCGGCCGCAAGCCCCCGCGGGACATCGTCCTGGCCTTCCTCGCCGACGAGGAGGCGGGGGGCCTGTACGGCGCCCGGCACCTCGTGGACCGGCACCCCGGACTCTTCGAGGGCGTCACCGAGGCCATCGGCGAGGTCGGCGGCTTCTCGTTCACCGTCAACGAGAACCTGCGGCTCTACCTCGTGGAGACCGCCCAGAAGGGCATGCACTGGATGCGGCTCACCGTGGAGGGCACGGCCGGCCACGGCTCGATGACCAACACCGACAACGCCATCACGGAGCTCTGCGACGCCGTGGCACGGCTCGGCCGCCACCAGTGGCCGGTGCGCGTCACCAAGACCGTGCGGTCCTTCCTGGACGAGCTCTCGGACGCGCTGGGCACCCCCCTCGACCCCGACGACATGGACGCCACCCTCGCCAAACTGGGCGGCATCGCGAAGATGGTCGGGGCCACGCTGCGGAACTCGGCCGCGCCGACCATGCTGGGCGCCGGCTACAAGGTGAACGTCATCCCCGGCCAGGCCACCGCCCACGTGGACGGCCGCTTCCTGCCCGGTTACGAGGACGAGTTCTTCGCCGACCTGGACCGGATCCTCGGCCCGCGCGTGAGGCGGGAGGACGTGCACGGCGACAAGGCCCTGGAAACCGACTTCGACGGCCGGCTCGTCGACGCCATGCAGAGCGCCCTGAAGGCCGAGGACCCGATCGCGCGCGCGGTCCCGTACATGCTCTCCGGCGGTACCGACGCCAAGTCCTTCGACGACCTCGGCATCCGCTGCTTCGGCTTCGCGCCGCTCCGGCTCCCGCCGGAGTTGGACTTCGCGGGGATGTTCCACGGGGTGGACGAGCG
This sequence comes from Streptomyces sp. BR123, assembly GCF_013401435.1. Taxonomy (GTDB): domain Bacteria; phylum Actinomycetota; class Actinomycetes; order Streptomycetales; family Streptomycetaceae; genus Streptomyces. Next base: position 21,024 of record NZ_JACBGN010000086.1, read on the forward strand.
GGTACCGGTGGAGGGGCTGAAGTTCGGGGTGCGGGTGCTCGACCGATTCATCGACAGCTGCTGAGAATCGCGAAGGTGTGCGCTTTTCCGCTGAGAAGAGTGAATGCACTCATACGCTCGTAGCCCCGGTGATCCCTCCTCGTTACAGGTGGTGCGGTCCGCGGCTGGGACCGCATTGCCTACTAGGAGGAACAATGCTGAAGAAGGTTGTGGCCGCTGCCGCCGCCACCGGTGGTCTGGTTCTCGCGGGTGCCGGCCTGGCCGTTGCCGACGCGGGTGCCCACGGTGCGGCCGTCGGCTCCCCCGGTGTCCTGTCCGGCAACGTCGTCCAGATCCCGATCGACATCCCGGTGAACGTCTGCGGCAACACCATCGACTCCGTCGGCCTGCTGAACCCGGCCTTCGGCAACACCTGCGTCAACGCCTGACGCACCTGAAGTCTTGGGCCCCGGAACGCATTCCAGCGTTCCGGGGCCGCCGGGCTTCAGGGCCCGGCCGTTCGTTCTTTCAGCTGGGGGAATCACACAGATGCGACGACAGGCAGCGGTCACCAGGAAGACCCTGATCACCATGGCGGCGGCAGGGGGTGTTCTCGCGCTGGGCGGGGGATACGCGCACGCCGGCTCCGGCGCGTCCGGCCATGCCGCGAACTCCCCGGGCGTCCTGTCCGGGAACAACGTCCAGGTGCCCGTGGACGTTCCGGTGAACGTCTGCGGGAACACGATCACGCTCGTCGGGGGACTCAACCCCGCTTTCGGGAACCGCTGTTCCAACGAATCGGCCAAGCCGGCCGAGCCGACGAAGCCGGACAACCCGAAGCCGGGGAATCCGGGGAACCCCGGTCACCCCGACAACCCCGGCGGGCCGGACGAGCCGTGCGACGAGGGCGAAGAGCCGGGTCAGCCCGGCACGCCCGGTCAGCCCGGCACGCCCGGTACCCCGGGCCAGCCCGGCACCCCGGGCACTCCCGGTCAGCCCGGCCAGCCGAGCACGCCTGGTCAGCCCGGCCAGCCGGGTACCCCGGGTACGCCCGGCCAGCCCGGTACTCCGGGCACGCCCGGTCAGCCCGGTACTCCGGGCCAGCCGGGCACGCCCGGCCAGCCCGGTACTCCGGGCACGCCCGGCCAGCCCGGTACTCCGGGCACGCCCGGCCAGCCCGGTACTCCGGGCACGCCCGGCCAGCCCGGTACTCCGGGTACGCCCGGGACCGGAACGGCGACCCCTGGGACTGACACCGGGACCGAGGTCGGGATCGAGCCCGCCCGGCAGGCGGGACTCGCGGCGACCGGTGCCGGGGACGTCCTCGGCGTGGGCCTTCCGCTCGCCGCCGGAACGCTGATCGCCGGCGCCCTGCTCTACCGGCGCGCCCGCAACGCGGCCTGACGGCCCCTCACGACGCGGGCCCCGTCCACGGGGCCCGCGTCACCAGGTGGCGCGGACCTGACGGATGATCCGTCGCCGCAGCCGCACGCGCCGGCTGCCGTCCCGGTGCAGGGTCAGCCGGTCCAACTCCCAATGCCCGTACTCGGCATGGTCGGTCAGCAGTCGGGTCGCCTCGCTGCGGGGAACCCCGCGGGGCACGTACACGTCGGCAAATTCGTATTCCGGCATCGCATCTATTGTGCGGGCACAGCCCCGCTACGGATAGCGTCTGCACTATGTCTGATGCCGCTCTGCCCACTGTTGCCGAGGTACGCGCCGCCGCCGAGGCGGTCAAGGCCGCCATCGACCGTCACCTCGCCGCGGTCGAGAGCAGGATCGGGGACGAGGACCCGGCCGTCTACGCCGCATTCAACGAACTCGCCGCCGCCGCCGAGGAGTACGACGAACTGCTCTACGACCGGTACGACGAGGTCACGCCGTTCGAGATCCCCACGCCCGAGGACGGAGCCCCGTACCGCGGACCCGCCGAGCCCGCCGCGTTCAGCGTGCTCATCCGCCGCGACTACACCGTCGCCAAGCCGGCGCGGCTGATCGCCCAGGCCGACCGGGTCGCGGCGCACGACAGAGAGGCCGAACTCGTCCACGACGGCGGCACCGCCGGTGCGCTCGGCGTCCTCTTCGGGGAGTACGAGCCCGACGAAATCGCTTCGCGGGCAAAGGACTTCGGCCTGGAGGAAGGCGACTCGACCCTCTGGATCGCCGCCGCGCACGAGGCCGCCGAGCCGGGGGAGTGGCTGGGCTCGCCCTTCGGGAACACGGATCCGCAGGACGTACTGCACCGGTTCGACGTCAGCTCCGTCTTCGACGACGAGGAGGAGGACGAGGACGACGAGGCGGCCGAGCCCGGCTTCGCCCCCGCCTGATCCGCCCCGAGGCCGCAATCGGCGACGCGGCCCCCGCCCGGGCAGGGCAGGGGCCGCGTCGGCCGTTCCGGCGGCTGTTCCGTCAGCGGCTGCGAGGGCTACTCCGGCCGCTCCGGCCGTTCCCCGGCCTCCGCGGCCTGCGTCCGCAGCAGCCCCGCCAGCCGGGTCGTACGCGGCTTCGGCAACACCTCCGCGACCGCGCGCGGCAGCGCCTGGTCGACGCCGTGCACCACCGACAGGTGCCGCTCGGCCCGGCCGAACGCCGTGTACACCCAGTCCCGCGACAGCGTCTGTGCCGCGTCACCGGGCAGGACGGCCACCACTGCCGGCCAGCGCATGCCGACGGCCTGGTGCGCAGTCACCGCCCAGCCGTGCCGCACCTGCGCCGCCACCCGCTCCTTCGGTACGACGATCCGCCCGCCCGCAGCGTCCAGGTGCAGGCCCTCCGCGTCCGCCGAGACCACCCGGCCCGGAACGGCCCGCCCGGGCGAGGGCACGTGGACGATCCGGTCGCCGGGGTCGAAGCCGTCGAACCGGCCCGGGCCGGGGTTCAGCCGTTCCTTCAACGCCGCGTTCAGCGCCCGGGTGCCCGCCGGGCCGCCGTGGCCGGGGGTGATCACCTGGATGCCGTCCGCCCCGATCCCGAAGGCCCGCGGCACCGACTCCGCCACCAGCTGCACGGTCCGGTGCACCGCTTCCCCCGCATCGCGCACGGGAACGATGACGACCTCCTTGCCGGGGGCCTCGACCTGATTGAGCTCGCCGACCCCGATGCCCGAGACCAGCTCGCCGAGCGGTCCCGGATCGGGGATGCGGGAGACCAGCTGCGGACAGGCGCGGGCCGCGAGCACGTCCGCGAACACCCGGCCCGGCCCCGCCGACCCGAGCACCGCCGGATCCCCGGACAGCACCAGCCGGGCTCCGTCGGGCACCGACTCCACCAGCGCGGCGGCGCTCTCCACGTCCAGCTGCGGCGCGTCCAGCACCACGAGCAGATCCAGTGCGAACTGACCGTCCGCGTCCCGCTCCGGCCCCTCGGTCCCGGCCAGCAGCCCGGCGACGGTGACGGCCCCCGGCGCCGGGGCGTGCGCGGCCAGGCAGGTGCGCAGGCCCAGCTCCCCGGCGGCCTCCAGGAGGGCCAGCGGCTCGGCGCGGGCCGCCTCGCCGCCGGTGTGGACGACCAGGCCGTGCGCGGCGGCCGCCCGGATCAGCTCGGCGCCCGTACCGGTGGCGGCCGCCTCCCAGTCCGCGGCGTCCGCGGAACCGGTGAAGGTGCCTGCGAGCCGGGCCAGTCCGTCGGCCAGGCTCTCCTCGGCCAGCGCGTACGCCTCCAAGCCCATCAGCACCCTCACGGGCTGCTCCTCGCCCTCCGCGACGGGTGCGCCCAGCGGTTCGTGGAAGACCAGGACCAGGCCTTCGGCGACGGCCTGCTCCAGGGCCTCGGCCGGCTGCGGAACCCCGTACTGGGCCAGCGCGGACTCCAGGGTGGGCGCCTCCAGGGCGGTGTGCCCCTTGAGGGCCGCCTGCTCCAGCAGCCAGCCGACGAGCGCGGCGGCGCGGCGCTCGTCTCCCGGGCCCGCGGCCGGGCCCAGCAGGGCCCGGGCGAGGGAGTCCGCCTGCGTCGGGCGGATCCCGGCCACGGCCAGCAGGCGCCACGGGTTCTCGGCGAGCGCGTCGGCGCCGCCCTCGCCGAGGGCGGCGGCGGCCGCAACGGCGAGCTGCTCGGGGGCACCGCCGCGGGCCAGGACGGCCCGTACGGCCTCGACGGTCGCCGGGGACGGGACGGCGGGGGAGCGGCCGGCGGCGGTCGCCGCGGACGGGCGG
>NZ_JACBGN010000087.1 GCF_013401435.1 Streptomyces sp. BR123
CCCGCCAACCGCCCACCGCCGCACAGGCAAGGAGCCCCACCATGCACATGGACCTCCGAGGTCGCGCCTTCCTCAAGGAACTCGACTTCACACCCGAGGAGTTCCGCCACCTGCTCGAACTCTCCGCCCGCCTCAAGGCGGCCCGCCGCGAGGGAAGCGAGGAGCAGCACCTGCGCGGCAGGAACATCGCCGTCATCTTCGAGAAGACCTCGACGCGCACCCGGTGCGCCTTCGAGGTCGCCGCGCACCAGCAGGGCGCGCACGTCACCTACCTCGACCCGGCCGGCTCGCAGCTCGGGCACAAGGAGTCGGTCAAGGACACCGCCAGGGTCCTGGGCCGCTACTACGACGGGATCGAGTACCGGGGCAGGGACCAGGACTCGGTGGAGGAGCTGGCCCGGCACGCCGGCGTGCCGGTCTGGAACGGCCTGACGGACCAGTGGCACCCCACCCAGTCGCTCGCCGACGTGCTGACGATGTGGGAGCACACCGACAAACCGCTGCACCAGGTCTCCTTCGCGTACCTGGGCGACGCCCGCAACAACGTGGGCAACTCCCTGCTCGTCACCGCCGCGATGCTCGGCATGGACGTACGCATGGTGGGCCCGGCCTCCCTGCACAACGCCCCCGACGTCGTGGAGCGGGCGCGCCGGGCGGCGGCGGAAAGCGGCGCGCGGATAACCCTGACCGAGGACGTGAGCCAGGGCGTGGCCGGCGCCGACTTCCTCTACACGGACGTGTGGCTCTCCATGGGGGAACCGCCGGAGATGTGGGACGAGCGCATCGACCTGCTCAGGCCGTACCAGGTGACCGCCCGCACTCTGAAGGCGACGGGCAACCCGGCCACGAAGTTCATGCACTGCCTCCCGGCCTTCCACAACGGCGACACCGCGGTCGGCGCCAGGATCGCGGCCCGGACCGGGATGACCGCGCTGGAGGTCACGGACGAGGTCTTCGAGTCGCCGCACTCCATCGTGTTCGACCAGGCCGAGAACCGGCTGCACACCATCAAGGCCGTTCTCGTCGCCACCCTCGGCGACCACCCCGTCCCCTCACCCCGTAAGGACGCACCGTGCGCATAGTCGTCGCCCTGGGCGGCAACGCCCTGCTGCGCCGTGACCAACAGCCGGACGCCTCTGTCCAGTTGAGCAACGTACGTGCCGCCGTGACGGCTCTGGCACCCCTCGCCCGCCGGCACGAGCTCGTCATCACCCACGGCAACGGACCCCAGGTCGGCGTGCTCGCCCTGCAGAGCGCCGCCGACCGCACCCTGACCCGCCCCTACCCCTTTGACGTCCTCGGCGCGGAAACCCAGGGCATGATCGGTTACTGGCTCCTGCAGTCCTTGCAGAACGCACTGCCGGAGCGGCAGGTCTGCGCACTGCTGAACCAGACCCTCGTCTCCGCCGCCGACCCGGCCTTCGCCGACCCGGCCAAGTTCGTGGGCCCCGTGTACGGGAGGGCCGAGGCCGAGCGCCTGGCCGCCGAACGCGGCTGGACGGTCAGGCCGGACGGCACCCACTGGCGGCGCGTCGTGCCCTCGCCACGTCCGCAGCGGGTCGTCGAGACGCGGCTGATCCGGCTGCTGCTGGAGTCGGGCGCGGTGGCCGTGTGCGCGGGGGGCGGCGGCGTACCGGTGATCCGGGACGACCACGGGCAGCTCACCGGCGTCGAGGCCGTGGTCGACAAGGACCTCACCGCCGCCCTCCTGGCCGAGGCGCTCGACGCCGACGCCCTGCTGCTGCTCACGGACGTCGCCCACGTCTACCGCGGCTACGGCAGTCCCGGCGCCGAGCCCATCCGGCGGACCACGCCCGCTGCCCTGAGGGCCCAGCGGTTCCCGGCCGGATCCATGGGCCCCAAGGTCGACGCCGTGTGCCGGTTCGTCGAGTTGACCGGCGGCACCGCGGCCATCGGTGCCCTGGAGGAGGCCCACCTCATCCTCGACGGAGCCGCCGGCACCGTCGTCACGCCCGGCGGCCCTCACCGCGAGGACGGCCACGACACCGCGCAGGACCGGACATGACCACCCACAGCGCACCCGTGTCCCCCCGGCCGGCCGGCGCGGAAGCGGACTCCGGCAAGGCAGGCGCCCCCCGGCGGAGGGTGCGCTTCCCGTCGGCCTTCACGGTGCTCATCGCGGTCACCGCGGCGGTCTGGGCCCTGACCTTCGTGATTCCCGCCGGCCGTTACGCCACCGAGGACGGCAGCCCCGTGCCCGGCACCTACCACCGCGTGGGACCGGGCTCCGGCGGATGGGACCGGCTGGAGGACCTCTTCCTCTCACCCGTCAACGGCCTGTACGGCGTCACCGACACCCAGACGGGCATCACCACACCCGGCGGAACCGGCACCTTCGCCGGTGCGGCCGGCGTGTTCCTCTTCATCCTGGCCGTGGGCGCGTTCATCACCGCCGCCCTGCGCACCGGCGCCCTCACCGCCGGAGTGGCACGGCTGGCGCAGCGCCTGCACCGCCGCAGGACCCTGCTCCTGGTCGTCCTCCTGACGGTGTTCTCGCTCGGCGGGACCACCTACGGCATGGCCGAGGAGACCCTGGGCTTCTACGGACTGATGATTCCGCTGATGCTGCGCCTGGGGTACGACCGCATGGTCGCCGCGACGGTCATCATGGTGGGTGCCGGGGTCGGCACCCTCGCCTCCACCGTCAACCCCTTCGCCACGGGCGTGGCCTCCGACAGCGCCGGTATCGGCACGGGGGAGGGCATCGTACTGCGGCTGCTGATGTGGGCCTCCCTGACGGCGCTGGCCGCGGGGTACGTCGCGCGCTACGCCCGGCGGGTCGCCGCCGACCCCTCCCGCTCCCTGACCCCCCTCACCGAGGAGGACCGCCGGATCGGCGACGAGGCCGAGGGTACGGCGGGCATGACGAAACGCCAGGGCGTCGTGCTGTGCCTGTTCGCGGCGACCTTCCTCCTCATGGTCGTCGCCGTGGTGCCCTGGGCCGATCTGCACATCGCCTTCCTGCCCACGCTCGGGTGGTACTTCCCGGAGCTCGCCGCCCTGTTCCTCGTGGCGGCGATCGCCGTGGGGCTCGTCGGCGGCCTCGGGGAGAAGGGGACGGCGGACGCCGTCACCGCCGGAGCCGGCGACTTCATCGGGGCGGCGATGATCGTCATGCTGGCCCGCGGCGTCACCGTGATCATGAGCAACGCCGGCGTCACCGACACGGTCCTCGACGCGCTGCAGCGTACGGTGTCCGGCACGTCGTCCGGGGTGTTCGCCGTCCTGATGTTCGTGGTGAACCTGCCCCTGGCCTTCCTCGTCCCCTCCTCCTCGGGGCACGCCGCCCTGGCCATGCCGATCCTGGCTCCCCTGGCCGACTTCGCCGGCGTCGACCGCGACCTGGTGGTGACCGCGTACCAGTCGGCCTCGGGATGGGTGAACCTCATCACGCCGACCTCGGCCGTGGTCATGGGCGGCCTCGCCGTGGCGAAGGTCCGCTACGACCAGTACCTGCGCTTCATCGCGCCCCTGATGGGCGCGCTGCTGGTGGCCGTCGCCGGCTTCCTCGTCCTGGGGACGGTCGTGCGGTAAGTGTCCGCACGCCGTCGGCGGCCGGCGGACCGGGTGAACCGGTCCGCCGGCCGCCCGCCGTCATGCTCCTCCGCGGGGCGCCCGGCGCGCCGCGGTACGGGGCTGCGCGCGGGCGCAGGACACCGCGGCGGCCGTCCGGGGGAGTGCTCCCGGACGGCCGCCGCGGCGTCCTGCGCGAAGGTGAGGGGAGGATCAGGGATGGGGGACCACCGCCACGGGCGCCGCGGAGTTGCGCAGCACCGCGTGAGCGACCGGGCCGATGTGCGGGCCCAGCGCCGCCTGGCGCACGCGCCGTCCCACGATCAGCAGCGAGGCGTCCTTCGAGGCCTCCGCCAGATGAGCCGCGGGACGCCCGACCACGCACTGCCCCACCACACGCACCCCGGGGTGCGTGCCCCGCCAGGGCCGCAGCGCGTCGGCGAGTGAGGGCGTGTCACCGCCCGCACGCGCGACGCCGCCCCGGGGGCGGAGTGCGGCGGGACCCTGTCCGTCGGCCGCCGCGGCGCTCCGGCCGTGTATGACGCGGAGGATGGCCTTCCGCATGGCCGCGGCGTCGAAGGCGTACGCCAGCAGTTCGTCGCACGGTCGCGCGAGGTCCAGGCCGAGCACCACATCGGTGCCCCGCGCCGGCGGGCACTCGGCACCGGCCCCGCGCCGGGGCCCGCCGCCGCTCCGTTCTCCCGCGGGTACGACGACGACCGGGCGCTCCGCGTGGGCGATGACGGGCAGCGACACCGAGCCGGACAGGAACCCGCCCACGGCGCCGAGACCGCGGGAGCCGAGGACCAGCACCTCCGCTTGCCCCGCCGCCGAGAGGAGGACCCGGGCGGGGTGGCCGAGGGCCTCTTCGACGGTGACGTCCAGAGCGGGGTCGGCCTGCCGCAGCCGATCGGTGATCTCGCGTCGGACGCGCCCGCCGCTCCACCGCGTGAGCGCCGTCCCGGCGGGTGCGGTGCCCGCGCTCCGGAACGCCGAGTGGACGAAGGCGGGCGTCCCCTCCTGCCGGGCGTGCAGGATCCGCAGGGGCAGGGCCAGGCGCCGGGCCTCTCGGGCGGCCCACGCGGCGGCGGCCAGCGACTCGGCCGAGCCGTCCACACCTGCGATGACGCTACGGCTTGACATGGGATACCTCCAGGTTGTGTTCGAGGGGAAACCGGCCGCGCCGCGCGGCCCGGGACCGCGCGGAAACGCAGGCCCCCCGGGCGGCGGTCGGGCCGGCCGGGGGAGCGGGTCGGTGGGCCACGGGGCGTCCGGCGGAGCAGGGCCGCCGGACAGGTTCTAGCGAGCGGGGGTGATCAGGCCGTAGTGGCCGTCGTAGCGGTGGTAGAGCACGCTGCCCCGCCCGGTGGCGGTGTCCCTGAAGAAGACGAAGGGCAGCCCGGTGAGCCGCAGGCGCCGGGCGGCCTCGGCCACCGTGCTCGCGGGTACGGGGACCGTGCTGACGCTGAACTCTCCGGCGACCTCCCGTTCGGGGCCGAGGGGGCCCAGCGACGCCATACGGGGGCGGCCGGTGCGGGTGTCGCGGTAGACCACGCTGTCGTGGCCGGACACGAGGTCCGTGAAGAGCCAGAAGTCGTGGTCCATGGCCTCCAGGTCGATCACCGCGTCCTCGGGCGTCTGGGGGGCCAGCAGGAACGTCTTGTGCCGCACCACGCCGCGCTCCTCGGCGGGCACATGGTGGCGGTTCGGACGCTGTGCGGCACCGGGGGTGTCCGACCACGGAGTGACCGGGCCGCCGTCGCGGAGCCCGCGCCCGGCATGCCGCCGTACGCGGGCGAGCCGCGCCCGGAGGCGCTCCTGCAGAAGGTCGACCGCCTCGAACATGGTGGTCGCGGACACGTGGGCGCGTACCGGCCGGCCGTTGACGTCCACCACCGCCTGAGCCGTCGCCGGATTCACCACGGACGCGGCGAGGGCCTGCGTGAGCTTCACCCGGGCCGCCAGCACCGGCTCGCTCAGGTGGTCGACCACCGTGAGCACCTTCTCCTGGGCGTACGGCGCCGCACCGTGCGGGACCGGGCCCCGGGTCCGTACCTGGACGTCGACTGCCTGGCTGGTCTTGAGACCGCTCATGGGAACTCCTCCTTGATTGCCTCCAGCCTGGCGGTCGCGCCACGTCAGTTGCAGTGCCCTTCGGTCCCTGCCGCAGTGCCACCGGACCCCCGCTGCGCGCGGCGGGAGGCCTCTGCGAGGGGATTCCGTGAGGGCCTTTCGGCCCTGTCCGACGGACGAGCCGCCACCGCGCAAGCCGTCGGGGGCATTCCGCCCGGCCGGCCTGCACGCGCACGGGCTGTACGGGAGGTCCGCGGCCCGCACCCGATGCCGGGGCGACGACCACACGAACCACTCCACGGCGGCCGCAGCCGCAGCCCGCGCCCGGGACGGCCGGATCGTCACCGCAGTGAACGCCTGTCACTTCACCGGAGGACCCCGCGCCGAGCCGGAGCCGGTCCTCATCGGCACGGCAGCCGCGCAGGGCCCCTGCCAACTGGACGTGTCGTAGCCGTAGGAGCCCCGACCGAGGAGGTGTTCCCCCATGAGGCCGGTCCCGTCAGGCCCTGCTCGACCTCTTCCCCGACCCCCAGGCCGTCGTCAGCGACGGCGACCGCATGCGAACGGTCCTCAGCACCGACTGCTGCCGGCAGGCCGCGTCCGGGCCGACCGCCGCCTCGACGCCGAGGAAACCGCCCCGCTCAGCGCGGACTGACCGTGCGATCGCCCGCCCGCCCGGCCGTCAGCCGGTTCATCACACCGATCACGCCGTCCACCCGCCAAGCGGATCGGATCCATGCAGCCGTGTCGGCTCCGGGCGGCGGGGAGCCGAGGAGGGTGACCACCCCGTCGCTGACCTCGACGGAGATCGCGGAGGCGCCCGGGAAACCGACGGAGAGAGCGTGGGCGACATCCGTGCGGATCTCCTCGTCGGCCCGGAGGAAGACGCGCAGGAGGTCACGGCGTGTCGTGATGCCGATGAGCCGGTCCTCCTCGTCGACCACGGGCAGCCGGTCGATGCGGCGGCGCTCCATGATGCGTGCCGCGTCGACGACCCGCTGCTCCGGATGCACGGTCACCGCGGGGCTGGACATCAGCTCGCCGGCCGTACGAGCCGCGGCGGCGGGGCGGCCACCGACGATCCGCCTCAGGGCGTCCACCAACCGGCGCGGGCCGTGTCCGGCCCCGCCGGGCGCGGCCTGCCGCCTGGTGAGGTCGGTCTGGGAGACAACGCCCATGACCTTGTCGTCGTCGTCCACGACGGGCAGGCCGCTGATCCGGTGGGCGGTCAGCAGCCGGGCCAGCTCCTTGAAGGACGTGCCCGGTCGCGCCTGCACCACCTCGCTGCTCATCACTTCCCCCACCGTCCGGTTCCTGACCATCGTCCTCATCTCCTCTCATGATCTCCTCCCGTACGGCGACGGGTCCGCACCGCGCAACCGGCACGGACCGCGGCCCGGCCTTTGAACAGCTCGCCCGGACACGTGCCGACGCCGCGCGGCGGCCGGACCTCGCCGGAGCACGCGGCTGCGCCCCGCCGCGTGGAGCCGGAGGACCCGGCCAGGTGCCGGCAGGTGCGCGTCGCCGTCCTCCACGGTGGCGCACCGAGCGGGCACGGTACAGAACCGGACGGTCCCGTGCCGGGGGCCGTTGGGCCCGCCGGGGCGGGCGTTGCGGTGCGGGGGAGGAGGAGGGGCCGACGACCCGGGCCCGCGCCCGCCCGGCGTGACGGCTGCGCGGTGCGATCGACCCCGGGAACGCCTGAGCAGGACCGGCCGGGAGCCCATCGGTCCGCCGCACGGGACCTTCGGGACCTGCACGGCCTGCACCGCCGGAGGCGAGGCTGGAGCCGAGACGACGGGCGCATCCGGGCGGCCGCCCGGCGCGGTGCGCCGTGCCCCCACCATCAGGAGCTGTCCATGACCCAGCTGACCCACGACACGGCCCGGACGACGACCGGCGGTCCCCGCGAGACGGCCGGCGGTGCCCCGGCGGAGACCCGGATCGCCGTGGACGCGCTCGTCGACAACGCCGCCAAGGCGCTCGCCGACTACGAGTCGCTCACGCAGGAGCAGGTCGACCACATCGTCGCCAAGGCCTCCGTGGCCGCGCTCGACCAGCACACCGCCCTGGCGCGGCTGGCGGTGGAGGAGACGGGCCGCGGGGTCTTCGAGGACAAGGCGGCCAAGAACATGTTCGCCTGCGAGCACGTCACCCACAGCATGGCTCGGACAAAGACGGTCGGCGTGGTGGGACGTGACGACATCGAGGGCATCATCGAGATCGCGGAACCGGTCGGTGTGCTCTGCGCCGTCACCCCGGTCACGAACCCGACGTCCACCACCGTCTTCAAGGCGCTGCTGGCGCTGAAGACGCGCAACCCCGTGGTGTTCGCCTTCCACCCCTCGGCGCAGGCGTGCAGCTCCGAGGCCGCACGCATCGTCAGGGACGCCGCCGTCGCCGCCGGTGCCCCCGAGCACTGCGTGCAGTGGATCGAGACCCCCTCGATCGAGACCACGAGGCTCCTCATGCACCACCCCGGTGTGGCTCTGATCCTCGCGACCGGCGGCAACGCCATGGTGAAGGCGGCCTACTCCGCGGGCAAGCCGGCCGTCGGCGTCGGCGCCGGCAACGTACCGGCCTACGTGCACCGCAGCGCCGACGTGCGTCGGGCGGTCAACGACCTGGTGCTGTCCAAGTCCTTCGACAACGGCATGATCTGTGCTTCCGAGCAGGCGGTCATCCTCGACGACGACGTGTACGACGAGGCGCTCGCCGAGTTCCGGCGCCTGCACGCGCACCTCGCCACGGCGGAGGAGAAGCGGAAGCTGGAGACCTACCTGTTCCCGCCGGACGCGTCGGGCCGACAAGGCCGCGTCAACGCGGCGGCCGTGGGGCGCAGTCCCGACTGGATCGCGGAGCGGGCCGGCTTCACCGTTCCCGCGCAGACGTCGCTCATCCTCGCCGAGGCCGACCACGTGGGGCCGGACGAGCCGCTTTCGCGGGAGAAGCTCTGCCCTGTGCTGACGGTTCTGCGGGCCGGCTCGACGGAGGAGGGCTTCAACCTCGCCGCCGACATGGTGGCCTTCCACGGACAGGGACACAGCGCCGTCATCCACACCGCGGACGCGTCACTCGCCGAACGCTACGGCCGGCGTATGAAGACCGTGCGCATCATCGTCAACTCGCCCTCCTCGCAAGGCGCGATCGGCGGCATCTACAACCGTCTGCTCCCGTCCCTCACCCTCGGCTGCGGCTCGTGGGGCAGCACGTCCGTCTCCGACAACGTCTCCGCCGCCCAGTTGCTCAACATCAAGCGCGTCACCACCCGGCAGAACAACCTCCAGTGGTTCAAGGTGCCGCCGAAGATCTACTTCGAGCCGCACGCCATCCGGTACCTGGCCGCGATGCCCGACGTCCACCGCGTCACCGTGGTCACCGACGCCACCATGACGCGCCTCGGCTACGTCGACCGCGTCAGCCGCGTGCTTCGGCAGCGTGAGCAGCCCGTGACCGTCCAGGTGCTCGACGACGTCGAACCGGAGCCGAGCATCGACTCCGTACGGCGCGGCGCCGCCCTCATGCGCGCATTCCAGCCGGACACCGTCATCGCCCTCGGCGGAGGATCGCCCATGGACGCGGCGAAAGTGATGTGGCTGCTGTACGAACAGCCGGACATCGACTTCGCCGACATGCGCCAGAAGTTCTCCGACATCCGCAAGCGCGCCTTCCGCTTCCCCGTGCTCGGCAACCGGGCGCGCCTGGTCTGCATCCCCACCACGTCGGGCACCGGCGCAGAGGTCACCCCCTTCGCCGTGATCTCCGACCCGGCGACCGGCAAGAAGTACCCGCTGGCCGACTACGCCCTCACGCCCAGCGTGGCCATCGTCGACCCCGTCCTCACCGCCGACCTGCCCGCGTCGCTCGCCGCGGACAGCGGGTTCGACGCCCTCACCCACGCCACCGAGGCGTACGTCTCGGTCTACGCCAACGACTTCACCGACGGCCTGGCACTGCACGCCATCAAGCTGGTCTTCGAGAACCTGGAAGCGGCTGTCACCGGTCGGAACGCACAGCGCGCCCGGGCACGGGAGAAGATGCACAATGCGGGCACCATCGCAGGTATGGCCTTCGGCAGCGCCTTCCTCGGCATCGTCCACGCCATGTCCCACACCCTGGGCGCCACCTTCCACATCTCCCACGGCCGGACCAACGCCGTCCTGCTGCCCCATGTGATCCGCTACAACGGCACCGTCCCGGCCAAGCTGACGGGCTGGCCCAAGTACGAGAGCTACCGGGCACCCGAGCGCTTCCAGGAGATCGCACGCGCCCTGGGGCTGCCGGCCGCCACCGCCGCCGAGGGCGTCGCCTCGTACGCGGCAGCGGTGGAGCGGCTGCGTGACGCCGTCGGCATCGAACCGTCCTTCCGCGCTCTGGGGATCGACGAGGCGGCCTTCATCACCGCCCTGCCGCAGCAGGCGCTGAACGCGTACGAGGACCAGTGCGCGCCGGCGAACCCGCGCACGCCGATGCTGGACGACATGGAGGAGATCATGCGTTCCGCCTACTACGCGGGCCCGAGGCCGCTGCCCCCGGTGTGATCGACCGGCCGCCCGCACGGCCGTTAGGCTGTGGCTTGCGCGGGCAGGTGATCGAGGTCGGGAGGTCCCGTGGGCATGGAGGAACCGTTGTCGCGGATGCCCCAGATGCGGCTCGACGAGCTGCTGGAGGAGCTGCAGACGCGCATCAACGCTGCCCGCGGGACCCGGGACCGCGTGCACAGCCTTCTGGAAGCAGTCGTTTCCGTGGGCCGCGAGCTGGACCTCTCCCAGGTGCTGCGGCGCATCGTGGAAGCCGCCGCGCTGCTGGTCGACGCCCAGTACGGGGCCCTCGGAGTGATCGGCCCGGACGGCCGCACCCTGTCGCAGTTCCTCACCTACGGGCTGACCGACGAGGAGATCGGCAGGATCGGCCCCTTCCCGGCGGGACACGGCATCCTCGGCGAACTCATCCGCCATCCCGAGCCGCTGCGGCTGCCCGACCTGACCGCGCACAAGGCGTCCTACGGCTTTCCCGCCCACCATCCGCCGATGCGCACGTTCCTGGGCGTGCCGATCCGGGTGCGGGACGAGGTGTTCGGCAACCTCTACCTGACCGACAAGCGCGGGGGTGAGCAGTTCGACGCCGAGGACGAATCGGTGATCACCACGCTGTCCGTGGCGGCGGGTGTCGCCATCGACAACGCCCGGCTCTACGAGGCCTCGCAGCGCCAGCGGCGGTGGCTGCAGGCCAGCGCGGAGATCACCAACAGCCTGCTGTCCGGCAGCCCGCGGCTGGAGGTCCTGGAGATGATCGCCCGCCGCGCCCAGGACATCACCGGGGCGGCGCTCGCCGACGTCAGCGTGCCCGTGCCCGGCACCGACGACCTGGTGGTGGAGCTGGCCCTCGGCTCCGACGGGGACTTCCGCCGCGGGCTGGTCGTGCCGGTCGAGGGAACCCTGTCGGGGGCCGCCTACCAGGCGGGTGAGCCCGTGACCACGGCCGGCCTGGCCGAGGACGACCGGTACGGCGCCGGTCCGCGGCGCTTCGACGGCCTGGGGCCGGCGGTCGCCGTCCCGCTGGGCACGAAGGCCAAGGACACCCGGGGCGTCCTGCTCCTGGCCCGCCACCAGGGACAGCCCCTCTTCACCGAAGGGGAGCTGGAGCCGCTGCTGGCCTTCGCCGGACAGGCCGCGCTCGGGCTGGAACTGGCCCAGCGCCGCAGTGACGCCGAGCAGCTCGCGCTGCTGGAGGACCGCGACCGCATCGCGCGTGACCTGCACGACCTGGCCATTCAGCGACTCTTCGCCACGGGCATGACCCTGCAGAGCGCCGCGCGGCTCGTCCAGCACGACGGTGCCGCCGAGCGGATCGCGCGGGCGGTCGACGACCTCGACGAGACCATCAAGATCATCCGCTCGACGATCTTCGGCCTGCGGGCCCGTGAAGAGGAGACCGGCTACAGCCTGCGGGCCCGCGCGGCCCGCGCGGTGGGCGAGGCGGCGACGACACTCGGCTTCCCGCCGCGCCTGAGCATGGAGGGCCTGCTCGACACGGACGTACCCGCGCCGGTCGCCGATCACGTGCTGGCGGCCCTCAGCGAGATGCTCAGCAATGCCGCCCGCCACGCCCACGCCACGCGCGTGGAGGTCTCCCTGCGGGCCACGCGCGACGAGGTGGTCCTCACCGTGGCGGACGACGGCCGCGGCATCCCGCCCGACGGCCGGCGCAGCGGTCTGCGCAACCTTCAGGAGCGAGCCGACAAGGCGGGCGGCAGCCTGCGGATCGAGCGCCCCGACGAGGGAGGCAGCCGTCTCGTGTGGCGAGCCCCGCTCCTCGGACCGCCGGGTGACCGCCGTCCTTGACGGCGGCGGCGTGCTACAGGGTGAGCCGCATGCCCGTGACCAGATCCGGCCGGATGCGCAGCGCCGAGTTCATGACCGGGTGGTCGATCCACGGGCGCAGTCGGTCGGCGAACCGGGCGAGTTCCCCGGGGTCGGTGACCAGCTGGGCGTAGCCGGTGACCACGACACTCCAGCCGATGTGGGTCTCGGGGTCGATGACGTCCGCCTCATAGGCCACCACGACGCCCGCGGCGTCCGTGGGCGCCACGATGGAGGTGAGGGCCGCTCCGTCGTGCAGCCGGATGACGATGTCGTCGCCGTCCATGAGGTGGTTGACGGGGCGGACGGCCGGCAGGGCGTGCTCGGTGAAGACGATCCGCCCCAGGGAGACGCTCCCGAGCAGACGCAGCGCCTCTGCACGGTCGAGGGGTGCCATGCGCCGGGGTGTGGCCACCGCCTCACGGTGGCTGTCCACCGTGTGCTGCGTGGCTTCGTCCCTCATCGTGCCCACCTCTGATCCGGCTCGGTCCTTGCGCTTGTCAGGTGCCTCAAGCCAGCGTCCACCGTGTCGACCGGCCGCAACAGGGCCGAACGGACCCCATGTGGCCCCGTGCGCCGAGCGGATCCGCGCAGGTGGGATCGGGACCACCCGGGTACGCGTCGAGGGAGCCGCGACAGCCGGGCAGGAAGGACATGCGGCGGAAACGAGGGCCATCCGGCCCTGGCCGGCCGCCCCGCGCACGCGGCACGATGCCACGGAGTCCGCCCGTGGCGGAGCAACTGGGCGAACACGGAGTGTGTGATGACGTACGGCAGCGAAAGCCTCGGCGAGAAGGCCCCGGTCAGGGTCTTCCTCCTCGACGACCACGAGGTGGTGCGCCGTGGCGTGCACGATCTGCTGGACGCGGAGCCGGACCTCACCGTGGTCGGCGAGGCGGGTACGGCCGAGCAGGCCCTCGTCCGGGTGCCCGCGCTGCGCCCGCAGGTCGCCGTCCTGGACGTGCGCCTGCCGGACGGGGACGGTGTGAGCGTCTGCCGGGAGCTGCGCTCCACCATGCCGGACCTGGCCTGCCTGATGCTCACGTCGTTCGACGACGAGGAAGCGCTGCTCGACGCGATCATGGCCGGGGCGTCCGGTTACGTGCTGAAGCAGATCAGCGGCACGGACCTGGTCCACGCCGTCCGTACGGTCGCCTCCGGTCAGTCGATGCTGGACCCAGGCGCCACCGCGCGGGTGATGGCCAGGCTGCGCGGCGGCACCCCCCAGGAGGACCAGGCACAGGGGCTGCCCCAGCTGACGGAACGAGAGCGCGAGATCCTCGCCCTGGTGGGAGAGGGGCTGACCAACCGCGAGATCGGCAAGCGGCTCTACTTGGCGGAGAAGACGGTCAAGAACAACATCTCCCGGTTGCTGGCCAAGCTGGGCGTGGAACGCCGGGTGCAGGCCGCCGTCATCGCCACCCAGACACTGGGCAGCCAGGCCGGCCAGATCGGGTCGTCGGGGCGCGTGAGCCACCAGAGGGCCTGAGGCGGCCGCAGACGGGACGGGGACGGGGACGGGCGTGTCGGGTCCTCTCCGGCCCGCACCCCGGTGTACCGGTCGTCCGGGAATGCCACCCGGGGCGGCCGGCGCAGGATCTCACGGACACGGCGGACGGATCCCGGTTCGTCGTCGTGGGCCGCAGGAACCGCAGTTCGAGGACCGGCACCCGTACCGGGGCCGTCACCCACGCCGTACTGCACCACGCGTCGGCGCCCGTCGCCGTCGTCCCGCACGACTCACGTGCGCGGCCGGTACGCCGACCCGATCCGCCGGAGAGGCCGACCGCCCGGGCCACAGGACCGGGACGTGCATCCGGTTCGAGGACGGCCTCGGCCTGTCGTCGTTCGAGCAGTCGCTGCCGGTCGCGGTACCGGTCGTGGTCGGCTCGCTGTGCCCCGTCCCGGTCGGTCGCGCCGGGAACACCACGTCGCTCGCTCGCCGGGCGATGTCTGAGATCCGGTGCGCCGGCCGGCGGCCCGGGCGGGGTGGTCACCCGGTCCGCCAGGCGCTCACGATCCAGAAGACCGCGAACCCCGTCCACAGGATGGCGAAGCCCCAGACCAGGGGGTGTCCGCCGAACAGCGCCATGCTACCGAGCCATCCGACCCCGACGGCCACGAACGGCCAGCCGAAGTTGGGGAAGGCGAGGAGGCCCGAAAGCCGCCCGCTCATTGCTCCCCACGCCCCCGCCGCCAGGAGCAGGCAGCCCAGCGCGAGCCACGGCAGGACTCCGCTCTGCGAGGAGGGCGCGTACGAATAGGTGCGGCCGCGCACCTCCAGTCCCACGACCTCACCCCGCCATAGCCGGACTTCGGACCGGTCCCCCGTCCTGACCTCGTCGTACGTCTGCGACCCCACCGCCAACCAGGCGGTGCGGTCGGGCCACTCGACCTTGACGTCGTGGTACCTCGTGCACGTGGTGCCGCCCCCGGCCACCCCGCCGGTCACCGTACCCCCCATGCTTCCGCCGGCGCCGGCCATGCCGCCTCCGCCGATCGTCGTGACGCCCCCGGTCGTGCCACCGCTCGTGCCGTTGGAGGTGCAGTGCTCGCCCGTCCGGCGGTCGAGCACCGTGCCCGCCTCACGCCGCACGCAGGCCTCACCGTCATCCCCGTTCCCCCTCCCGGTCCCGACCTCGCAGACCGGCGCGTCGCGGTACACCATGGTCGCCCCGTACCCTTCGGCGACCTGCTGACCGCAGAGAAGGACTCCCGATCCGGCCGCGAGGACGACCAGTCCCCGTAACCAGACGGGCAGCCGACCGCGATACCCACCCCGCCCGTACCCCGTTGTCTTCACTGAGCCGTGATGCCCCTCCGGCGGAGCCCTCATGCGTCGCCCCCTCCCCCCCTGCCGGGGCGACAAGAAGGGGTTGGGCACGTCGACTGTGCGGCCCGGGCGACGGCTGCCCGGCCGAGCAGGGCCGCAGCGACGGTGAAGGCGACGAGGGCGGAACGCAGGCGGAACGCGGCGGTGCGGATCCCGCCGACAAGCGGCCACCTGATCGGCGCGTACGGCCTCGCGGACGCGGCCGCCGCCCGGGCCCGCCGACGTGCCCGTGCAGGGGCGGTCGCGGGTGCGATGCCCGGTCCGGCTCGAGGTCGGCGGGGCGCGGCCCGCCTTCAGGCGGCCCGCCGTTCCTCTGCTCCGTTCCGGCTCATCGCTCGCCCGTCCGGGCTGTCCGCCCGTCCGTACGGATCACGCCGGGAAGCCGACGGCGGTTGCGCGTGGTCGGCTTGGCTCGGCTGGTTGCAGTCTGTGACAGCCGGCCGTACACGGTGGAGGAAGGAGTCCCTGATGTCTCGTCGGCATGTCCAGGCTGTCCTGGGTCTCGTGGCGGGCGCGCTCGCGGCGGTCCCCGTTCCGGCCGCTCACGCCGCCCCGGTGCAGGTGCCCTGCTCGGTTCCGGATCTCGTCGCGGCGATCAACGCGGCGAACGGTTCGCCAGGACCCGACAGGCTCCGATTGGCGCGCAAGTGCACGTACAAGCTGACATCGCCGGACCCGGTGAACCCCGGCAACGGGCTGCCGGTGATCACCAGTGAGATCGCCATCGACGGGCGCGGGGCCACGATCGAACGGGACGAGCACGGGAGCAGCACCGCGAAGTTCCGTATCCTCTTCGTCGGTCCGACGGGCAACCTCACTCTCACCCGCACGACCATCAGCGGCGGCTTCGCCACGGACTGCCCCGCCTTTCCCGACCCGCCCGGCCTGGCCTGCGGCGGTGGCATCTCCAACGCCGGAACGATGAGGGTGAACCGCAGCAGGTTCATCGGGAACACGGCCCGGTCCGACCTGTTCGCCCAGGGCGGCGCCATCGACAACCCCGGCACCGGTAGCGTGACTGATACCGAGGTGACCGGAAACCACGTGATCTACAGCGGGAGCGGCGTCGGCGGCCTCGCCGCGGGCGGTGCCATCGCGAACGACGGTCCGCTGACGGTCACCGGCTCCCGGCTGACCGGGAACACCGCGACCGTCACGGCGGACACCGAGAGCATTGCCTTCGGGGCAGCCGTCATCAGTTTCGCCCGGACCACCATCGAGAACACGGTCATCAGCAGCAACCGCTCCTCCGCCCCGGGCGGAATCGCGCGTGCCGCCGTCTCCAACGGCATCCCGGAGCCCGACAGGCTGATCGTGACCGGCGGCGCGATCAGCGACAACACATCGGACGCTCCGCGCGGCCTCGCCCAGGGCGGCGGTGTCGCGAACAACGCCCTGATGACCATGACCAAGGTGAAGATCAGCGGAAACCGGGCGGTCGCCGAGAACGGCACCGCACGCGGCGGCGGCGTCCGCATGGGCCCCTTCGGCACGCTCGACCTGACCGAAAGCCACATCACCGGCAACGCAGTCAGCGCACCCAACGGCACGGCTCAGGGAGGAGGCCTCGACAACCCCGACGGCGGGACGCTGACGGCCAGGCGCAACAAGGTTCTCCGCAACACGGCCACCGCGAAGGGCGGCACCGCGCGCGGCGGCGGCCTCTACCACGCCGGGGGAGCCACCGGACGGGGCACCACCACGCTGGAGCGGAACACCATCTCGCACAACCGCGCGGGGGACGGCGGCGGCATCTTCAAGGCAACCGGAATCCTCACCCTGAGCGGCGACGACGTCCGCGACAACTCCCCGAACAACTGCAGCCCGGCCGGCACGGTCCCGGGATGCACCGGCTGACGGTTCACGAGGCACCGCATGCTGCCGCGGCCGACCGGCCGCGTCCGAGCCCTCCGGCGGTCTTCCGGGCCGCCGGCCTCCGCTGTGTCCCTCAAGGGTGTGAGCCAACGGAGAGGCGTCCGGTGAGGTTGGGGACACAGGCAGGCTGCGGCTTGGCGAACAGCCTTGCCGGCCGGACCTCCCGCCGCCACGCGGTGGGGTCGGGTGACGGGCGCTGCCGTTCGTCATCCGGCAGATGAAGATGCCGGGACTGGCCTTGGATCTAGCCGGGCTCTGCTAGGTCGGGTGGCTCGCTCACCGTGACCTGCGCCGGGCGCAGGAGGTGTTGTCCGACGCGGTAGCCGGGTCTGAGCACGATGGTGCAGGTCGGCTGGTCGATCTCGTCGGACTGCTGGTAGGAGATCGCTTCGTGGCGGGTCGGGTCGAAGGGTTCTCCCGGGGCCCCGACTTCCTGAAGGCCCAGCGCGGCGAGTTGTGTTTCGAGCGCGTCGGCGACCGCTCGCAGGCCGGGGTCGATGTCGCCGTGGTCGCGGGCCTGGTCAATGGCGTCCAGGACGGGCAGCAGCCCGCGCAGGACATTGACCACCGCGATTTCCCGTATCGCGAGGCGGTCACGCTCCACCCGCTTGCGGTAGTTGTCGTATTCCGCCTTCAGGCGCTGCAGGTCGGCGGTGCGTTCGGCGAGCCGGCTGTGTTCGGCGCTGCTTCCGGCGGCAGGGCTGCCGCCAGGAGTTCCGGATCCACTGCCGCCGGTCTCGGTGTGCTCGGAAGTGCCGCTGTCGGCTGCCCTGAGCTCCAGGGTGACGGGGTCGATGCGTCGCTTGTCCCTGATCACGATGAGCGGTGTCTGCTTGCGCGGTCCGCCGGAAGACTTGGGTGGGCTCATCGCGCGTCTCCCTTCGGGTTCTCGTCGTCGACGATCTCCGCATCGACGACCTCTTCCTCCGTGCTGGACGACCCGGCTCCGGATGCCGACCCGCCGCCGCTTGCGGCAGCTCCCTGTGCGTCGTAGAGGGCAGTGCCGATCTTCTGCGCGACGGTGCTGGCGTGCTCCGTGGCCGTGCGGATGGCCGAGGTGTCCTGGCCCTTGAGCTTCTCCTTCAGGTCTGCGATCGCGGTTTCGGTCTCGCTCCTGAGGTCGGCCGGGATCTTGGACGCGTTGTCGCGCAGCAGCCTCTCGGTCTGGTAGACGAGCTGTTCGGCGCTGTTGCGGGTCCCCGCCTCCTCCTTGCGCCGGCGGTCTTCCTCGGCGTGCTGCTCGGCCTCGCGGATCATGCGGTCGATGTCCTGGCGGGGCAGGGACGAGCCGCCGGTGACGGTCATCTTCTGCTCCTTGCCCGTGCCCAGGTCCTTGGCGGTCACGTGCATGATGCCGTTGGCGTCGATGTCGAAGGAGACCTCGATCTGCGGGACGCCGCGCGGGGCCGGCGGCAGGCCCGTCAGCTCGAACATGCCGAGCTTCTTGTTGTACGCCGCGATCTCGCGCTCACCCTGGTAGACCTGGATCTGCACGGACGGCTGGTTGTCCTCGGCCGTCGTGAAGATCTCCGACCGCTTGGTCGGGATCGTGGTGTTGCGCTCGATGAGCTTGGTCATGATGCCGCCCTTGGTCTCGATGCCGAGGGACAGCGGGGTCACGTCGAGGAGCAGGACGTCCTTGACCTCACCCTTGAGGACACCGGCCTGGAGGGTGGCGCCGATGGCGACGACCTCGTCCGGGTTCACGCCCTTGTGCGGTTCCTTCCCCGTCAGTTCCTTGACCAGCTCCGTCACGGCCGGCATGCGGGTGGACCCGCCGACCAGGATGACGTGGTCGATGTCCGATACCTTGATCTTCGCGTCCTTGACCGCGTTGTGGAAGGGCGCCTTGCAGCGCTCCAGGAGGTCGGAGGTGAGCTGCTCGAACTGCGAGCGCGTGAGCTTCTCGTCCAGGTGCAGCGGACCCTCGGCGGACGCGGAGATGTAGGGCAGGTTGATCGTCGTCTCCGTCGTGGCGGAAAGTTCGATCTTCGCTTTCTCCGCGGTCTCGCGCAGACGCTGGAGTGCCATTCTGTCCTGGGACAGGTCGATACCGTAGGCGTTCTGGAACTGCTTCACCAGGTGATCGACTATCTTCTGGTCCCAGTCGTCGCCGCCGAGGTGGGTGTCACCATTGGTGGACTTGACCTCTACCAGCCCCTCGCCGATCTCCAGGAGCGACACGTCGAAGGTGCCGCCGCCCAGGTCGAAGACGAGGATCGTCTGGTCGTTCTCCTTGTCCAATCCGTACGCCAGCGCTGCGGACGTCGGCTCGTTGATGATCCGCAGCACATTCAGGCCTGCGATCTCACCGGCTTCCTTCGTCGCGGTGCGCTGCGAGTCGTTGAAGTACGCCGGAACGGTGATCACGGCGTCCGTGACGTCCTCGCCGAGATACGCCTCCGCGTCCCGCTTGAGTTTCTGCAGGACTCGTGCCGAGATCTCCTGAGCCGTGTACCGCTTGCCGTCGATGTCTCCGGTGTGCGGGAAACCCCAGTCCGCCTCGCCGATGTGGCGCTTGACCGACCGCGCGGTGCGGTCGACGTTGGTCACCGCCTGCCGCTTGGCGATCTCTCCTACCAGGACCTCTCCGCCCTTGCCGAAGGCCACCACGGAAGGCGTGGTCCTGTTTCCCTCGGTGTTGGTGATGACCGTGGGCTCGCCGCCCTCCAGGACTGCGACGACGGAGTTGGTCGTGCCCAGGTCGATCCCGACTGCGCGTGCCATGATCCGCTCCTCTCAGATCCATGAACCTTTCGACTGCTCACCGCCGGCGGACCGAGCAGGGCCGCCGCCGTACCGGTCCGGTGCAGGAGGCGTCGTACCAGGGGTCACGTGACGCTCACCAAGCGTAGAGCGGTGGCCGGGTCCGGCGCCCGGCGGCGGGCTCCCACCGGGACGCCGGGTCCGTGGCAGTTGCAAAACTCGATTCCACTGAACTCGACCTCCACCAGACGCGCACCATCGGACAACGCCCCCTCCAGGATTACTCGGAGTCGCGGCGCGCTCAGAATGTCGTTCTTTCCCGACACGGCGACCTTGAGGTGCCCGTCGGCGCGCTGTCTGATCACGGCCGCGAGAGGCGGTGCTTCGGGCACGACCGCAACCTCGCTCTCGTCCTGGCAGGTCCCGGCAACCGCGGACCGAGGGCGGCGGCCGGCCCTGGGAAGGGCCGGCCCGCGCCCCGTCTTCCACGTGTCCGCCATGCGCGATGTCGATCGGCTCGGGGGCCGCCGCCGGGCAGGCCCGGTGCGACGACGAAGGCGTCCTCCTCGCGGAAGACGTTCACGGCCGCCGGCCGGACCGCGGTTTCCGGACCCTGCCGTCGGCCGTTCCGATCGCGGAAGGGATCGGTCCGCACGGGCATCCCTGTCACTCCCCTCCAGACTCGTCGCAGATGCACATGGCAACAGCACCTATATAACTCGCGGCAATAAAGTTGACAAGGGTTGACTCAAGAGAGTCGGGCGCGCTGCGTGCTGTCCGCTCACGGAAGATCACGCATGGCAGCGGCTGACGGCAGCGACGGCGGTGGACGGCGACCTGTCCGGGCAAGGTGCCACCGGCCTGCGGCGCCGGGTCGCACCCGCTGACAGATCTGACCGCCGCACTCGACAACCCCGACGGCGTGACGACGCTCTCCCGGCTCGGCACTCCGCCACACCTGCCGAAGCGCCCCCGGCATGCAGGTGGCCCACGGGGCGGCACGGGGCGGTGACGTCCGCATTCTCGGTCCGCGCAGTTCGCGCCGGACAGTCGAACGACTCGCCGGCTCCGGCCGGGGTGAGCCCGATGCCGCGGCAGCACTGCTCGACCCGGGTCAGCGCGATCGGCGACCGGCCCGAGCGGGGCGAACCGTGGTGGGCCCACGCGGAACTGCTGCCGCGGCCCCCTCTGGGTACGGGCCGCATTCGCCGATCGGCGGCACGGTCGATGAACTCGCGAACCACGTCAACGGCATCTCGCCCCGGGTGACCCGCGGCTCTCTATCCTGACTCCAGGATCACCCCGCGGCGGGCCTTCCGGCGTGTCCCGCTCATGCTCCGAGAAGGGGGATCGGTGAGCCGCACCCGACAAAGGCGGTGCGGAGAATGTCGGGTCATGGGGACGGGCACCGCCGCACGATGGGGGCATGGATGACACGACTTTCATATCCCGTTTCCTCCGCGACGGCTTCGTGAAGCTGGAGGGCGCCGTCGCGCCGCGCGTGGCCGCGGACTGCGCGCGGCTGCTGTGGCGCGAGACGGGCTGTGACCCTGAAGACCCGGCGACGTGGACGCGGCCCGTGCACTGGGTGGGCGGCATGGCGCAGGGACCGTTCGCCGCTGCACCCAACTCCCCGGCCCTGCACCGCGCGTACGACCTGCTCGTCGGCGCGGGCCGCTGGGAGCCGCGCTACTCGCTCGGCACGTTCCCGCTGCGCTTCCCGCACGAGGAGGAGCCGGACGACGCGGGCTGGCACATCGAGGGCAGTTATCTGCCGGAGGGCGAGAGCTGGTACTTCACGAATCTGCACTCCCGGGGCCGGGCGTTGCTGATGCTGTTCCTGTTCAGCGAGGTCGGTGAGGAAGACGCCCCGACCCGGATCCGGGTCGGCTCCCACCTCGACGTGCCGAAGGTGCTGGAGAAGTACGGGGAGGACGGGGCGAGCGGGCGGGACCTTGCGCCCGATCTGGTGGCGGCGTCCGACCACCGGCCACTCGCCCTCGCCACCGGGTCCCCGGGCGACGTGTTCCTGTGCCACCCGTTCCTGGTGCACGCGGCGCAACCGCACCATGGGGTGCGACCGCGCTTGATGGCCCAGCCGCCGCTGATGCCGGCAGCGCCGTACGAACTGGAGCGGGCCGACGGCGCGTATTCACCCGTGGAGATCGCGATCCGTCGGGGCCTGGGGCACGACGTTCCCGTTGCCGGCCTGCGCTGAGAAACGCTTCCACGGCGGCCGGCTGGATGAAGGAGAGCTGGCTGCAGGTGGAAGTGCCGCGGCGGCGCTCGGTGCCTGGCTCGCCTTCTGCGAGGGCGAAGCCGGGTTCTCGACGCCGCCGACCTCACGCACCCGGCGAAACGCGGCCGGACCTCAGCGATCCGGGTCCGAGGGAGGGCCCGAGGGCCCTGACCTGCCCACCCTCCCGGGCGACGTGCCCACCGAAGACGCCGCTTGCCGGGCCGGGCGCGCCCCGGCGCCCCGTCGCGCATGGCCGACGCGGCGGCGGGTACGACCCCTCTGTGGTGGGGGAGTGGCGGAAGCAGTCGAGGGACGAGGGACGTCGGAAATGATTCGAAAGCTGCAGGCGATCGCGCTGGACTGTGCCGATCCGGTACGGCTGGCGGAGTTCTACGCGGATCTGCTCGGGGGCCGGGTGGTCGTGAACCCGCAGGATCCCGACTGGGTTGAGGTGCACGGGTTCGAGGGGACGCCGTTGGCCTGCCAGCGGGTGGACGGATACCGGTCGCCCGAATGGCCCGGCCAGCAGCAACCGCAGCAGCTCCACCTGGACTTCGACGTGGACGACCTCGACGGGGAGGAGAAGCGGGCACTCGCTCTCGGTGCGACCGTACTGGAGCGGACTGACCAGCTCCGTCCGGAGGCCAACTGGCGCGTGTACGCGGACCCGGCAGGCCATCCGTTCTGCCTCTGCCTCCATTGAGACCACCGCAGCCACTGAGGCGGCGATCACGGCAGGCGCAGCGCGAATCCGGGGCGGGCAGGGCGAGGTCCCCCCTCGGCGAGTCGGGTCGGCGTCCCCCGGGCCGGCAGGGCGGGAAGGCCGGCCTTCGTCGTCCGGCTGCGCAGCGGCCGGACCGTCAGCCAGGGGACACGCATGGCCGAGCCAGACCGCAGCGGTGTGCGGCCCGCAACGGCCGCGTCTCGCCGCGCGGCGCGCAGGAGCCGCGAAGTCCCGCGGCGACCTTCGCGATGTGTACGAGCCGGGCTCGGACTCCGACTCTGTCGGGGACCGAGCCCGTCCCGTGTGCCGCCTGGCCGGCCTTGCCGCGAGTCCGCTCTCCTGCTGATGGCGCAGCAGCAGAATCGGGGCGTCGATGCAGGCAGCGGGGCGCAGCCGGACGGCTGCGCCGAGGTGGTCGGTCTTCGTCCGGGCCGCCTCGTCGGGCATGCGTGCCGAGTGCCGCCATGGATGGCTGAAAGCGCAGCCTCCCGTGCTGCGCCGGCTGTGATGAGCGGACGTAGCCCGATATGCGCGTGGGACTTCGCCCTCACCGCAATCCGTTCTGGTCGGCTCCAGGCCGGAAAACGCCCGCCCACACAGGTCACGGCGCCGGATCCGGTGCCTGCCAGGCTGCCATCTGCTCCCGGAACTTCGGGCAGCTGACGATGTCTTCTTCGCTGCACTTGAGGGCGTGGGTCAGGAGCTGGTGGGCGTGGTCGAGATCGATCATGCGCTGCTCGATTTCGGTGATCTTGGCGCGGATCATCGCTTCTCGGTGGGGCTGCTCCCGCTGGAACTCGTTGATCTCGGCCAGGGTCAGCCCTGCCTGCTGACACTTGCGCAGTACCGTGATCCGCTCGGCTGCCGCCGGCGGATAGCGCCGCTGCCCACTCTCCCGCTCGGGCGCGGGCAGCAGGCCGTGTCGTTCCCAGTACCGGATGGCCGAAGCGGGCACTCCGGTGATCTCGGCGAGTCGGCCGATCGTCATGCGCACGCTCTGCTCCTGCTGCTCCTCGGCGGTTCCGGCCATTTGACTTGAACCTTAGTTCAAGTTGAAGAGTGGTCGACACGTGAACAGCGGCGAACGAGACGCCGCTGACAGCACACTTGGAGATGCCGCCATGAGCGATGCGTACGTAAGGAAAGAGCGGGCCGACCAGTTGGCGCAAGCCGCCGAGAAGCTCTTCGCGGCCGGGGTGATGTCCCACTCCGGGCACGCCAACCTCAGCGCCAGGCTGGAGGGTGAGCGCCTTCTGCTGACACCGGGGTTCGTCCGCGGTCTGCGACCCGAACAGCTGGCGACCGTCGATTTCGAGGGGCAGGTCCTCGAAGGCGAGCTGCAGTCCGTCAGCGCCGAGATCATCGCCATGCACAGCGCGGTGTACAAGGCCCGCCCCAACGTGGGTGCGATCATTCACACCCACTCGCCCTCTGCGACCGCCTTCGCCGTCGCCCATCGGCCGCTGCCGTGCCGCACTGAGCCGATGCTGCGCTTCGGGCAGGCCGAGGACGTTCCCGTGGTCCCCTGGGGGCCTCGCGGATCGGACGTGTCGGTGCGCGGTATCGCCGACGTGCTGGAACGGCGCCCGACGACGGCTGCGGTCCTGCTGGCCAACCACGGCCTCCTGGTGTTCGGCCCGGATGCGGCGGCCACGGCCCACCTCGTGGTGGCGATCGAGGAGAGCGCCGAAGCCGAGATCGCCGCCGCGGCGATCGGCGGGGCCGTGGACTTCCCCCCGGGCGCCCAGGAAGCCGTGCGTGCCGCGATCGCCAGGGTCACGTCATGACGGACGACACCCCCACCCGCCGTGCGGAGGCCATACGCGACCGTTACCGCTCAACCCTCGGGGCCGTTCCCGGCGGGGTGCAGGAGCGGCTGCGCGTGGCCCAGGAGTTCGGACGACTGCCGACCGAAGAGGCGATTGCGGCACTGCGCCACGTCGTGCTGACCGACAATCCGCTGGGAGCGCGGGTGCAGCAGCTCGTCCATTTCGGGCAGTTGCTGGCTCTTGGCCGGGCACACCCGGCCCGGATCCACGCCCGGGGCGCACTCCACGCCGGAGCTGTTGTCGCCGACCTCATCGGCGTCGCCGAGACCGCCCTCATCACCGCGGGCGTGCCGGCGTACGCACTCGGCACCGAGATCATTGCCGAACTCCTGCCGCAGGGAGACGGCGGTGACCGGCGGCCGTCGGGCCCCGCGGGCGGTCCGGACCGACTCTGAGGCCGATGTCCCGCCTGTCGACGGGCAGGGCCGTCACCGCAGCGTGGCGGGGTGACGGCCCTCGCAGGTGGGGGTGGAGCGGTGGGGCCGGGCCTCCCGGCCGGTGCCGACCTGTGCACGCTCGCCTACGCGTGAGGGCACGGGCTCTGTGAGGGGGG
>NZ_JACBGN010000088.1 GCF_013401435.1 Streptomyces sp. BR123
AGTTCCGCGCGATCGCGACCAGGTACGACAAGCTCGCCGACCGCTACCGCGCCGGAGTCGTGCTGGCCTCGCTGATCCTCTGGCTCCGCGAACCAGCCAGATGATCATTTGTCAGACACTGCCTAGGACGACCGCCCGCTCACCGCTTCGCGTGAACCGCAGGCCGTCCGGGAACGTTCCCGGGCGGCCTGCACGTCGTTGTGCCCGAAGAGTGTCAGAATCCCGAAGCCGAGCAGCAGGGGGTACCCCATGGGACGAGTGGTGCTGGAGCGGTTCCCGGCAGGGAGCCCGAGGGGAAGCTGGCCCGCCGAGGAGTACGCCGCCCAGCGGATGAGCGAGGGCGTGCCCGCGGAGGTGGTGATGGACCTGGCCAGTGACGCGTTCCTGGTCGTCGTCCGGCAGCGGGAGCCGTATTCCGGCCACTGACCGCGGCCCGGCCGGACTGGCCGGCGCACGCCCCTTGGCGTGGCTCCCCGGCGCCCCCACACTGACCCGATGACGCAGCGTGTGGATCTCGCCTCGGTCATGGACCGGCTGGCGATCGACGAGGTGGTCACGGGGTACGCGAGAGCCGTCGACGACGGCGACTGGTCCGCGTACCGGGCGCTCTTCGCGCCCGGCGGGCGTGCCGACTACAGCTCGGCCGGCGGGATCGAGGGCACGGCCGACGAGGTGGCCGGCTGGCTCGCCGAGGCCATGCGGCTCTTCCCCGTGCGCCAGCACCTGATCGTCAACCGGCTGATCCGGCTGGGCGAGGGTGGCGGCTGGGCCGCCGACCGGGCCGAGGTCCTGGCCGACTTCGTCAACCCGATGCGGCTCGACGGCAGCGGCGCCGGGGGGCCGGTGACCGCCCCGAACTTCGCCGCTGCCGGCCGCTACACCTTCGTTCTGGCCCGCACCGCCCTCGACGGCTGGCGGCTGACCCGGGTCACCGTGCACGAGAAGTGGCGCCACCTCTCCGCCTGAGCAGCCGGTAAGGCCCTGTCCCACACTGGAAGCGGAGGCGCTCATGGTCACGGTCCCGAGGGTGGTCACGGTCCCGAGGCGTACCCGGCTCCTGCGGGCGGCCGCCGCGGCCGCCGCCGGGGCACTGCCCTGCCTCGCCTTCCCCGCACCCGCGCTGTGGTGGTGGGCGTACGTCGCCCTCGTGCCCTGGATGCTGCTGCTGAGGTCGGCGCCTACCGGGCGGCGGGCGGCATGGGAGGGCTGGCTGGGCGGCGCCGGGTTCATCGTGGCCGTGCACCACTGGCTCCTGCCCAGCCTGCACGTGTTCCTGCTGCCGCTCGCGGCCCTGCTCGGCCTGCTCTGGATCCCCTGGGCGCTGCTCGTGCGCGAGCTCCTCGGCGGGTCCCCGGGGCCGGGCCGGGCGGCCGCGGCCATGGTGCTCGTCCCCGCGGGCTGGCTGCTGTCGGAGCTGGCCCGGTCCTGGCAGGGGCTGGGCGGGCCGTGGGGGCTGCTGGGGGCGAGCCAGTGGCAGGTGCCGCCGGTGCTGCGGCTCGCCTCGGTGGGCGGGGTGTGGGTCGTGAGTCTGCTGGTGGTGGCGGTGAACTGTGCGGTGGTGCTGCTGATCGCGGTTCCGGCGGCCCGGGTCCCGGCAATGGCCGGGGTGGCCGGGTGCGCGGTCCTGACGGGGGCGGTGTGGCTGTGGCTGCCGCGGGCCGAGGCCTCGGGGGGCTCGGGCCTGCTGCGGGTGGCCGTCGTCCAGCCGGGCCTGGTGGCGGACGGCCCCGACAGCGCGGAGCGGCGCTTCGCGGCGGGGGAGCGGCTGACGCGGACGCTGGCCGGCCGGCCGGTGGACCTGGTGGTGTGGGGGGAGAGCAGCGTCGGCGCGGACCTGGCGGCCCGCCCGGACCTGTCGCGGCGGCTGGCCGCGCTGTCCGCGGAGGTGGGGGCTCCGCTGCTGGTGAACGTCGACGCCCGGCAGCCGGCGGCGCCCCGCCCGGCGTCCGCGGCCGCGGACGCCCAGGAGCACGCGGCCGGGGGCGGCGGGGACGGCATCTTCAAGAGCTCCGTGCTCGTCGGCCCGCACGGCCCGACCGGTGACCGGTACGACAAGATGCGCCTGGTGCCCTTCGGCGAGTACGTCCCGGCCCGCTCCCTGCTCGGCTGGGCCACCTCGGTCGGCAAGGCCGCGGGCGAGGACCGGCGCCGCGGCGCGGCCCCCGTGCTGATGGACCTGCCGGGCGGGCTGCGGACCGGCCCGCTGGTCTGCTTCGAGTCGGCGTTCCCCGACATGAGCCGCCGCCTCGTCCGCGACGGGGCCGGCCTGCTCGTCGCCCAGTCGGCCACCTCCACTTTCCAGACCAGCTGGGCCCCGGCGCAGCACGCCTCGCTCGGCGCGCTGCGCGCCGCGGAGACCGGCCGCCCGGTGGTGCACGCCACCCTGACCGGCATCAGCGCCGTGTACGGGCCGGACGGCGCGCGTACCGGCCCGCCGCTGCCCGTCTCGGCGAGCACGGCACAGGTGTACGAGGTGCCGCTCGCCCGGGGCACGACGCCCTACGTCCGCCTCGGCGACTGGCCGGTGGGCGTCGCCCTGGCGCTGCTCGCGGTGTACTGCACCGTGGAGGGGACCCGTGCGCTGCGGCTCAGGAAGCCTGCTCCAGAGCGGCCAGCACCACCCGCTCGCACAGCTCGTGGGTCAGCAGGGCGTCCCGGGCGCTGACCGCCTTCCCCGCCGCGACGGCCTCCAGGAAGGCGTCGACGGCCTGCTCGATGCCGCGCTGGCGGGCGACCGGCACCCAGTCCCCGCGGCGGCGGACGGTCGGCTGGCCGCGGTGGTCGACGACCTCGGCAAGATTCACAACCTGCCGCTTGGTGTCCTGCCCGGACACTTCGAGGATCTCCTCCGCCGAACCGGACCGCCGGTTCATGATCCCGAGGGCGGTGAAGCCGGGCCCGGACATCTGGAGCACGACCTGGTCCATCAGCCCGCCCTGCACCCGGGCCCGGACGTCGATGTGGTCGGCCTCGCCGGGCAGCAGGAAGCGCAGGGTGTCCACGACGTGGATGAAGTCGTCGAGGACGAGGGTCCGCGGGTCCTCGGGCAGCCCCACCCGGTTCTTCTGCAGGACGATCAGGTCGCGGGGGTGCTCGACGCACTGGGCGTAGCCGGGCGCGTGGCGGCGGTTGAAGCCCACGGCGAGCGGTACCCCGCACTCCTCGGCGAGCTCCACCAGGCGCCGCGAGTCGGCGAGCTCGTAGGCCAGCGGCTTGTCCACGTACGTCGGCACACCCGCCTGGAGCAGCCGGGTGACGATCTCGGGGTGGACGCCGGTCGGAGCGTGCACGAACGCCGCGCCGAGGCCCTGGGCCAGCAGCGCGTCGAGGTCGGTGTGGCGGCGCTCCGCCGGGACGTGGTGACTCTCCCCGATCCGCTCCAGGGTGGCGGGGGTACGGGTCTGCAGGTGCAGCTCCAGGCCGGGGCGGGCCGTGAGGACGGGCAGGTACGCCTTCCGGGCGATGTCGCCCAGTCCGATGACGCCGACCTTCACCGCGGACCTCCAGGTGGTTCCTTGTGGGACCCCCGCAGCTTAATCCCTGGTGGAGACCGGTTAATCCCTGGTGGAGACCGGCCGGTTGGCCCGAGGATGGCGCCCATGACACTGACTTCGGGCTCCCACCGCACCGGCCCCTCCACCTCCGCCGACGAGCGCGCGATGCTGGAGGGCTGGCTGGACTACCACCGCGCCACCCTCGCCTGGAAGTGCGAGGGCCTCGCCGAGGAGGAGCTGCGCCGCAGGCCGCTGCCGCCCTCCGAGCTGAGCCTGCTGGGCCTCGTACGGCACATGGCGGAGGTGGAGCGGTACTGGTTCCGGGAGATCATGCTGGGCGAGGACCTGCCCGATCTGTACAGCACCCGGGAGGACCGGGACGGCGACTTCCACTTCTCCGCCGAGGACACCTTCGCCGAGGCGGAGCGGGTGTGGCGGACCGAGGTGGAGCGGGCCCGGGAGGCGGCGGCGGGCAGCTCGCTGGACCTGGTGTCGAAGCCGGAGAGCCACCACCGGGGCACGGCGTACAGTCTGCGCTGGGTCTACACGCACATGATCGAGGAGTACGCCCGTCACAACGGCCACGCCGACCTGCTGCGCGAGCAGATCGACGGCGCCGCGGGCGTCTGACGCGGGTCCGGACGGCGGGTGCCGGAGGACGCGGCGTCACCCGTGCGGAGTGAATATCGGCTCCGGGTTTCCGCAAGGGGGTCCTCGCACAGCAGAGTTGCGCGAGTGCACCCAACCCGAACCACGACGAAGCTGCTGCTCTCCGTCGCCTGCGCCGTCTCGGCGGTGTCCGGCTGTGTGAATGTGGCCCCTGCCCCGATGCAGTCGGCGGGCGCTCCCGGAACCACGGGCGCCCCGCCGCGGCACGAGCCGCGCGGGGGCCCGAAACCGGCTCCGGTGGAGGTCCAGGCGCCCGCCCTGGAGGCGCTGCAGGCGCTGCCGCAGCAGTCCGCGCGGCCCGCGGCCTCGGCCCAGGTCGGCCTCGGCCCGGCAACGGGGGCCTCGGCGGGGACGGCGGCAGCGGTGGAGGCGGCCGGGAGGAAGGCCCCGAAGGGCATGCCGCCGGTTCCGGACATCCCCGAGCCGCGCGGGGCGGCGAAACCGGCCCCGGGTGACAAGGCGAACCGCCGCGACCCGCTGTATCCGAAGCCCGGGGTGGCACGCGGGCTGGCGGAGAAGCTGCCGGTGCGGCCCGCCGACGTGTGCGCGATGGGCCGCAAGCACGGCCGCTGGGCGCCGGACAGCCCGGAGGCCCGGATCTGCGAGGGCGTCCACGGCGGCTGACGCGGCCGCTCGCCCTCACGGGGCCCGGCGGCGGCTCCGGGCCGGCGGGAGAAGACCGGGAGCCGCCCGGGAAGCCCCGCAGGGCCCGGGGACGCCCTGCAGCCCGGCCCGGGCCATCCGCGCACCACGCGCCCGCGGGAGCCCGTCCGGCGCGTCAGGGGTGCTGCTCCGGGAACGGCCGGGGTCCCCCGCCGGCTTCCCCGGCCAGCAGTCGTTCCAGGCGCGCCAGGGCGGCCCGTACGCCGTCGCCGTACCCGTCGTCCGGGAGGACGCCGGCGGCGGCCCAGGCGCGGGCCAGGTGGATCCGCGCCTCCTCGGGCCGCTGCAGCTTGAGGTAGTCGGCGGCCAGGCTCAGGTGCAGGGAGGGGTAGAGCACCCGCACGGCGGGATCCGGCTCCTGCGGAACACAGGGCCGAGCTCCGGGCCCGTCCCCGGACCGGTCCTCCGGCCCCTCGGCGGACTCCGCCTCCGGCTGCTCCCGCTTCCCCGGCTCCGCCTGCGGCCCGTCCCGCGGCGCGCAGGCGGCGGTCAGGGCGCGCAGGTCCCAGGCCAGCTCGTCGGCGGGGTCGTCCTGGGCGTCGGCCATGTAGTGCGCAAGCGTGCACCGGTGCAGGCCGGCGCCGTCCTCGCCGAGCTCGGTCCACAGGTCGCGGAGCCGGTTGCGGGCCTCCTCGCGGTCCCCGGCGTGCAGCAGGATGACCGCCTGGCCGATCCGGGTCATGAGGGCGTCCTCCGACGCCTCCTGCTGCTCGGTCACCGCGGCCTCCGGCTGGGTCTGCCAGACCTGGTCCGGTCTGGTCGTCACGACGCTAGCCGGAGGTACCGCCCGCACCGCCGAGGCGCGGTCGGCGCTCAGCCCAGGTCCGGGATCCGCCAGTCGATCGGCTCATGGCCCTGCGCGGCGACGGCCTCGTTGATCTGCGTGAAGGGCCGGGAGCCGAAGAACTTCTTGGCCGACAGCGGGGACGGGTGGGCGCCCTTGACGACCACGTGCCGCTCCTCGTCGATCAGCGGGAGCTTCTTCTGCGCGTACGCGCCCCACAGCACGAAGACGGCCGGGTCCGGGCGGTCGGCCACCGCGCGGATCACCGCGTCGGTGAACTTCTCCCAGCCCTTGCCCTTGTGCGAGTTGGGCTCCGCCTCGCGGACGGTGAGCACCGCGTTGAGCAGCAGGACGCCCTGCTCGGCCCACGGCATCAGGTAGCCGTTGTCCGGGATGGGGGTGCCGAGCTCCTCGTGCATCTCCTTGTAGATGTTGCGCAGCGAGGGCGGCGTCTTGACGCCGGGCCGGACGGAGAAGCACAGGCCGTGGCCCTGGCCGGCGCCGTGGTACGGGTCCTGGCCGAGGACCAGGACCTTCACCTTCTCGAAGGGGGTGGCGTCCAGGGCCGCGAAGACCTGCTCGCGGGGCGGGTAGACCGGCCCGTTCGCCCGCTCCTTCTCGACGAACTCGGTGAGCTCCTTGAAGTAGGGCTGCTCCAGCTCCCCGCCGAGGACGGGGAGCCAGGACTCGGGCAGCATCTGGGTCACGGCGACAACCTCCGGTAGTACAAGTCTGCGCAACTGCGTGGTGCGACAGCTCCAGAACCTACCGGGGCCCACTGACAACGCTTCACCCGCCGGGGTCCGAAGACCCCGGCGGAGGCGGCTACCAGCTGGTCTTGCGGTACAGCTCCCACATCTGGAAGACGGTCTGCGGGTCCAGCGCCCGCTCGGCGCCCGCGATGTCCTCGCGTGCGGCGACGTACAGCTTGCCCTGCCACAGCGGCAGCAGCCGGACGTCGTCGGCGAAGATCTGCTGCGCGCGCTCGAACTGCTGGACGCCGGCGGCGCGGTCGCCCTCGCGGCGGGACTTGGGGAGCAGGTCGGTGAGGATCTCGCCGGGCTCGTACGGGGTACCGACCGCGTTCTCCTTGCCGACGAACGGCGCGATGAAGTTGTCCGGGTCCGGGAAGTCGGGGAACCAGCCTCGCCCGAAGACCGGGTACTGGCCGTTCTTGTAGCCCTCCTGGAAGGTCTTCCAGGGCTGGCTGCGCAGGGTGACCTTGAAGAGTCCGCTCTCGTCCAGCTGGCGTTTGATCTCGGTGAACTCGTCGGCCGTGGAGGCGCCGTAGCGGTCGGTGGTGTACCAGAAGGTCAGCTCGACCGGCTGGTTGATCCCGGCGTCCTTGAGGATCTTCTTGGCCTTGGGGATGTCGGCCTGGCCGTACTTGTCGTAGAAGGGCGTCTTGTGGCCCACGACGCCCTTGGGGACCATCGAGTACAGCGGCTCGGCAGTGCCCTGGTAGACCTTGGAGACGATCGCCCCGCGGTCGATGACCTGGGCGATCGCCTGGCGCACCGGGAGTTTGTTGACGTTGGGGTCCTGGGGGTTGAACACCAGGTAGCGGATCTCGGCGCCGACGTTCTCGACGACCTGGACGCCCTGCCCGTGGACGGCGGGGCTCTGCAGTTCCTTGATCTGCGGGGCCGACAGGCCTCGGTAGGTGGCGTCGACCTCCTTGTTCTTCAGCGCGGCGACCATCTGGGAGGCGTCGGCGAAGTAGCGGATGGTGACGCCGTCGTTGCGCAGGCTCGCGAAGCCGGTGTAGGTCGCGTTCTTGCCGAGGACGGCCTCGCTGCCCTCCTTGTAGGACTCGAGCAGGTACGGGCCGGAGCCGGTGACCTTGCCGTCCGCACGAACCTTGTCGGCCGGGTAGTCCTTGGGCGCGACCAGTGAGGCGGCGGGCGAGCCGAGGACGAAGGGGAAGGTCGCGTCGGGCGTCTTCAGGTGGAAGACGACGGTCTGCGCGTCAGGGGTCTCGATCTTGTCGAGGCTGCCGAAGAGGTCCTTGGGGCCGACCTTGGAGCCGATCGTCCGGATGCGGTCGAGGGAGTACTTGACGGCCTTGGCGTCGAGCACCTCGCCGTTGGAGAACTTCAGGCCCTTGCGCAGGGTGCACCGGTACGACTCGTTCGCGGAGTCGGTGAACTCGCAGTTCTGGGCGGCGTCCGGCTGGGGCTTGGAGGAGCCCGTGGGGAACGCCAGGAGCGTCTGGTAGACGTTGCGGTACAGCTCCCAGGAGCCGTCCCATGCGGCGGCGGGATCGAGGGTGCTCGGGGCGCTCGTCGTGCCGACGACGATTCTCTTCTCGGCGTCTTTGCTGTCGTCGGAAAGCATGCCGCATCCGGCGAGCAGGGATATGGACGCAAGGGCCGCAGTGATCTGCAGGCTTCTGGTCCGGTTGGACACGTGCACGCTCCTCGATCTGCCAGGGGTGCGGCAAACCCTAGCGCAGTGCGTCACAAATCCAATGGGTAGGTTTGGTGTGACACTTGACCGATTTCGCTCCCGTTCGATACGTATTTGCCTCCCACCGGGAGGCAAATACGTCCGATTATCGATCAATGGACTCCGGCATTGAGGAACATTCCTCCGTCTACGACCAGCGTTTGACCGGTGATCCATCCCGCTTGTGCAGAGGTGAGAAAAGCCGCAGCTCCGCCGATATCAGTCGGAACACCCAGGCGCCCCAGCGGGTAGGCCGCGGCGGCCTCCGCCTCCCGGCCCTCGTACAGCCCCTGCGCGAACTTGGTCTTGACCACCGCGGGCGCGATCGCGTTGACCCGGACCCCCGGCGCCATCTCGTGCGCGAGTTGCAGGGTGAGGTTGATCATCGCGGCCTTGCTCATCCCGTACGCACCGATGAAGGGCGAGGCGGAGACGCCGGCGATCGAGGCGATGTTCACGATCGCCCCGCCGTTGTCCTTCTGCCAGGCGTGCCAGGTGCGCTGCGCGAAGCCGAGCGCGGAGATCACGTTGGTCTCGAAGACCTTGCGGGCGACGTTCAGGTCCAGGTCCGCGATCGGGCCGAAGACCGGATTGGTCCCCGCGTTGTTGATCAGGAAGTCGATCCGCCCGAAGGCCTCCATCGTGCGCTCGACGGCGACGACCTGGTGGTCCTCGTCGTGCGCCTTTCCGGCGACGCCGATCACCCGGTCCGCGCCGAGACGCTCCACGGCCTCCTTGAGCGCGTCCTCGTTGCGGCCGGTGATGCACACCCGGTCGCCCCGGGCCACCAGCGCCTCGGCGATGCCGTAGCCGATGCCCCGGCTCGCGCCGGTGATCAGCGCGACCTTTCCGCTGTCCGTTCCTTCGTACGCCATGACCGTGGCCTGCCTTTCGTCAGTTGAGCGGGCCGCCGGCCACGTACAGGATCTGGCCGGAGACGAACCCTGCGGCCTCGCCCGTGAAGAAGGCGATCGCGTTGGCGATGTCGTCCGGGTTCCCGACGCGCTGGACGGGGATCTGCGTGGCCGCGGCGGCCTGGAACTCCTCGAAGCCCATGCCGACGCGGGCCGCTGTCTGGGCGGTCATCTCCGTGGCGATGAAACCGGGGGCGACGGCGTTGGCGGTGACCCCGAACTTGCCGAGCTCGATGGCCAGCGTCTTGGTGAAGCCCTGCAACCCCGCCTTGGCCGCCGAGTAGTTGAGCTGGCCCCGGTTGCCGAGGGCCGAACTGCTGGAGAGGTTGACGATGCGGCCGAACTTGGCCTCCACCATGTACTTCTGACAGGCCCTCGACATCAGGAACGCGCCGCGCAGGTGGACGTTCATGACGGTGTCCCAGTCGCTGTCGCTCATCTTGAACAGCAGGTTGTCGCGCAGCACGCCGGCGTTGTTGACCAGGATGGTCGGGGCGCCCAACTCGCTCGCGACGCGTCCGACCGCCGCCTCCACCTGCGCCGCGTCCGAGACGTCGCAGCCGACGGCCAGGGCCTTGCCGCCGGCGCGCGTGATGGCCTCGACGGTGTCCTTGCAGGCCGCCTCGTCGAGGTCGAGTACGGCGACCGCCCGGCCCTCCGCGGCCAGGCGCACGGCGGTGGCCGCGCCGATGCCCCGGGCCGCCCCGGTCACGACGGCGACGCGCTGCTCGGTGGTGGACATGCTGGATCTCCTCGCCCTTGGAATCCTCTTGGCGGCCGCCCAGGGATGAGCAACCGCTTAGTAGCTTCAGCTGAGGAGACGCTAGGAGCCCCGGCACCCGCTGTCAACGGCGCCGGGCCCGGGGCCCCGAGGTCGAACGGATCAGCGCACCAACAGGTCGAGCAGCCGTTCCACTTCGGCTTCGGGATCGGCCGTCAGCCCGGTGTGCACCGGCCCCGGCTGCACCACCGTGCTGCGCGGCGCGATCAGCCAGCGGAACCGGCGGCCCGGTTCGTCGCCCGCCGCCTGGCCGGCCTGCTCTCCGCCGCTGCACACGCCCTCCACCCCGCGCAAGGCGGCCCGTACGCCGGTCACGTCGGCCTCCGGGTCCAGTGCGAGGAGCTTCGCCTCGTCGAGGTGGGTGCGCGCGGCGACGTACGAGCGCGCCCGGCAGTAGACGATCACTCCGGCGTTGAAGCACTCGCCGCGCTCCACCCGGGGCACCACGCGCACCAGCGCGTACTCGAACACGTCCCGCTTGGTCACTCGCTGCCGCTCTTCTGCTTGTTCCTGGTCTTGTGGGGCCACTCGGGGAGGTGATCGGTCAGCCAGCCCGGCGGCTGCTGCGGCGCCTTCGCCCGCGGCTCCATGGAGATCCTCTCGTGGATCCCGGCCGCGCGGGGCAACAGGGCCGACACGTACGCGCGTCGCACCGCGTCGGCCGAGTCGAAGCCGGGCTCGTCGGCCAGCCACTCGTCGGGGACGTCGGCGGCCACCTCGGTCAGCAGTTCCTCGGTGACCAGGGGGGCGAGCTCTGCGGCGGCCGCCGCGAAGTCCGGTCCTGCGGGGGCCAGGGCGTGGTCGGAGGCGTTGTAGGGCTTGGCCGCGGCGCTCTGCGCGGTGGGCCAGTTGTGGTGCCAGATCATGGTCGCGCCGTGGTCGATGAGCCACAGCTTCCCGTGCCAGACCAGCATGTTCGGGTTGCGCCAGGACCGGTCGACGTTGTTGACGAGGGCGTCGAACCAGACCACGCGGCCGGCCTCGACCGGATCGACCTGGTAGGCGAGCGGGTCGAAGCCGATCGACCCGGGCAGGAAGTCCATCCCGAGGTTGAGGCCGCCGCTGGCCTTGAGCAGCTCCTGCACCTCCTGGTCGGGCTCGGCGAGCCCGATGACGGGATCGAGCTGCATCTGCACCAGGCGCGGCACCCGCAGTCCCAGCCGCTGGGCCAGGCGGCCGCAGATCACCTCGGCGACCAGGGTCTTGCGGCCCTGGCCGGCTCCGGTGAACTTCATGACATACGTGCCGAAGTCATCGGCCTCAACGATGCCCGGCAACGAGCCGCCCTCGCGCAAGGGCGTTACATAGCGGGTCGCAATCACTTCTGTGAGCATTTTCCCAGGCTATCCGGCGGTCGAGCTCCATGATCCAAGGAACGGGCCGATCCTGTGCCCAGCCTCAAAACCCGCATCAGCCCTGGGGTTCGGCCGGGGAATTCCGTCCGACGGCCCGACTCCACGGGCAGCGGCCCCGCTCCGCAACCTGTCGCCGTCGACGACGACTTGTGCCGCGCACCGCCACCGGATCGGTCACGCCGTGTTCGACGGGCAGAAGAGCCACCGTTTTCACCTTCACCTTCACCGCATGGCCGCGGGCCGCTCTTCGTGTCCCCCGCGGCCGTGCCCTTCCGGGACCGTCCCGGTCACCGGCGCCACCTCCGGAATCGGCGTGGTGCGCCCGTGGGAATCGAACGCCGCCGGGCGCATTCAGGGGCCGGGGCGGGGCTGGTCGCGTTCACTTCGGGACGGCATCCGCCCGCCCTGCGGCGGTCAGCCCGCGGAAGTCCACGCATGTACGAGCGCGGCGGTGGTGGTCACCTCGGCGACCAGGGAGAGCGAGTGCCGGACCACCGCCGCGGTGTAGGCGGCGGGTACCCCGGCGATGGCGTCGGCGGGCACCACGACCCGGTAGCCGAGGTTGACGGCGTCGAAGACGGTGTTCGGGATCGCGATGTTGGAGGAGACGCCGGCGACGACGAGGGTGCGGACGCCGAGGTTGCGCAGCAGGGCGTCCACGTCGGTCCCGGCCGTCGGCGAGAGGCCGTGCAGGCGGCGTACCACCAGGTCCTCCTCGGCGACGCGGATGGGCGGCGCGATCCGGACCGCCGCGCTCCCGGACAGCTGGCGCACCGGGAGCCGGCGGGCGGCGCGGAACAGCCGGGCGTTGCTGTTGGCCCCGAGCCCGTCGGGGCGCCGTTCGGCGACGGCGTGCAGCACCTGGACGCCCGCCGTGCGCGCAGCACCGACCAATGCGGCCACGCGCGCCAGCATCCCGGAGTCCCGGGCCTCCTTCGCGAGCTCGGGCAGGGCGCTCTCCTCCCCGACGACCCCGTTCTGGCACTCGACGGTGAGCAGCGCGGTGGTGGCGGGATCGAGTTCGGGCACGGGATCGGACTGCGTCATGGCTCCCCCTGGCGTCGCGGCCGCGGAGCCCGCATGATTCCTGACACACAGTCAGATGTGAAGGGGGTGCGGGACCGATGGACCCAGCACGCGCGAGCCAGCGGCGGGGCCGCCGCGTCATGATGACGCACGAGGAGGTCGACGCCTTCCTGCGCGGGCAGCGCACATGCCGGGTGGCGACCGTCTCGCCGGACGGCCGCCCGCACGTGAGCGCCCTGTGGTTCGCCTGGGACGGCAGCTCGCTGTGGCTGTACTCGATCACGCGCAGCCGCCGCTGGTCCGACCTGCGCCGGGACCCGCGGATCTCGGTGGTCGTGGACGCGGGCGAGGCGTACGGGGAGCTGCGCGGGGTCGAGCTGTCGGGCCGCGCCGTCTTCGTCGGCGAGTCCCCGCGCACGGGCGAGCCGTGCCCGGAGCTGGCGGAGGTGGAGCGGATCTTCCCGGTCAAGAACTTCGGGCTCGACGAAATGCCGCACGACGGGCGCCACGCCTGGATCCGCCTCACCCCGGATGCGGTCGTCTCCTGGGACTTCCGCAAGCTCTAGCCAGGTGTCACGCGAAGCCCGTACGCCGCGTCAGTGCGCCGCGGCGACCTCTCGGAGGGCGTCGACGGCGGCCCGGATCGAGGGCCGCCGGTCGGCGTCGGCCCGCCAGACCACGTAGACGTGCCGACGGACGGTGTCGGACACGGGCAGCAGGCGGACGCCGGGCGGGACCGGCCCGCGGCCGAGCCGCGGGGTCACGCACACCCCGAGCCCGGCCTCGACGAAGGCGAGCTGGGTGTGGTGTTCCTCGGCGATGTGCCGGATGCAGGGCTCCACCCCGAGGCCGCGCAGGGTGTGGACGAGCCATTCGTGGCAGAACTGGCCCTCGTTCCAGGAGATCCACTCATCGGCGGCGAACTCTCCGAGGGAGACGCGCGCCCGGTCGGCCAGCGGGTGGCCGACGGGCACCGCGATGTCGCAGGCGTCGTCGAGGAGGTGGGCGCGGGCGAGCTCCGTCGGCACCGGCATCCGCTTGTTGTGCCAGTCGATGGCGAGGGCCAGATCGAGGTCGCCGCGGACGACCGCCGCCATGCTCTCCGCGGGCTCCTGCTCGCGTGCCAGGAGCCGCAGCCCGGGATGGGCGGCGGACAGTGCGGTCAGCGTCCCGGGCAGCAGCCCGCGCATCCCGGTGGGGAACGCCCCGATCCGCAGCTCGCCGACGGCGCACCCGCGC
The DNA here is from genome assembly GCF_013401435.1 of Streptomyces sp. BR123. GTDB lineage: Bacteria > Actinomycetota > Actinomycetes > Streptomycetales > Streptomycetaceae > Streptomyces. The sequence continues at coordinate 13,374 of NZ_JACBGN010000088.1, forward strand.
TGGGCCTCGACGTCGGCCTGGGCCACCTCCACCTGGGAGAGGATCCGGGCCGCGTGGTCGGCGAGGAGCTGCCCGGCGTCGGTGAGCCGGACCCCGCGCCCGTTCTTGGCCAGCAGCGGCTGGCCGACCTCGCGCTCCAGCTTCGCCATCTGCTGCGACACTGCGGAGGTGGTGACGTGCAGGCCGTCGGCCGCACCGCTCACCGAGCCGTGGCGGGCGAGGGCGTCGAGGGTACGCAGGCGCTCCAGGTTCAACATGTAAGCGATGCTACGCCGTTACCTCAAAGAATTCTCGCTTGTCCTACGTAGTTGAGCAGGGCAGAGTGCTCCGCATGAGCGCACCTGCCCCATCCCGCCCCGCGTCGTCCCAGGCCACAGCCCACCCGTCCCCGCTCGCCCGGACCGCCCGGTCCGCCCTCGTGGACTGGCGTCTGCGCTTCGCGCTCCTCTCGGTGGTCTGGGGCTTCAGCTTCCTCCTGATCAAGGTGGGCACGCAGGGGTACGCCCCGTTCCACGTCGCCCTGGGCCGGGTCTTCTTCGGCGCGCTGGCCCTGCTGGCAGTGCTCCTGGTCCGCCGCGAACCGCTCCCCCGGGGTCGGCGGACCTGGGCCCACCTCACCGTGGCGGCGCTGCTGCTCAACACGCTGCCGTTCTCGCTCTTCTCCTACGCGGAGTTGACGATCCCCTCCGGCCTGGCGGGCATCTGCAACGCCACCTCCCCGCTGTGGGGCATGGCGCTGTCTCTCGTGGCGCTGTCCGAGGACCGCCCCACCCGCCGCCGCGTCGCCGGGCTCGGCCTGGGCTTCCTCGGTGTGCTGACGGTCCTCGGCGCCTGGCAGGGCTTCTCCGGCGTCGACGCCAAGGGCACCGCCTTCGCCCTGCTCGCCTCGCTCTGCTACCCGGTCGGCTGGATCTACGTCCGCCGCACCCTGGCCTCGGTGCCGGGCTCCCCGGCGGCCCTGACCGCCGGGCAGCTGATGATCTCCACGCTCCAGCTGCTGCTGATCAGCTCCCTGTTCACGGCGGCGCCGACGGGGCTGCAGCTCGGGCCGACGCTGGCCGTGATCACCCTCGGTGCACTCGGCACGGGCATGGCCCTGCAGATGCAGTACGGGCTGGTGGCGGAGGTCGGCCCGACCACGGCCCAGATGGTCACGTACTTCATCCCGGTCATCGCCACCACGGCGGGCGTCCTGCTGCTGGACGAGCAGCTCCACTGGAACACCCCGGTCGGCGCGGCGATCGTCCTGGCGGGCGCGGCCCTCACCCAGACCCGCCGCCGCTGAGCGCACCGCTGGACCTCCGGTCGTGAAACCGCGGGCCGGTGGGGAACGGTCGCGCGGCTCCCCGCACCCGCCTGCGGGGCGCGGTAGCGCACCGGACCTCACCGAGCCCGCCCGGGCTCCGCCGACGGCGGGCGGGCCGGGCCGCGGCTGCCGCGCTCCGTCGACGATCACCGCCCTCTTCACCACGGGGCCATGGCACTGTTCCGCTTCCCGGTCGCACCCGGGCCTGGGCGCCCGGGCAGGCGGCGTGTGGCCGGGGCCGACCGTCCGCGGCTCCCCCGTGGCGTTCGGCGACTGCGGCACCGGGACGCCGAGCTCCGCACGCGCGCAGCGGGCCGCCTCGGTACCGCCGCAGCTCGTCACCGCCACGGTCGTGCGGTGTCCCGGGGTGGATCGGGGGCATGGTCGACACGCTCTTCGCCCTGGCGCCCCTGGCTCTGATCCTCGGCGGCACCGCCGAGTCACCCCGTACCGGCCTCGCCCGGGTGGGCCGGGTGGGCCCGGCGGCGCGGGCGCAGCTGTCCGGCCGACCGGTCAGTCGAAGCGGCCGGCCGGGGCGGGGCGTACCGCCGCCGCGAGGGCCTCGGCGAGGGAGGCCACTTCGGCGGCGTCCAGCCCGGAGACCGTCACCCGCACACCGGGCCCCGACTGCACCCGGAACCGCCTGCCCGGCGCCACCGCCCACCCGGCCGCCAGCATCCGCGTCGCCACTCCCACCTCGTCGGCGACGGGCACCCACACGTTCATACCGCTGCGTCCGTGCGCCCGTACCCCGCGCTCCGCCAGGGCCGCGACCAGGGCGTCCCGCCGCTCCCCGTACGAGCGCGCCACCGCCGCCGGGTCGACCAGACCCGAGGACCACAGGTCCGCCACCGCGTACTGGAGCACCCGGCTCACCCATCCCGGCCCGAGCCGCTGGCGCCCGCGAACCCGGTCCAGCGTCACGTCGTCGCCGGTCAGCACCGCCAGGCGCAGGTCCGGCCCGTACGCCTTCGCCGTGGACCGCACCAGCGCCCAGTGCCGTGTCACGCCGCCGAGCGGGTGCAGCGGCACGTCGACGATGCCGTGGCCGTGGTCGTCGTCGATCACGAGCACCTCGGGGTGGCCCCCCAGCAGCGCCCGCAGTTCCTGCGCCCGCCGCGCGCTCACGGCCGCTCCGGTGGGGTTCTGCGCCCGGGAGGTCACCACCAGCGCCCGCGCCCCCCGCTGCAGCGCCTGCCCGACGCCCGCGGCCGACGGCCCGTCGTCGTCAACGGCCACCGGCTCCACCCGCAGGCCCAACGCCGCCACCAGGTCCAGCACGCTCCCCCAGCCCGGGTCTTCGAGGGCGACCGCGTCCCCGGGGCGCAGGTGCGCGTTCAGCACACGCTCGATCCCGTCCAGCGCGCCCGAGGTGACCGCCACCGGGCCGTCCGGCACCCCGTCCGCGTCGAGTCCGGCGCGGGCCGACCGCGCCAGCTCCGGCGCGACCGGGTCGTGCCCGTACAGGGTCGGCTGCTGCGCGTGGCGCGCCGCGGCCGCGGCCAGTGCGGCGTCCAGCGGCGGCAGCAGCCGCACGTCCGGATTGCCACTGGCGACATCGCGTGTGCCCGGCGGCAAGGCGGGCAGCCGCAGCTCGTCCCGCGGGGCGGTGGCGGGCCGGCCCCGGACCCGGCTGCCGCGCCGCCCGTCGGTCTCGATGACGCCCCGCTCGCGCAGCGTGCGGTAGGCGGCGGCCACGGTGTTCGGGTTCACCCCCAGCACGGCGGCGAGCTCCCGCATCGGCGGCAGCAGCGTACCGGGCGGGAGCGCGCCCGACCCGACGCCCGTCTCCACGCTGGCCGCGATGTCCGATGCGCGGCGGCCTGTGATCCGATACTCTCCTAGCACAAAACACAGTATGCACTAGTGCAATGGAGGGCGCCATGACCGCCACGCCCGAGACCGCCGGGACCACCGGAACCCCCCGGACCACCGGAGCCCCCGGATGGGCCGAGCCGACCGCGCCGACGGGCGCCTACGAGCCCACCGACCGCACCGTCCCGAGCCGCTCCCGCGAGCGGGCGCACTACGACCGCGCGACCGTCCATGCGGCACTCGACCAGGCCTACGTCTGCCACCTCGGCTTCGTCCGCGACGGCGCGCCGGTGGTCCTGCCGACGCTGTACGCACGGGTCGGCGAAACCCTGTACGTCCACGGCTCCACCGGCTCACGGCCGCTGCTCGCCGCGGGCCAGGGCGACCCGGGGCTGCCGGTGTGCCTGACCGTGACGCACGTGGACGGCCTGGTGCTGGCGCGCTCGGCGTTCCACCACTCGATCAACTACCGCTCGGTGATCGTGCACGGCACCGCCTACCAGGTGACCGACGAGGACGAGCGCCGCATGGCGCTGGACGCCCTGGTGGACCACGTCGTGCCGGGCCGCTCGGCCGACTGCCGGCCCGCGAACGCGAGGGAACTCGCCGCCACCGCCGTGATCCGCCTGGACCTGGCCGAGGTGTCCGCGAAGCTGCGGACCGGCGGCCCGAACGACGACCCCGAGGACCTGGACCTGCCCTACTGGTCGGGTGTGATCCCGGTCGCCCCGGTGCGCGGAACCCCCGTCCCGGCCGACGGCCTGGCCCCCGGAATCGCCGCTCCGGGCTACCTCGCGGCGCTCTGAACCGGTGCGGCGGCGGGCCCCGCAGCGGCCGCCCCGCCGTCTGCCGGCCGGTCGTCCCCCGGCTCACCGGCCGCGGCCACCCCGCCCGCGGGGAAACCGCCGGCGGGCCCGCCATCGGCGAGGCCGCCCGCCGGCCGCCGCGCCTCGGCAACGATCAGCCCGCCCACCGCGCTCAGCAGCAGTACGGTGCCGAGCACCACCGCACCGGTCAGCCGCTCCCCGAGCACGAGCACGGCGATCACCGCCGCGCTGACCGGCTCGATCAGCATGATCACCGACACCGTCGCGGCCCGCACCGCCGCCGCCCCGGTGAAGTACAGGGCGTACGCGAGCGCCGTGGGCACGGTGGCGACGTACACCAGCAGCCACAGCACCCGAGCCGGCTCCGCGGTGTGCGGCAGCAGACCCTCGACCGCGGCGAGCGGCAGCAGGCACAGCGCCCCCACCCCCGCCGACCAGGCGGTGGTGACCAGCGGGTCGCCCGCCGCCCCGCGCCGCCCGAGTGCGCGGGCCCGCAGGGTCATCCCGGCGTACCCGGCGGCCGAGGCCAGGGCCCAGCCGACACCGAGCGGCCGCACCTCCCCGGACCCTCCGCCGAGGACGAGCACGGCGAGCCCGGCGAGCGCCCCGGCGACGGCGGCCACACCGCCCGCACCGAGCCGCTCGCCCATCCGGTACCAGGCCCCGACGGCGATCAGCACCGGCCCGGCGCCGAGGGTGACCACCGTGCCGACGGCGAGGCCGGTCTCCTGGACGGCGGCGAAGTACGCGGCCTGGAAGAGCGTGAACAGCAGCCCGGTACCGACGAGCGAGCGCACGGAGGGGCGGGGCGCGGCGGCCGCGCCCCGGGGGCGGACCCGGCGGACCCGGCGGACCCGACGTACGGCGAGCACGCCCAGCAGTACGGCGAGGCCGCCCGCGCAGCGCCAGAACGTCAGGGCGAGCGGACCGAGGTCACTGGCCAGGTAGAGGAGCGAGGCGGCGGCACCGGCGGTGCCCCAGGCGGCGCCGGCAACGACGAGGGAGAGCAGACTGCGCCCGTGAGCGGGCGAGGGATTCGACACGTGGTTCTCCGCGCATGCGTGAAGGATGAAAGAGACGGCTCATCGCTTCGCGGGCAGCAGGGACCGGCCGGGGAGCCCCCTGGCCTGGTCCTCGTTCACGCGGTGTGGTGGCCGCCCGCGCTAGGCGGCGGGCGGCGGAAGCACGGTCGAATGCATGCCCGCCACCCTATGCGGTGGTCGCCGCCCGGTCCACCGGGACGGGCACGGGCTGCTGCGCTTCCGCTTCCGGGACCGGCGCCGGTCGGGCGGTCTGGGCGATGAAGGCTCCGCCCAACACCAGTGCACCGCCGATGACCTGCGGCGTCGACAGGTGCTCGCCGAGCAGGACCCAGGCGAACACGGTGGCGACGACGGCCTCCAGGAAGGCCACGACCGCGGCCACCTGCGGCGAGAGGCTGCGCACCGACACGACACCCGTCAGGTACGCGAACACGGTCGCGACCAGCACGACCCACCCGAGCAGCAGCGGCGCGGGAACCGGCGTGTCCCCCATCAGGGCCGGGCCGCCCAGCACCTTCCAGTCGATCTCCCAGGGGCGGGCGATCACCGTCATCACCAGCGCGCCGATGAGCATGCCGTATGCGATCACGCCGAGCGGATCGGGCGCGTCGTCACCGTCGGCGCCCTGGTCGGCGAAGATGAAGTAGAAGGCCTGGCAGCAGGCGGCGCAGAGACCGAGCAGCACGCCCAGCGCGTCCAGTTTCAGCCCGGCCCAGACCTCGACCACGCACGCCAGACCCGCGACGGCCACCGCCGCGCCGGCCGCGGCCGCGCGGGTCACCGGCTTGCGCTGTACGAAGCGGATCCAGCCGAGCAGCAGCGCCGGCCCCAGGTACTCCAGCAGCAGGGCCACACCGACGGGGATCCGGGACAGGGAGGCGAAGTAGAAGGCCTGCACGCCCGCGACGGCGACGATGCCGAATCCGGCGAGCAGCAGCGGTTTGCGGCGCAGCAGGGCTCGGTGCCGCCAGGCCAGCGGGGACAGTACCAGCGCCGCCCCGCCCACCCTGAGCCAGACCATGTGCAGCGGGTCCAACCCCGCCTCGATCAGCGGCTTGGCCGCCACTCCCGAACCACCGAACGCGAACGCGGAGACCAGCGCGAGGCCGAGTCCGGCGTGCTTCCCAGACGCTTGCATCGGGCCATCATGCCAGGGCTTGTCAGGACCGTCACGACCGTGACGCCTGTTGAGACAGAGGTGATACCCGCCGTGACCGGCCCCTGCCGCCTGACAGGACGTCAGTATTGAATGTTCCGCCCTACGGGGCTACGTTCCGCCGCACGTACCCGACGAGAAGGGTGGTGGCGGCATGGCAGAGGTGACCGCGGAATCACGCATCGAGGCGTCCCCCTCGCGGCTCTGGGCCCAGCTCACGGACTGGCCGGCGTACGGCCGCTGGAGCATGACGCACACGAGCTTCCCGAAGGGCGGACCCGAGACCCTCGCGGTCGGCGCGACCTTCGAGGAGAACATGAAGATGATGGGCTTCCCCGCCGAGGTCGTCTGGACCGTCTCGGAGCTGGAGGAGGAGCGTCTCTTCGCCATCACCGGCAAGGGGCCGATGGGGGTCGCCGTCCTCACCCGCTACACCCTGGTCCCCGACGGCGGGGCCACGGTCGTCCGCATCGACGGGGAGTTCACCGGTGCGGCCGTCTCCCTGATGGCGGGCAAGCTGAAGGACTCGGCCACCGCCGCCCTGAACGACTCACTGCGCAAGCTCGCCGGCCTGGTCGCCTGACCTCCCTGCACGGGCGGCCCCCTCCCGTGACGCCCCCTGACGGGCCCGGCCGGCCACGCCACGGCATGCGGGCGCGCCCCCCGGCCAGGTCCCGCGGGGCGCGCCGCGCCGGCCGCCCGCCGCCCGCCGGTCGCGCCTGCCGGCTCGGTGCTCGTCGGCCAGGACGAGGTACATCTCGCTCGCGATGAGCCCCTCGTCGGACAGTCCAGTCCAGTCCAGTCCAGTCCCCACGGATTGGCCTTTGTCCACGATCAAGGAACGGCCCTACCGTCGGGCCATGCGCCTCCGAATCGTCGACGCCTTCACCGACCGCCCCTTCGCCGGCAACCCCGCCGGAGTGCTGCTCCTGGAGGACGGCTTCCCCCCGGACGCCTGGCTCCGGCAGGTCGCCGCCGAGGTCAACCTCTCCGAGACGGCCTTCGCCCACCCCCTGCCGCCCGGCGGGGACGCCGACTGGGCCCTGCGCTGGTTCACCCCGACCGCCGAGGTCGACATGTGCGGCCACGCCACCCTGGCCACCGCACACGTCCTCGCCACGGGGGGCCTCGCCCGCGGCCTGATCCGGTTCACCACCCGCTGCGGCATCCTCACCGCCGAGGCCGCCGAGGACGGCACCGTCACCCTGGACTTCCCGACCTCGGAGCTGACTGCCGTCGCACCCGAGCCCGCCGTGCGCGAGGCCCTCGGCGCCGGCATCAGGTCCGTCCACGACACGTCCGCGCACGTGGGCGACCTGCTCGTCGAACTGGCGGACGAGCGGACCGTACGCGGGCTCACCCCCGACATCGCCGCCCTGCGCGGCTACGCCCGACGCGGCGTGATCGTCACCGCGCCCGCCGAGGACCCCGCCCGCGGCTACGACTTCGTCTCCCGCGGCTTCTTCCCGGCCTTCGGGATCGACGAGGACCCGGTCACCGGCAGCGCCCACACAGCCCTCGCCCCGTTCTGGGCCGAACGCCTGGGCCGCACGCGGCTGACCGGCCTCCAGGGCGGCGCCCGCACCGGCCTGGTACGGGTCACCCTGGCGGGCGACCGCACCCTCCTGACCGGGAACGCCGTCACCGTCATCGACGGCGAGCTGCTCACCCGCCCCTGATCCCCCGGTGTGGCGCCGGCCCCGGATCCGTGGGGCTACGAGGGGGTCGGCAGCCAGCCCACCTTGCCCGCGAGCAGCGCGTACCCGCCGAAGGCCACGATGTCGAGGAGGGCGTGCGCGACGACGAGCGGCATCACCCGCCCCCACCGGCGGTAGGCGAGGACGAAGACCGCGCCCATCACCATGTTCCCGATGAACCCGCCGACGCCCTGGTACAGGTGGTACGAACCACGCAGCACCGAGCTGGCCACCAGCGATCCCGCGGGCGACCAGCCCAGCCCGTCGAGCCGGCGCAGCAGGTAGGCCAGCACGATGACCTCCTCCACCACGGAGTTCTGCACCGCGGAGAGGATCAGCACGGGGAACTTCCACCACACGTCCGGCAGCGCCTCGGGCACGACCGTGAGGTTGAACCCGCCGGCCCGCGCCGCCAGGTAGAACGCCAGCCCGGCGCTCCCGATCCCCGCCGCCACCAGCGCCCCGCGCGCCAGGTCCCAGCCGGGCCGGGTGCGGTCGAAGCCCAGCACCCGCAGCCCCGGCACACCCTCCCGCGTGAGCAGGTGGGCGACCAGCAGCACGGGCACCAGCGCGGTGCAGATCCCGAACAGCTGCCAGGCCAGGTCGAGCCAGGGCCGCCCGGGGGCGTACGAGCCGTTGAGCGTCGCGGCCTGGTCCTTCAGGCCGCCCGGCTTGGTCAGCGAGCCGATGAAGCTGATCAGCGACGAGACGGCGCTCGCCCCCAAGGACAGGGCGAGCACGAGCAGCGTCTCGGTGCGCAGCAGGCTCCGCCGCCCGTCCTCGTCCAACGACCCGACCACCGGCTCCGGCTGCGCCCGCACGTCCGACTCCCGTCCGCCATCCCGTTCCGACCACCCCATACTGCCTCTTCGGCGGGAGAACGGGATCACCGGACGGCGTTCCGGCTGCCGGGACCCGGCTCAGGGCCTCCGGGCCGTCGGTACGGGCGCTCCCTTCTCCCGGTCCGGCAGGCCGACCGGCCAGGTGTGCACGGGGTCGCCCTTGTGCATCAGCTCGCTGTAGCGGCGGGTGATCGCGGCGAGCGCCGCGTCCCGGTCCAGGCCGGCCGCGAGCGCCCGGTGGTAGGTGTCCACCTGCCAGGTCGAGCCGTTCACCCGCCGTCGGCAGCGTTCCTCGATGATGCCGAGGTAGTGGTCCCGGTCGGCCCGCTCGATGCCCCAGGCGTCCAGTCCGGCGGCGGCCATGGGCAGCAGCTCGTCCAGGATCAGCCGTACGGCGGGGACGCTGGCCAGGCCGCCGCCGCGGCCGCGGCGCGGCCACCTCAGCCGGGCGTCGATCCCGTACCGGCAGGCCGCGTCGAAGTTGGCCTCCGCCTCGGCGAACGGCAGCCGGGTCCATACCGGGCGCTGCTCGTCGGCGAGGGTGCGGACGAGCCCGTAGTAGAAGGCGGCGTTCGCGACGACATCGGCGACCGTCGGCCCGGCCGGCAGCACGCGGTTCTCCACCCGCAGGTGCGGCACCCCGTCGGCGACCCCGTAGACGGGCCGGTTCCACCGGTAGATGGTTCCGTTGTGCAGGACCAGCTCCTGCAGGGACGGGACCCCGCCCTCGGCGAGCACCCGCAGCGGCTCCTCCTCGTCGCAGATGGGCAGCAGGGCGGGGAAGAAGCGGACGTTCTCCGAGAAGAGCTCGTACACCGACTCCACCCACCGCTCCCCGAACCAGGTCCGTGGCCGCACCCCCTGCGCCTGCAGCTCGGGCGGCCGGGTGTCAGTGGCCTGCGTGAACAGCGGCGGGCGCGACTCCCGCCACAGCTCGTGCCCGAACAGGAAGGGCGAGTTGGCGCCGACGGCTATCTGGACCGCGGTCACCGCCTGGGCCGCGTTCCACACGTCGGCGAACCGGGCCGGCGTCACCTGCAGGTGCAGCTGTACGGAGGTGCAGGCGGCCTCCGGGACGATCGACCCGGTGCTCCACGTCAACCGCTCCACCCCGTCGATGTCGAGGAGGAAGTCCTCGCCGCGCAGCATCAGGATCTGCTCGTTGAGCAGCGAGTAGCGGTCCACCGCCGAGAGGTTGGCGGTGACCAGGTCGGAGCGGGTGATCGTCGGCAGGATGCCGATCATCACCACTCCCGCGTCGACCGCCGCGGCCTGCCGGTGCGCATAGCCGAGCCCCGCGCTCAGCTCTTCGGCGAGCTGGTCGAAAACCCGGCCGCCGAGCCGGTGGGGAAGTACGTTCACCTCCAGGTTGAACATTCCGAGTTCGGTCTGGAAATCCTGGCTCGCAATGCGATCGAGAACCTGGGCATTCAGCATTCTCGGCATCCCGTCGGCCCCTGCCAGATTCAGCTCGATCTCCAGCCCCATCATGTTCTTGGGGCGGTCGAACCGCTTCTCCGACAGAAGCCGCTCCAGCCCCTCCAGGCACTCGTGGAGCTTCCTCCGGTACCGCTGTCGATCGGACAGGTCGAATCCGCCCGCCACGACCTTCTCCCCCATCGAAGCGTCCCTCCTCGAGTGGACGTCGCCCGGGCACCCGGACGCGCGTGTACGGTCGATGATGCCCCGGAGGCGAGATCGATAACGCGGCGGGGAGGGGCGGGACGGGGAGCGTGCGCCGGTTTGGCCGAAGGGCACCATGGCACATTCACCTGGCAAGCATCCGTATGCAAATTCCGCATCGATTTTGCCGGTTCCGGATAATCAACGCTTTCCAGCCGAGCCCCCGTCAGGTAACCTCCGAGGTCAGCGCGACGTGTTCGCGTGTATCCGGCATGGACGCCATGTCAGCGGGACCGGTAAGCAGCTTGCCCGCATTGGGCGGGCAGGCTAGCCGAAACACTGCGTGAACACATGTCGTATAAACTCCGCAAACGAGGCAGAGAGTTGGCGCGCGGCCATTGCCCCTCAGCCCCCCTCTGGCCCCAGAATGCGACAGCGCCGTCCGCACTGCCCCCGATCCACAGGTCTCCCAAGTGAGAGGCGACCCACCATGCCGCTGCATGTCCCCCCGGCTCCCGCGCCTGCCCTGCGCAGCGTCCTCGCAGCACTCGGTTCCCCCACAGCCGTCGCGGCGGGCACCCCCGCCCTGCGCGCCGTTCAGGGTCCGTTGACCGCCGAGCTGCCGCTGCCGGTCCACGTCCTCGACCGGCTCGGCATGTCCCAGCC
>NZ_JACBGN010000089.1 GCF_013401435.1 Streptomyces sp. BR123
GGCGGCACGGGAGGGGAGGTCCCAGGCCACCACTGCGGCCGCGATACCGGCTTCCGTCTGGAGCATGGCCCGGGCGTCACGCGCGTCGCCGGCACGCCGCAGCTCCAGGCCCCGGTTCTCCAGCTCCTTGCCGATCCGCTTCAGCTGCTCGGCGCTCACCCCACCGCCGAGGGGATCCTCCCGTAGTGCCAGCAGCACCGTGCCGATCGCCATGACCGCATCCGCCTTTCCTCGCAAGGCCCCTGACCGACCGGACGCCGACGGGACCGACCGCCCGACACCGGAACCCGGCAGGGCAGTGGTCAGTCTGGCCGGGCCGCCCGCCCCGCGACCGATCTTCACAACCGCCTTCACCCGCACGGACGATATTCACCGTTTCAGGCAGACATCCCTCGTGATCACGACGCTTCTGTCGCTCGGCCGGCCGCGGATCGAAGGGCGGGGTGGGGAAAATAGGGGTGCGGACGGTGACGCCGGCTTGGACGGCGCTGTGCGCGCGGGCCGCGGTGCGTCCGGGCAGTGCACGGGAGAACCACAGGGTGTGCTGCCGCCGGGGCGGGCGATGACCTGCACGTCATCCCGCGCTCCCACAAGGGCAAGCTGACACCGACGGACGAAGCCCTCCGTCGCCGGTTGCCCTCCTGCACACCGGTACCGGCTCCGGCATCTCCCGTCGGCGTGTCTGCGGAGTTTCGTTGCGGTCGGGCGGTACGGGTTACGGGTGGACCCGCGGGCCTGCGGGCTGCGGGCCCGTAGCGGTGGCGTACGGGAGCAGGAGCTGGTTGTGGCGATGGTCGGACTGTTCTGGATCACTCCGGACGCGGTGTACGTCGGTTCGCCGCCCAACGCCATCGGCGGCGGCTGTGTCCGGCTCAGCGCCGACGGGCTGGAAGCCTTCGACCTCGACGGCTCCCGGATGTGGACGTGGGAGGCACTGCGGTCCGCGGTCGTCGAGGACGTCCCCGTCGAAGGCCCGGCCGGCCGTGCGCCGAAGTTGCTCGGGGCGATGGTCTCGGCCGCGATGGGTGCCTTCCTCGGCGAAGGACCGCCCAGGATGAGGCTGCGGCTGGAGACGGAGTACGGGACGGAAGAGGTGATGGTCCACTCGGCGGCGGCCGGAGGCTACGGCGCCGAGGAAGCGGCCCTCTCGCAGGACCTGCTCGCCCGCTTCGTGGCGGGCACCGCGGAGCCGCGGACCGTCGAGGAGTGGGGCCGCACACACGGCCTGGAGGGCACTCCGAAGCCAGACGTCCGGGAGAACCTGCTGCGCACTTGGGCGCAGGCGTAACGCTCGCGACCACCGCCAACCACCGGAGCCCGAGGGCTCGGCGATCTGCCGTACCGACGCCGGCGCGGCCCGCCCGGGGGAGGGGGCGGCCGAGGAAAACCGAGGAAAAGGGGAGGTTGCCCGCGGACCTGGGCCGGCGACCGGTCTCGGAGGCCCGAAGGGCGTCCGAGGAGATTCGCGTCGAGGTCGTGGGATCGTCGCCCGAGGAGGACGTGGTCGCCGGTGGAGCGGGTGGTGGCCCACAGCGGCCTGCTCAGGTGCGCCTGCGCCGCCCTGTAAGGCAAGGACCCGACTGCGGCTTCCGGCCGGTGCTTGTCACGGTGGACACCACCGATGCCGCTGATCAGACAGCCTCTTGGGCAGCCGGCTGGAGCTGGACGCAGCAGCGGCCGGGACTGGGAGCCAGGCATGCCTGGAGTCCTGCCGCGTCCAGGCCGTTGAGAATACCGCTCAGCAGATGGAGGTTCATGCCGCACACCGTCTCGGTGTGCTCCTGGGCCAGCGTGTGGAAAGGGCAGTTGGAAAGAACGATGACATCGCCCTCGCGACGTGGTTCGAAGCCGTACCTCTCCAGCAGGTCGAAGACATTCGTCTTGTTCTGCTCGCCCAGTTGCCTGCCGAGTTCGTCGGCCTTGCGGTGCAACACCCTGCGCACCGGCTCGCCGGTCGCGTCGGACTCCTCCACGGCCTGGGCGAGCAGCCTCCCGGCCAGCTCGTAGCGGCGGTCCGGCAGGGTGACGGCGACCTGCCTCGCCGAGCGGCGATAGAGCTTGGCCGGCCTCCCGGCGCCCGGCCCGGAGCGTCCGCTGCGGCGCTCGTAGACGACGTCGAGCAGCAATGCGTCGGCCAGGCGGTCCAGGTGGAACGCGGCGGTCTTCCGGGCCAGTCCGAGGGCGGCCGCCGCCTCGTCACGGCTCACCGGGATCGGCTGGCGCACGACGTGGTCGTACAGCCTCCTGCGGGTCGGCTCGTCGAGAGCGGCGACGGCGGAGACGTCGGGGTCGCGTACTTCCTTGGAGGTGTCCACAAGCACGAGTGTAAAACCCACGGTCCTTGACTAAAGAGCGAGACAGGTCTTCTATAGGAAATAAACCTTGCCGATAGAAGGAGAGCGTCATGTCCTCCGTAACCACAAGCACCACAAGCACCACCCGGCGGCGGGCGGCGCTCGACGACCCCGGCTACCAGGCGTTCGTGATCCTGCGTACCGGCTTCACGGTGGCGCCGATCCTGTTCGGGCTGGACAAGTTCGCCAACCTGCTCGTGGACTGGCCCGCCTACCTCGCGCCGTGGATCGACAACATCGTTCCCGGCAGTGCCCAGGCGGCCATGTACGCCGTGGGCGCGGTCGAGATCATGGCCGGCGTCGCCGTGGCGCTGGCCCCGCGCTTCGGGGGCTGGCTGGTGGCGGGATGGCTGGCGGGCATCATCGTCAACCTGCTGACCATCCCGGGCCACTACGACGTGGCCCTGCGCGACTTCGGACTGCTCCTCGGCGCCGTCGCGCTGGCACGACTCGCTCAGCGTTACCACGCCGAGCGGTAGCGGGCGTGAAAGGTGACGAGCGCATTGAATCCGTCGGGCGGGTGGAGCCTCACGGCACCACCCGCCCGGCCACCCCCTCCGCGTGGCACCATGATCAACTCCGTGCAGAGCGATGGAGCGGGAGCAGGCCCGATGAGATGGTGAAGTCATGGGAGCTTCTCCCCGAACCGATGGCCATCGCCCGGTGGTCCCGCGCAGTGACGGCTACGTTCCGCTGCGCGACTACGCGGTGATCGGCGACGGACGGACCGCGGCACTGATCGCCCGCGACGGGTCGGTCGACTGGCTCGGACTGCCGGATCTCGACTCACCGGCGGTGTTCGGTGCCGTACTCGACGCCGACCGCGGCGGCCGCTTCCTCCTGGAACCGGCGGTGCCGTACCGGAGCGAACGACGCTATCTGCCCGGCACGAACGTCCTGGAGACCACGTTCGTCACCTCCCAGGGCATCGTGCGGGTCACCGACGCGTTGACTCTGCACGATGGGTTCGCGCTCGCCCCGATGCGCGAGCTGCAACGGCGTATCGACGGTGTATCCGGGCCGGTCCCGATGCGGTGGAGGGTCCAGCCTCGATTCGGCTACGGCACCCGCACGACGCGGTTGGTTCGGCGCGCCGGAGTCCCCGTTGCGACGGCCGGCAGCGACGCGCTCGCCATATGCTCCTGGGATGCAGGCGAACCCCGATTCGAGGGGGACGCGATCAGCGGCAGCTTCCTTGCGGCACAGGGCGGGAGCGCAGTGATCGCCATGCCCTTCGCTCATCAGGAGCCGCTGATCCTGCCGGCCCGGGCCGAGTGCGAGGCGCGCCTGGAGCGTACGTGCGCTTCCTGGCGCCGTTGGGCGGACGACCGTATCTACACCGGCAGGTGGCATGAGGCGGTGATGCGCAGCCTGCTGACCTTGAAGCTGCTGGTCTCCGCCCCCTCCGGTGCGGTCGCGGCCGCAGTGACGACGTCGCTGCCGGAACACGTCGGCGGCGAGCGCAACTGGGACTACCGCTTTTCATGGGTGCGTGATTCCGCGTTCACCCTGGCCGCCTTCCTGCTGCTCGGCTGCCCTGCGGAAGCACATGCCTACTTCTGGTGGCTGATGCACGCTTCCCAGCTCACCCACCCCCGCCTGCAGGTCCTCTACCGGCTGGACGGAGGCGCCCACACCAGGGAGGAGGCACTCCCGTGGGAGGGCTACCGCGGCTCGACTCCGGTCCGCATCGGCAACGCGGCCGCCGATCAGATCCAGCTCGACACCTACGGCGAGCTGATGCAAACCGCCTGGCTGTACGCCCGGGCCGCCGGAAGGCTGGACGCCGACGTCGCCCGGCGCCTCGCCGAACTCGCCGACCTCGTCTGCGCCACCTGGCAGGAACCCGACTCGGGCATCTGGGAAGTACGCAGCGCACCGCGCCACTTCACCCAGTCGAAGATGATGTGCTGGGTCGCCATCGACCGTGCGGCACGCCTCGCCGAACACGGCTTGATTCCCGACCGGCACCTGGCCCGCTGGCAGCTCGCCCGCCAAGAGGCCGCCACGTTCATCGAGACCCGCTGCGTCTCGCCACACCGCAACTGCTACGTGCGCTCCGCCGGCAGCGAGGACCTGGACGCCGCCGTCCTCCTCGGTCACCTCTACGGCTACGACGGCGAAGCCCAGCGCATGGACGCGACGATCGAGGCCGTGGGACAAGAGCTGCGGCACGGGCCGTTCGTCGACCGCTACTCCGGCGAAGACGGCCTGAACGGACCCGAGGGCGCCTTCCTCGCCTGCTCCTTCTGGCTCGCCGAATCCCTCGCCCGCACCGGAGACCTCGCCCGGGCCGCCGAACTGATGGACGACCTCGTTCATCTCGCCAACGACGTGGGCCTGTACAGCGAAGAGATCGACCCTGCCAACGGTGACTTCCTGGGAAACCTGCCCCAGGGGCTGAGCCACCTGGCGCTGATCAGCGCCGCCCATGCCATCAACGCCGCCTCCGAGGAGGCGGGCGCGTGAGCGCGTGGGGGACGGCCGCCGGGGCGTTCGTCGGCACGCTGGTGCTGACCACGGCATTGCGCGCCGCCGGCGAGATGCGTCTGACACGGATGGACCTGCCCTTCCTCCTCGGCACCGCGGTGACCGTCAACCGCACGCGCGCCAAGGCCGTCGGCTACCTGATGCACTTCCTCAACGGCGAGGTCTTCGCCTTCATCTACTACGCCGTCTTCCTCGCGATCGGCATGGCCGGATGGTGGCTGGGCGCCCTGTTCGGTCTCTTGCACGGCCTGTTTGCCGGCACCGCCCTGGTCAGCGTCCTCCTGCCGCTCGTCCACCCCCGGATGGGCAGCCCGCTCACCAGCGCTCCCGAGGTGGCCCTTCTGGAACCCCCCGGCTTCCTGATGCTCAACTACGGACTGAGCACCCCCGTGGTCACCCTCGTCGCCCACATCGGCTACGGCGCCATCGTCGGAGGCTTCACCGCGCTCGGCGCCTGACTCGGTCCGAGGTGCCGGCACCGCACAGCGGGCACGTGGTCGCCACAGGAGTGTCGGTCGGTGTGTCGGGTGCGGCCCTCAAATGCCGGGGCTCCTGGGGCTCCTGGTGCGGCCCGAGAGGGCGACGCGTTGTTCAGGGGCGCCAGTGGTGGGGCTACCGAACCCTCATGGGTGCCAGTCCGAGGTCCGCCAGTGCGGAGGCACCGGTCGCCGTGTGCTCGCCCCCGGCGAGTAGCAGCGTACGTGCCCACTGGTAGCGGCAGCCGGCCGCGTCGAACGCCGCCGCGGTGGCGAGCAGCTGCGACAGATCGCCGCCGAGCAGTGCCTCCGCCCGGTCCACCAGCGCGGTGGCCACCGGGTTCCCGGCGACCACGGCCCGGGCGGCGGCGACCCGGCCCGGGGCGTCCGGGTGCCCGGCGAGGACCGCTGCCTCCGCCCGGAGGGCCGTGTACCAGTGCAGCCAGACCCAGCAGACCCACTTCCACACGTGCTCCGGCTCGGGCGCGATGCGCTCCAGGGCCGCGTGTGCGTCGCCGTGATGGAGCAGGACCATGGTGTCGAAGACGGCGCCGTGCCCGTGCTGGTGGTCCTCGCTGCTGCCTGCCTGATCGGTGATCTTGAGCCAGGTTGCCCGGGCCTCGTGGTCGCCCCGCAAGCCGTGGATCATCGCGACGGACGCGGCGGCCGGACCGAGCGAGAACGACCGTTGCCGACCGGCCTGCTCCCACGCGTCGAGGAAGCGCACGCTGCCGGTGAGCACCTCGTCGGCATGGCCCGCGAACGACTCCGCGACCAGCAGCCAGGACGTGGCGTGGTCGCCCACCTCGGCCAGCTGCGGCTGGGCTGCGAGCTGGCTGCCCCACCGGCGGGCCGCCGACAGCTCGCCCGCGCCGACGGCGGTCGCGGCGGCCATGGCGAGGGCGTCGATCAGCTCGTGCGTCCGGGCAGGGGTGCTCGGTGCCGAGGCCAGGATGTCGATCCGAGCCCGGGCTGCGGCCGCCGCGGCGAAGGGCTCGCCGGCCCAGCTCCGGGCGCCGGAGAGCGCGTCGAGGGCGGCGGACCGTGCAACCGGGTCGCCCGCGCGCCGGGCGAGTTCGACGGCCTGTCCGGCGCATGCGACGGTGTCCGGCGCGGTGTTGTCCGGGGCTCCCTGGACCGCGCCGAATGCGTCCGCGACCACCGCTGCCTCGGCCAGCGCGACGGCCGCCCCGGCGGCCGGGTCGTCGTCACCGGTCAGCTCACGCGCCGCCGCGAGCAGGCCGGTCACCTCCTCCACGGGCGGAATCCGGCCGAACGTGCTGGAGAAGCGGTACGCGGCGGTGGCGGCGGCCGCCAGGTCGCGGGCGGCCCCGGTGGTGTCCCCGGCCCGGCGGGCGGCTTGGGCGGCGGCCCGGTGCAGGCGGTACATGTCATCGCCGAGCCTGCGGCACCCGGCCACTCCGGCAGCCTGCCGCAATGCGGCGGCGGCTTCGCTGCCGGAGGTGAGCGAAGCCGCCTGCTCGTACCGCTGTTGGGCCTCGCCCAGCAGGTTGCGCGTGAAGGCCAGCCCGGCCATGGACAAGGCGAGACGGCACGCGTCCGCGCGCTGCTCCGGCCGGCCTGCCGCCCAGGCCAAGGCGGTCCGCAGGTCTTCCGCGACGGCGTCGAACCGGGCTCGCCAGTCCGAGCCGCCGCCTTCCTCGAGGCCGACCGCACCGACCAGGCACCATGCCAGGTGCCGCGATCGGACATCGGTGAGCTCACCGGCGTCGGCGAGCCGCTCCGTGCCGTACTGACGAAGGGTCTCCAGCGCCTGGTACCGAGTGCCGGTCTCCGACGGCGTCACGGCGAGCAGGCTCTGCTCGGCGAGCCTGCCGAGCCCGTCGGCGACCGCGGCCGCCTCCAGCGGGGCGAACCCGGCCACCTCGGCGGCCGCCTCGGCGGTGAACGGAGCGACGAACGCCGACACCCGCCGCAGCAGTGCCCGGTCTTGCGGCTCGAGCAGGTCATGGCTCCAGTCGAGGACGGCCCGCACCGACCGCTGCCTGCCGTCGGCGCGAGGGCCGCCGGCGAGGATCCGGAGCTGGTCGGAGAGGCCGGCCGTCAGGCCGTCCAGACCGAGCGTGGACCACCGCGCCGCCGCCAGTTCGATGGCCAGCGCCATGCCGTCGAGCCGTTCGCACAGGGCCGCGATCCGGTCGCGTTCCGCCGGAGCCGGGGCCCTGCCGACCGCCGCCGCCCGCTCCAGGAACAGGGCGACCGCCTCCGACTCGCCGCCGCCGACCCGCGACAGCGGCGGAACCGGGAAGACCCACTCGAACGGCACCATCAGCCGGGCCCGGCTGGTCGCGAGCACCCGTATCCCCGGGCAGGCCACGAGCAGCCGTTCCAGGAACGGCGCCACCCCGTCGCGTACCTGCTCGCAGTTGTCCAGTACCAGCAGCGCCTGGCGGTCGGCCAGCGCGGACACCAGCGCGTCGTCGATACCGCGCCCGGGCTGCTCGCCCACGCCCATGGCTGCCGCGACCGCCGCGCCCACCCGCCCCGGATCCGTGACCGGGACCAGGTCGACGAAGCACACCCCGTCGGCGAACTCGCCGGCCACCTGAGCCGCCACCGCCAGCGCGAGCCGCGTCTTGCCCACCCCGCCCAGACCGACGGCGACCACCAGCCGACGTGCCGTCACCGCCGCGGCCAGCTCCCCGCGTTCCCGTGACCGGCCGACGAACGCCGTCAGCGGTGCCGGAAGCGCGGGTGCCGGGCGTGCCTGCTCGGCACGCGTCGGTCGGGGCGCGTGCCGGGACAGCGCCCGCCGGTCCGGCACCGCCAACTTCCGCAACAGCGAGGAGACGTGCGACTCGACCGTCCGTACCGATATGAACAGCCGCGTGGCTATCTCTGCATTGCTCAGGTGCTCCCCGAGCAGCGCGAGCACGTCGGCTTCCCGAGCCGAGATCACTGGAGTGGACACCGGGTCATTATCCGTAGTGCTTTCCGTGGCCAGCACGGAGGCGCCCCCTACCCCGCCCGAGGGAAGCTGTGGTCACAGGGAACGAGCCCGGCGGACCACACCGGGCCGATCGGGACCCGCGAAGACAGGAGTGATCGTGACCAGCTCTTCCACCCAGGGGATGAAGACCGTGCTGCATCCCGTGTCCGACCTCGCCCGGGCCAAGGCGGTGTACGCCGCGCTGCTCGGTGTCGCACCGCAGACCGACGAGCCCTACTACGTCGGCTTCGAGGCCGCCGGCCAGCACATCGGCCTGCTCCCGGGCGGCGGACCGCAGGGCCTGACCTCGCCACTGGCCTACTGGCACGTGCCGGACATCGAGGCGAAGCTCGCCGAAGTGACCGCCGCGGGCGCCACCGTCAAGGAGCCCGCGCACGACGTCGGCGGCGGCCGCCTGGCGGCCACCGTCATCGACCCCGACGGCAACCTCCTCGGGCTGCTGCAGGACCGATGAGCGCCCAACCCCGCTCCCGCGCACGGCGCCGTCGCGACACCGAGCACCGGCTCACCCACGACATCGACGTCTGGGTGGCCAGTGCCTCGGCGGACGGCGCCCCGCACCTGGTACCGCTGTCCTTCGACTGGGACGGCGAGGCGCTCTTGGCGGCTACCCCGGCAGAAAGCCCCACCGGCCGAAACCTGGCCGCCACCCGGACCGCTCGGCTGGCCCTCGGCCACACCCGCGACGTGGTCATGATGGAGGGCGACGTCGAAGTCCTCGACCTCGACGCGGTGCCGCTGCAACGAGGTGACCGATTCGCCACACGCACCGGCTTCGACCCGCGCTCGCTGAGCACTCCGTACCGCTGGTTCCGCATCACTCCTCGCCGTATCCAGGCCTGGCGAGAGGAGAACGAGCTGGCCGGACGCGAGCTGATGCGCGACGGTCGCTGGCTGGTCTGACGCCCCGCCCGATCCCGCCGCACGACCGAGGGCCCAAGCCCTCACGGGCCGGTGGCACGACCCGGACAGGGGGCCCCAAGCCCCCTTCTCACATCCACACATCCGGATCCTCAAAGATCCTCAAGAGGGAGATCCACCATGAGCAGCACCGACAGCAGCGCGTACGAGGGGTTCACGGCCGAGGAGCGGGCCGCGATGAAGGACCACGCACAGGAACTCAAGAAGGCGGCGCTCCACGGCTCGAAGGCGGACAAGGCGGCGCAGGCTGAACAGGATGTGCTCGCGAAGATCGCCGAGATGCAGGACTCGGACCGCCTCATGGCCGAGCGCGTGCATGCCGTCGTCACGGCCAACGCTCCCGCCCTCGCGCCGAAGCTCTGGTACGGGATGCCCGCCTACGCACTGGACGGCAAGGTCGTCTGCTTCTTCCAGAGCGCGGAGAAGTTCAAGGCGCGCTACGCGACGCTCGGGTTCAGCGACCTGGCGAAGCTCGACGACGGCCCGATGTGGGCGGCCGGCTTCGCCCTGACCGAGGTGACGCCCGAGGTGGAGGCCCGGATCGCCGCACTCGTGAAGCAGGCAGTGAGCTGAGGTCCGCCCGGTAGGTGGCCCTCATCTCATGCACCTGCCGCCCTGCAGGCGGCAGAAGACCCGAAGGGGCGGCCAGGACACATGCGCCGAGGCGACGGCCGCGCACGCCGCCACCGGCGGCAACGCCTGACCCGCGCGGTCCGGGGTGACTGCGACGGTCGTCCCGCCCGGGGGCCGCCGCTGGGGTGTCAGTGGGGCGGGCTATCCTTCCCGCCACCGCACACCGACCGTGAGGATCACCAGAAGTGACCGGCCTGTCCGCCTTCCCGCTGCCCTTCCAGAGTTCCCGTTCCCCGGCGTTCGCGACGCCCCGGACGCTGCGGGAACTGCAGATGATGCAGTGCAGCTCGCACCTGCGCGCCAAGCCCGCGTGGTTCGACAAGATGAACGACGCCGACATCGTCGCCCGGTGGACGCAGGAAGCGGTGGCGCAGGGCTTGACCGAAGCGCAGGTGCGCTACGTGCTCGCCGAGCTGCGGCACTACGCCGTGCTGCGGGACGCGCGGACCGGCATCGAGGTGTCCGCGGTCGACGGTGTCTGGCAGTCGGACACCCTCGTCGACGACCAGCTCGGGTCCCGGTTGCGGGAGGCGGTCCGGGTCCTGGAAGAGGTTCCCGAAGCGGAGCGGGACTGGCATCCCGGATCCGAGGGCCAGGTGCTGGATCTCGTGCACCCCTCGCTGTTCTGCCTGGTCCGGGAGGTGAGCGGAGGCCCGGAGCGGGCCTGGAAGAACCCGACGAACCACTACGCGAAGTACGAGTTCTCGGAGAGGTTCCAGTGGCTGCCCACGGACGTCGACGTCACTGAGGACGGCGCCGTCGCCTTCCGCTCGTACGTCAACAACGTCCACCCCGAGGTGCATCGCGCACTGGCCTCCGTCCTGCCGGACATCTTCGCGCGCCTGCGTCCGCTGTTCGAGAACGTGCTCACCGATCTGCGGAACCCTCGGCCCCCGCGGATCGAGGCCGATCCCTACGGCTGGTACGAATCGGAACCGGAGTATCCGCGCCAGTCGTCCTACAGTGACAACGCGGCCTACATGGATGCCCGCGCTGCCTGGGACGAGGCCTATGAGGCCTGGTGGGAGAACCGCCGCCCGATCGTCCCGGACGCTCCGGCCTTCAGCCCGCCCGCACTGCCCGACGCATCCGCCCGGGTCGACCTGCGCGGCCGTCGGCTCCAGGTCATCGTCAAGCTCGCCACCGTCCACCTCACACCGGACAAGCCCGAGTACCCCGGCGGTTCGTGGCACGTGGAGGGCATGCTGAACGAGCGGATCGTCTCGACCGGCATCTACTACTGGGACAGCGAGAACATCACCGAAAGCCGGCTGGGGTTCCGGGCCGCACTCGACGACCCGCACTACGAACAGAACGACGACGCCGGGCTGCGCGAGGTCTACGGCCTTGAGGACGAGGACGCGCTGAACCAGGTGCTGGGCTCGGTACCGACCCCTGCGGGCCGCTGCCTGGCGTTCCCCAACGTCCTGCAGCACCGCGTGGACGCGTTCCGCCTCGCGGACCCCACCCGCCCGGGACACCGCAAGATCCTCGCGTTCTTCCTGGTCGACCCGGCGGAGCAGATCGTCTCGACCGCCGACGTGCCGCCGCAGCAGCCCTGGTCCGACACCTCGACCATGACGCTCGAGCAGGCCAAGTCGTACCGCGAAGAGCTCATGAAGGAAAGGAAGTTCTTCGTCGACGAACACAACGAGCAGCTCTACGAACGGGAGTTCTCTCTCTGCGAGCACTGAACCGCCGGTGCGGGGTCCCGGAAGAACTCGGCGGTGGCCCCGCTCGTGGGGCGGCCCGGTGGCGGACGAGCGGTACGCCCTCATCGCCGACCTGTGAGGTGTCGGCGATGTCAGCAAGTCGGGGTCGACGTCCTGGCCGCCCTCGCCCCGACCCTTCCCGATGCGGTCCGGGCGGCGTCAACGAAGGCGTTCGTCCTGCTGACGGGACGCTGCTACCCATCGACCGTATCGCCGCCGGCCGACCGTTCTGCTCGGGCAAACACAAGAAGCACGGGGTGAACGTGCAGGTCGCCGCCGATCCGTTCGGTCGGCTGCTGTGGGCGTCTTCCGCTCTGCCAGGAGCCGTCCATGACGTTCGTGCGGCCTGCGAGCACGGTGTCATCGACGCTCTCGCAGGGGCCGGCATCGTCTGCTGGGCCGACAAGGGATACCAAGGAGCCGGGGGCACGGTCCGTTTTTCCTACCGCGGCCGGTGGGAGACGCTGTCCACAGGCCAGCAGGGCGTCAACCAGTCCCACGCGAAGATCCGGGCCCTGGTCGAGCAGGCGTCGCCACCCTCAAGTCCTGGCGGCTTCTCCGCAAGCCCCGCTGCTCGACCACCCGCATCACGAGCCTTGTTCAGGCTGTCCTCACCCTGCATCTGGCCAGCTCAGGCTGAAGATGGAAAAGGCTCACTGGGAGCCCCGGGATCTCGGAGCTCCCGCGTGAGCGGCTGTGTGTGGCGTCAGCGTGCGAACTTTTCGATGGCCGCCGGGGTGACGGGGGTGAAGAAGTTGACGAGGTTGCCGTCGGGGTCGCGGAACAGCAGCGACCGGTTGCCCCAGGGCATCGTGGTGGGCTCGTTGACGAAGTCGGTGACGAAGCCGGTCAGGTTCTGGTGAATACGGTCCACGTCGTCGACGAGGAACTCGGTGATCACGCTGTGGTTGTCCGCCGGGCGGGCAGAGCCCGGGGCGAACAGCGGGACGGTGCGGGTGCCGGCGATCGCGAGGGTGGCGCCCGTGGCCTTGAGTTCGGCGAAGTCCTCGGTGGCCCACGCCGCCCGCGCCCCTGTGGCTCGCTCGTAGAACTCGACGAGGCGTGCGACGTCGCTGGTGATGATGCGGATCGAGACGAAGTCCATGGGAATCTCCTTGGCTGTGCTGGAGGCGTGCACGTCGCAGGCTAGGAGAAATAGTGGACAGAATCGGTCCTGTATTTCGCGTTAAGCTGCGGACATGTCTCGACCCACCGGCCGCGTGCTGACGCTCCTGGAGCTGCTGCAGTCGGGCGGTACCCGGACGGTGGCCGAGCTCGCCGACCGTCTCGGCGTCGAGGGGCGCACTGTGCGCCGGTATGTGGACCAGCTGATCGACCTGGACGTGCCCGTGGAGTCGGTGCGCGGCCGCTACGGCGGGTACCGGCTGGCTCCCGGGTACCGCCTGCCTCCGCTCATGCTCAGCGACGACGAGGCGCTGGCCGTGCTGCTGGGCCTGGTCGCCGGCCGCCGAGCAGGATTGACGACGACGGAGCACACGGCAAGCGAGACGGCCTCGGCGAAGATCCGGCGGGTGCTGCCCAAGCACATCGCCCGCCGGCTCGACACACTCCTGGACGCTCTCGCCTTCACGGAGCAGCCCGGCGAGTTCGACACCCCGGACGCCGGGGTCCTGCTCACGATCGCCGATGCGGTGCGCCACCGCCGACCGGTCTCGATCCGCTACACCGACCGTGACGGACGGCGCAGCGAACGCACGCTGCACGCGTACGGGATCGTCGCCCATGCGGGCCGGTGGTACGTGACGGGCAAGGACGCCCAGATCGGCGAGGACCGAACCTTCCGGCTCGATCGCATCGCAGACGCGCGGACCCTGCCCGGCTCATTCGAAGCTCCAGTGGGTCCCCGTCCGGAACAGCGCGTGCTGTCAGGGTTCGCCACGGCCGAGTACCGGCATGAGGTGACCTTGCGGATCCACGGGACAGTCGAGCAGATCCGCGCCCACCTTCCGGCCAGCGTCGCGAGCCTGGAAGAGCACGAGCCCGCGGCCGGCCAGGACCCGGCGACCGAGCACTGGCTCCGCGTCGAGCTACGGGTGCAGCGGCTCGACTGGTTGCCCCCGGTACTCGCCTCACTCGACCGGCCGTTCGTCATCGAGCGCCCCGATGAACTCCGCGACCTCGTCATCGCGCTCGCCGATCGCCTCACGTCCTACGCACGCCAAGCCTGACAGTGCGGAACCAACGTCATGAGACGGCACGCCTACTGATCTTTTCGTAAGTTCGGTGGATGTGGTGGGTGGATGGTCAGGCCGGTGTGGGCGAGGAAGGACCATGGCAGTTGCCGGTTGTTGTTGATGCGGTGGACGCCTTGCTCGGTGACGTCGGTGACGTCGGTGACGGCAGTGGCTGAGGTTCGAGCCGAGCGGCAGGACCGCCCGGTTGTGGGAGAGGGCGCGGCGCGCACTGACCCTTTTGCTGCAGCCCCGCACGCTGTGGCGGCCCTGCGCTCACCTTTGGCCATCGCGCGGTTGTGGGCGTGCCAGGCGTCGCGCGACGTTGTGTCAGACGCCATTGGCTTGTCGATCACGGGGCTGGTCCGGTCGAACTGGGTTCCTGATCGGGTGTGCCACCGCAGCGGCGGCCCAGCACCTCGCGGGGAAGTGAAGGCCGGTCTCTCCCCGGCCGAGCCGCGTGTGCAGGGGACAGGCCGGGCGGGGCGCTGGGCGGTCCGATCCAACTGGCCGTCCGGACGGCCGGCCACGCGCTTCGCGTAATCGCAGTTGTTCAGCGCGGCCGCCCCGGCTGCCCAGAACGGGCGGGGGAGAGGATGCGACGCTGGAGTGAAGGGCCCGCCAGTGGAGGTCCGAGCGCGTCACATCCGGTTCCGGCTCTCCCCTTCGGCCTGGCGACCGTATGCCGGTGCGGCTCAATGAATGCGACGCAGAATCGTGCGGTCAGTCTGTGAGCCCGCCGGCGGGGGCACCACTCACCGAGTGTTGCCAGGCGGCCTTACCACATGGGTCCGGCCCCGCCGGGGCTGGGACCGCGCGACCAACCGGCGTCCCGTGCGCACGTCGACTCGTATCGCCGGTGCCCTCACCGGCCTGACCCTCACCCTCGGTGGTGTGGTCCTCGCCGCTCCCGCGGTCCGGGCGGACATCGCCGCCGGCACACAGATGGCCGAACTGGCCGGTGCCACCGCTCGCTCCCTCTCCCCGGGCTGTCGAACCCCTCCCCGCCGTGCCGCTGCTGGTCATGGCTGCTGCTCCTTGCCCTCCCAGGTGCCGGACCCGGGGATGGCGCGACACGGGCCTCGGCTGCCGATGCCACGCCCCCGGCGACTTGCGCAGCGGAGCCGTCGCACCCGAGATCGGAACCCGGGCCTGGTGCAGGCTCTCGTCTGCGAGGACGGCACCGCCGACGCCGGCAAGCTGTACGCCGTCGCCGAGGTACTCCGGGGCGAGCCCCGTTGTACCGGTGATGCGATGCGCCCGATCCGCCCCTGTCGTAGTGGTGCACTCTCCCCGACCTGCGGACGTTGACGGGAGGCAGGTAGGTAGGCAGTCGACGACTGCCGATCTATCGCGCCCCCCGCGAGCTGGCGTTCCTGCCAGCTCTCAGCGGGCTGTGGTGGGCTGAGTGCATGGGCCGTCAGCGACGCGGTTCCCGCTTCGCTGACGTGGGATGACGTCGTTGGCGACTGTTCGATGAGTGTATGGCGTGCCGGCCGCGCCATGCGTCAGGAGAAGACGCCGATCAGCAACTGCAGACCGAACATGAACACCATGCAAAAGCCGACGGCGGCAAGAAGCCATTGGCCCGCCCCGCGAGGTGTGTCGAACTGGACGAAGTACCCGCCGATGCCTGCGATCCCCAGAAGGGCGCCACACCAGAAGACGGGGCCCTCGTGCCACTTCGCCAGCATGGCTATGCCGGCCGACAACAGGCCCAGCACCACCACCTGGCCACGCGTGGCCAATCGTCGCGTTTCATCCCCCGTATGAGTCATACGGGGAATCCTAGCCGTCCCTGCGAACAGCCTCGGCGCCAGTGGGAGAGGGCGGGGAACGGCAACTCCGGCGTCACCCGGTGCGCCGGAGGTACCGTCCTCGACTCGTACCGGGGCTACGGAACACGGCGCCGTCCGCGTCCAGGGGCTTCTTGCGCCGCTCCTCCAGCTCAACGACCCGCTGGGCTGCCGTCTGGGCTGCTGTGGGAGAAGGCAGCCTTGATGGGCCTCCGGGCGCGTATCGGGTCTGCCTGTCAGTCGGCTTCACCGTCGGTTCCAGCCCCTCCTTTCCGCGCCTGTGGGGGGAAAGGACTCCGACATGCCCACCCGGGAACAGCTGGAACTGGTCCACCGGCAGGTCCTGGCCGACGCCGGAGCCGTCCGCCAACGCCACCGCGCTCGCTGACTGCGTCGTCGCCCGTCTGGTGCTCGCCGCACCGCCCGGTAGTGCGCAGCCCTCGGCGGACGGCGGCGCCGGGATCACCGGGTGAAACGCCCGGCCCGGCCCGCTCCGCCGCCGCCTGCCCCCCGCCAGCCGGACCAGTACGACCGGCCCGGACTGCCCTCCGGTACGGTCCTGCGGTTCGCCAGTGGGAGGTCTCCCGCGCCGACTTCGCCACCGCCAACCTCAGCCCCAGCAGCACACCTTCACATGCTGGTCGCCAGAATGGCGACGGCGTGATGGCGAGGATGACGAAGGGTCGTCCGCTGCCGCGTGGACCGCGGACACGTCAGCCGGAGGGAAGGGCACGGCCGGCGAGGACCAGCAGTACGGCGTCGGCTCCGGACAGCGCCATGATGACCAGAAAGGGTGTCCGGCCGGACGCGACAGCGGGCGGAGCAGCCATCGCCAGCGCACACAGCGTCAGCGTCATCGTCAGCAGCAGCACTTGGGCGGGAGTGACCGCGCCCGCCGGGCCGGCGGTCAGCACCGCGCAGGAGGAGAAGGCGAGGACGGCGGAGAGTGCGAGGGCGGTGCGCCGCCCCAGCCGCTGCGGAAGGCCTCGTACGCCGGCCGCGACGTCGTCGTCGATGTCGGGCAGGGCGTTGGCGAAGTGGGCGGCCGTTCCCAGGAGGGCCGCCGCGGTGGTCAGCCACACCGGTGGCCAGTCGCCGCACACGGCCAGTGTCAGAAATGCCGGAAGCAGTCCGAAGGCCACGGTGTAGGGCAGCCAGGAGGCGCCCGTGCGCTTGAGCCACAGGTTGTAGGACCAGGCGGCGCCGACGCAGCCGAGATGGACCGAGCCCGCCGAGGGGCCGCAGGCCAGCGACAGCGGGACGCAGACGAGGAGCGACACGCACGCGGCCGCGGTCACCGCTGCCGGCGGCAGCACGCCCGTGGCCAGCGGTTTGTCCCGGCGTCCGGCCGCCCGGTCGCGCCGCAGGTCGATCCGGTCGTTGCACCAGCCGATCGACAACTGGCCCGTGGCAACGGCTGCCACCGCCGTCGTCCCGGGGACGGGGCCGAGCCCCACGGCAGCGGCCAGCAGGGCCGCGAGGAGGGTGACCGCGGTGGCCGGCACGGGGTGGCAGGCCTTGAGAAGGCCCAGGACGGTGGATGTCGCGCCTCCCTCGCCCCCGGTGGACGCGGTGGTCAGGGAGGCTGCATCGTCGGTGGTGGCGGGCACCCCGCCACGCTAGGCGGACGACTCGCCCGCGAGGGCCGCATTGAAGGTGCCCGCTCCTCGCTGTCCCTATGTTGGAGCAATGACACGCGTCCTCGCGGTGAGCACGGTGTTCCCGCCGCACCGCTACCCGCAGCAGGAGATCACCGATGTCCTCGCCTCCCGTCTGCCGTCGGGGGCCGACAGGGCGCTGCTGCGCCGGCTGCACGGTGCGGCCCAGGTGGAAACGCGGCATCTCGCCCTCCCCCTCGGCCGGTACCGGAAGCTGGGCCGCTTCGGCGAGACCAACCGGCTGTTCGTCGAGCTGGCCGTCGCCCTGGGGGCCGAGGCGGTCGAACAGGCGCTGTGCGAGGCAGGGGTGCGGGCCGAGGAGATCGACCTGGTCGTCTCGACGACCGTGACCGGGATCGCAGTGCCGTCCTTGGAGGCCCGTCTGGCCGCGCAGGTGGGGCTGCGGCCCGACATCAAACGGGTGCCGCTGTTCGGGCTCGGCTGCTCCGCCGGAGCGGCCGGGCTGGCCCGTGTCCACGACTTCCTCACCGGCCTGCCCGGACGTACGGCGCTTCTGCTGTCCACCGAGCTGTGCTCGCTCACCCTGCAGCCGACGGACACCTCGACGGCGAACCTCGTGGCGGGCAGCCTGTTCGGGGACGGAGCCGCCGCGCTCGTGGCGGTCGGCGGCGCCCCCGGGGACAGCGGCCCTGCGGCGGCGCAGTGGGCCGGCGCGTCCGGACCGGTGGTCGTGGGCACGCGCAGCAGCCTGTACCCGGGAACCGGGCACCTGCTGGGCTGGGACGTCGGCGACTGGGGTTTTCGCATGGTCCTCGGCCGGGAGGTACCCGAACTCGTCCGACTGCACGTGGTCGAGGAGATCGAGTCCTTCCTCGCCGGTCACGACCTCAAGCCGCGGGACGTCTCGGCCTGGATCTGCCACCCCGGCGGCCCCAGGATCCTTGACGCGCTCGCCGAGGAACTCGGGCTGCCGGATTCCGCGCTGGCACCCTCCCGGCGTGCCCTGGCCGCCGCGGGAAACCTCTCCTCCGCCTCGGTGCTGCAGATCCTGCGCGACGTCCGCGCCGAGCCGCCGCCCCCGGGAACGAACGGCCTGATGGTCGCCTTCGGACCGGGCTTCGCCTCCGAACTCGTGCTGCTGGCCTGGTGAGAGCGCCGCCATGATGCCGTACACGCAGTACACGCAGTACACGCAGTACATCCTGCTGGTCCTGCTCGTCGCCGCCGAGCGGTTCGCCGAACTCGCCGTGGCACGACGCAACGGCGCCTGGAGCAAGGCCCGGGGCGGCCGTGAACACGGGGCCGGACACTACCCGGCTATGGTCGCCCTCCATACGGCGCTGCTGCTCGGCTGCCTCATCGAGCCATGGGCCGCCCACCGGCCCTTCCTGCCTCTGCTCGGCTGGCCCGCACTGGTCCTCGTACTGGCCGCTCAAGGGCTGCGCTGGTGGTGTATCGGCACCCTCGGACGCCGCTGGCACACCCGGGTGCTGATCGTCCCCGGGCTTCCGCTGATCACCTCCGGCCCATACCGGTACCTGCGCCACCCCAACTACCTGGCGGTCGTCGTCGAAGGCATGGCCCTCCCCCTGGTCCACACCGCCTGGCTGACCGCCCTCGGCTTCTCCTTGCTGAACGCCGTCCTGCTGACCCTGCGCATCCGGTGCGAGGACGACGCGCTGGCACCCGTGCGCTCCCTCCCCGCGGCGGGCACGGCATCGTGATCGACGTCCTCGTCATCGGCGGCGGCCCGGCGGGTATGGCCACCGCGATCCACGCGGCGTTGTCCGGCTTCGACGTCGTGGTCGCCGAACCGCGCCCCGCGCCCGTGGACAAGGCGTGCGGGGAGGGTTTGATGCCGGACGCGGTGCGCGCCCTGCGCACCCTCGGAGTGGAGGTCCCCGGCCGGGCCCTGCGCGGAATCCGCTATGTGGACGCAGTCGGTCAGCGCCGTGCCGAAGCGGTGTTCCGGGCCGGGCACGGCCTCGGCGCACGCCGCACCCTGCTGCACGAGGCGCTCACCGCCCGGGCCGCCCAGCTCGGTGTCCCGGTCGTCCCGCGCCGCATCGGCCGGGTGAGCCAGTACGACGATCACGTCAGGGCGGACGGGATGGACGCCCGCTACGTCGTCGCGGCGGACGGACTGCATTCACCGACCCGGCGCGCCCTCGGCCTGAGCGTACGGCCGGCCGCCGGGCGGCAGCCGCCGCGTTACGGACTGCGGCGCCACTACGCCGTCGAGCCGTGGACCGACCTGGTGGAGGTGCACTGGTCGGCCGACTCGGAGGCGTACGTCACGCCGCTGGGCCCCCGTCAGGTCGGGATCGCGGTCCTTGCCTCCCGTCAGCTCCCGTACGACGCACAGCTGTCCCGCTTCCCGCTGCTGATGTCCCGCCTTGCCGCAGCCGACCGCACACCCGTGCGGGGGGCGGGACCGCTGCGCCAGCAGGCCCGCCGTCGCGTCGCCGGGCGGGTCCTGTTCGTGGGTGACGCCGCCGGTTACGTCGACGCGCTGACGGGTGAAGGCATCACCCTCGCCCTGACGGCGGCCGCCGAACTGGTGCGCTGCCTGGGCGAGGGCCGGCCACAGGCCTACGAGCGGGCGTGGTGCCGGCTGTCACGCAACTACCGACTGCTGACGCGGTCCCTGCTGTGGGCTCGCCACCAGCCCCGGCTCGCGCCCCTGATCATCCCGGCCGCGGCCCGCTTCCCCGGCCTGTTCCAGCACGCCGTGAACCTACTGGCCTGACGGCACTCGGCCCACAGGCGGCGAGGGTCGGCCCCTCCGTACCGGCCGGCAGGGAGGCGCCGCCGTACCCCTGCTTCGGACCGGACCATCCGGTCCGCGACCCGTCCGAGGTCTGCCTGCTGCACGCCCCCCTCCCCGCATACGGCGACCACCACGAACGGAAACGGAGCAACCCGACGAGCCGCCCCGTACAGATCGCCTCCGCGCCGGCCATTGCGCCCGGCTCCGCAAGGAGGCCGGACCACGGCCGCATCGACCATCCTCGGTACGCAAGGCGCGACGAGCCGCGCCGATCGCCTCCGCCGTGGTTCGCGACGGTTAGCATCCCCGCGGGGGGAGCCACGGATGGCACGGAGGCCGTCATGCAGCCCAGGACCGTATCCCGCCTGTCGACCAACCGCGCACGGCTCGGCCACAAGGCCGGCCACGCACTGCGGCACCCCGGGCAGGTGCTGCCCTACCTGCGCCGGGCGGCCCGGGACCGCTGGCTGCGACTCCGCCACCGCGATCACGTCGCCTACTACCGGGCCGTGATGGCGTCCGACACCGCCCGGAGCCCGGAGGCGGCGGTCGGCGGCCGGCCTTCACACAGCCGTTGGCTCGCCATCGGGCAGATGCAGTTCGACTACCTGAAGGAACACGGGCTGCAGCCGGGTGACCGGCTGCTGGAGATCGGCTGCGGCAACCTGCGGGCCGGGTGGCGTTTCATCGACTATCTGGACGCCGGCCACTACTACGGCATCGACATCTCACCCGACATCCTCTTCGAGGCCCAGAAGACCCTCGTCCGGTACGGCCTCCAGCACAAACTTCCCCACCTGGCACCCGTCGACAACCTCAGGCTGGACTTCCTGCCCGACGCGTCGTTCACGGTCGTGCACGCGCACAGCGTCTTCTCGCACTCGCCGCTGGAGGTCATCGACGAGTGCCTCGAGCACATCGGCCGGGTCCTCGCGCCCGGGGGCTTCTTCGACTTCACCTTCGACCGCACCGAGGCCCGGGAGCACCACGTGCTGGGCGAGGACTTCTACTACCGGACCGAGACGCTGGCCCGGCTGGCCGCTCGGCACGGCCTCACGGCCCGCTTCATGGACGACTGGGAGCAGCTTCCGCACGGCCAGTCGAAGCTCCGCGTCACACACGCCGACACGGCTGCGCCGGAAGGGGATCGCCAAGGCTCCCGTCCCTGAGAGGCCGATGCCCGACCGCCTGCCGCACCTCCGCGCTGCGCGGCCTGTACGCTTCTTCGCCCGTGCTGCCGGCGCTACCCGGCCGCAGGCGCAGGCTCCGCCGCTCGGCGGCCTGACGGCCTGACCACCCCGAGAGGGGCGGCTGCGATCCCCCTCACAGCACGCGCAGGCAGAGGAATGCCGCGCGCCGTCGAGCCTGTTGCCGGTGCCGAGACCGCCGTCGGCGGTGGCCGCGACCGTCCCGCCGACGTCCCCTGCGCCGAGGCCGCCATGACCAGGGGGCAGGGCTCCGGCGGCCGGGCCGGCGCCGCGGGGTTCGTCGGCCGGCAGGGGGACGAGGTCGCGGACGGGGAAGTCCGCCGGTGCCGTGTCCCTGCGCCTGACAGTGCCCGGTCGCGACGCCCTGCAGCGTCTGGGCGACCCCCGCGCCGACAGCCGAGGCGGCGATGAACTGCCGGGTGCCGGAGCTGACGTCGATCGCCCCGTACACCTCGCGGTCGCGCATCAACTGTTCGGCGGCTGCGGTGTCGGCGACCCCGTTGATCGCGAAGCCGTCCGGCAGGCGTTGGCCGAGGGCGGCGCGGACCTGCTCGGCTGCGGCGGTCGGCCCGGGGACGGCGATCGGCACATCTTGTACGTACGACCGCACCGACGGCCAGGCGAAGGCCGTGAGCAGCACACTGACGATGACCGTGAGCAGGCCCAACGGCTCTACGACGAACGGGAGAAGAGCCGCCCGTCAGTCGCTACACGTCGGCGTGGCGAACCGGCGACGCTTGGGGATATCGGGCACGGTCGCTGGGGCGTGCGCGCAGCCGTCGTCCCGGTGACCGGTCGTGCGATCGGCTCCCCGGTCGGGCAAGCCTCCCCAGACCACGCCGACGTTCTCGGGGACCGGCAGGTTCGCGGCGGCGTGGGTGAGCATCGCGTAGGCCGGCTGCCAGATGCCGAGACCCAGGCCCTCGGGCAGGTGCCAGACGTACGCCTGACCGGTGCACGGCACGGGGACTTGGCCGCCCTGGCGTCCGGCGGCTGCTCAGCCGAATCGGTGCAGTTCATGGAAGAAGTCGTCGATGACGTGCAGTTGCCCGGTTCGGATGACCTCATCGTAGACGTGCTTGCCGATGGCGAGGTCGAGCACACCAAGGCCGAAGGGCGAGAACACCAGAGGCCGGTCGTCCGCCAATGCCGCACGGCCGGCTGTGACGTCGTGCAGCGTGCCGGTCAGGAAGTCGCGGTGCCCGGTGAGCTGTTCGGCCAGGTGAGGTGAGGTGTCGGCCTTGAGGCAGTGCTCGATGTCGTCCACGATGTTGAACGAGGCGAGGAGGATCTCGGGTGCCAGGTCGCGCAGTGACACGTGCAGGACCAGAGGATTGTGGCCGAACCATGCCGGTTCGGTGATGTGCGGCCGGCTGGCGACGGTGGCGAAGACGACGAGGTCGCTCGAGCGGATCAGCTTCTCGGGGTTGTCGTGGACGGTGATCCGGGTGGTGGTGTGCGCGCCGCGCAGGTAGTGGTGAAAGCCGGCTGCGCTGTCGGCGCTGGTGTCGTGCACGCCGACCTCGTCGAAGGACCAGCCGGTTGCGGCGAGGAAGGTGTGGACGTAGCGCGCGATCAGGCCGGTTCCGAAGAATCCGATGCGGGTCGGGCGTGTCCCGCGGGCCCGGCTGAGCGTGTCGGCCGCCGATGCGGCCATCGCGGCGGTCCGTGTGGCGCTGATGATGGAGCTTTCCAGGCAGGCGAACGGGTAACCGGTGTCGTGGTCGTTGAGGATCAGCACCGCCGAAGCCCTGGGAATGCCGGCCCGTACGTTGTCGGGGAAGCTGGAGATCCACTTCAGGCCGTCCACCCGCGCCTGACCGCCGATCGATGCGGGCAACGCGATGATGCGGGCGGTCGGGCGGTCGGGGAAGCGCAGGAAGTACGACGGCGGGTTCACAGACTCCCCTGCGGCGTGAAGGCGGTAGGTCGCCTCGACGAGCTCCACGGTCTCGCGTTCCCTGCCCTGGAGGGTGTACTGGACCTGGGCTCCGCCGATCACGGCGAACGGAGGCACGGTGATCGGAGGCACGGTGATCGGAGGCACGGTGATCGGGGGGACGGTGGTCGGATCGGACATGGCGGACTCCTGGACAGTGGATCGGGACGTGGTCACGGGGTGCTCCCTTCGGGGGCCGCGGCCGGCGGACAGGAGGTGGCCGGCTGCGGTCCGGCCATGGCGACGAGGACCTCGCGCGGCGGCTCGAACGGCTCTCTGCTATGGGCGGTGCGGATGTTGTCGATGAGCATCAGGTCGCCGGATTGCCACGGCTCGCGGACGGTGTGCTCCGCGTACACGGAGTTGATCAGCTCGACGATGTCCTCGCTGATGGGGTCGCCATTGCCGAAGCGCGTGTTGAAGGGCAGGGCTTCGGGGCCGTACACGTCGATGAGGTACTCCCGTACCTCGGGTGCCAGCGTCCATTCGTTGAGGAACGCGATCTGGTTGAACCAGCAGCGCCGGCCGGTGGACGGATGGCGCACGACGGCGGGGCGGCGCTGGCGGGTGCGCAGGGCGCCGTCGTTCTGCCAGGCGTACTCGATGGCGTTGGCGCAGCAGTACTCCTCGACGACCGCAGGGTCGTCGGTGCCGAACGACTCGGCCCAGGTGGCGCCGATGTCGTTGCCGTAGGTGCGGGTGAGCAGCCAGCCTTCCTGTTCGAAGCGTTCCACGAGTTCCGGTGGCAGCGCGTCGAGGACGGTGGCGGAGTCGGCGAGGGCGGTGGCACCGCCCGTGGCGGGCGCTGTCAGACAGGCCAGCAGCAGCAGGCCCGGAGGGGTTTGGGTGTAGCTGAGCTCGTGGTGCATGCACATGGGCTGGTTGGCCGGCCACGCCGTGGAGGAGTACACGCCGGGGGTGTAGGTCCGGCGTGGGGCGAAGGCTTCCTCGTGGGTCATCAGGGTGGGGGCCAGCCGGCGGAACACGGCGCCGGCCTGCCCGGTGTCGCCCAGGCCGAGCCCGCGGACGAGCAGTGCCCCGTGTTGGGTGACGAGAGCCTTCAGGGTATGGCGCTGCTCGGCCGCCCAGGCCGGTACGTCGGCCGGCTCGGGAGTGGGGACGTGCAGGATCGGGGGTGCGCCGGGGTGCAGGTCCACCTGGGGCACGGGCACGGGCACGGGCGCGGGCGCGGGCACGAGTGCGGGAGCGGGAGCG
>NZ_JACBGN010000008.1 GCF_013401435.1 Streptomyces sp. BR123
CGATTCGGCCCGTTACAGCACCCTGCCGGATGCGATGCCGCTGGTCAGCCAGCATGTGCCGGAGATTCCCTACCTGGCGGTGGCGGTGCATTACGCGGGACTGCCGACGGCCGGGGCGCACGGCTGGGTGCGGGTGGAGGCGGAGTCCGGCACCTGGCCGGCGTCCGCCGTGACCCCGGGTGAGCGGCTGTACCGGAGAGTGGCGGTCGCCGGGTGGCATCACAGCGCCGTCCGGCTGGGTCAGGAGCTGGACGCGTGGGCACGGCGCACGCATGCCGACGCGGTCGTCGTCGCCGGGGACGCCTGGGCGGGCAACGTCCTGGTCCGGCGGCTGCCGCACGCCCTGCGTGACAAGGTCGTACGGGTCGGGGGCACGATCGCGACGGACAGCCGGCGGGCGCTGCTCGAACCGCAGCTCGGCAGCGTGTTCCGCGGCCGGATCGCCGCGCACGACAGGGACCTGGCCGACATCTTCATCGGCCGCCGGGCCCTCGGCGGGCCCGTGGCCGAGGGGCTGGCGGCCGTCGTCGCCGCCCTCCAGCGCGGCCAGGTCTCGGCGCTGCTGTTGAACGGTCCGCCCGCCCCCGCGCTGCGGCTGTGGACCGGCCCGCTGCCCACCCAGCTCGCCCTGACCGAGGAGGAGCTGGTCTCCTGCGGGGTGCGGGCGCCCCGCGAGGAAGCCGCCGACGAGGCCCTGTTGCGGGCTCTCGTCGGCACCGCCGCCGAGCTGGTCGTCGTACCGGAGGAGGAGCTGCGGCTGGGCGGGGGCATCGGGGCGCTGCTGCGGTACGCCGACGCCGGCACCTCGGTCTGACGGGCGTCCCACGCCTGACCGGAGCCCGCGTCACCGGTACGGGTCGAAGGGGATGCCGGCCGGCTTGGCCTCGGCCAGGTGCGACTGGAAGGCCCCGTCCTTCAGGCCGAAGTGCGCGCTGCCGAAGTCGGCCTGGCTGAGCTTGTCGCGCAGGGTCGGGGGGTAGCCCGACCAGCCGACGAGTGCCGGGAACTGCCAGGCCCGCCTGTGGTTCTCCGGGGGTTCGTCGTTGTTGTTCGCGGCGCGGAAGCAGTGCGTGCTGATGCCGTCCTTGTGGTAGACGATCTTGGGGTGGGTGCCGTTCCAGCGGATCTGGTCGCGGGTGTGGAGGTTGAAGTCGCCGTGGGCTGACGTCGCGACGTACTTGGCCTCGTTGTTCTGGATCCACACCACGACGTGTTCCCAGTCGTGGCGGTGGCCGCCGAGGCTGACGCCGGGGAGAGCCTGGTCCTTCTCGAAGTACAGCGCGTACATCACGGCGCACCATCCGTTGTTGCAGGTCGCCCGCGAGTATCCGTTGGTGTTGTCGAGGTCCGAGGCGTCCCGGCAGCTGCCGTTGAGGGCTCCGGTGGGGTTGAGGCCGCCGTTCAGGGAGCCGTTCGGGCCTATCGCGGGTGTCGGGTAGCAGCCGTCGGTGTCGTAGTCATAGGCGGGCTGGAAGTCCAGCTCCATCGGTTCGGCATGGGCGGGCAGTGCGGAGGGTGGCGCCGCGAACGCGGTCTGGGGGACGCCGACGAGCAGGGTGAGCGAGGCACCGACGACTACGAGCGATCTCCGGACGTGGCGGTTCATCCGCACAGCGGGCCTCCTGGCCAGGGGTGGGGGGCGGCATACGAGCCCGCCCACCACGGGGCGGCGCACGCCCGGAGCATCATTCGCGAACCTCGTCGGCGGGGCAAGGGTTCGGGACGGCAAATCTGTTGCCCATGCCGCGAGTTGAGGTCGGCGCGCCCATGCCATGGCGGATGTTTGTGACGTTTCGCCAGGGGTCGTCTGCGGCCACCCGGCCGTGCGCGCTTGCCGCGGGACGGGTGCGGGCTCGGCGGCCTTCCACCGCACCCGGCTTCGGGCGTCACGAGACAGCCCCATGCCCCACGTCCCACCCGCGGCCTCCACGCGTGCCGGCAAGGCGCGATGCGCACACGTCACACCTTGTTCGAGGTTCCGGACGACTCGGAGGTCGTCGCCCTCCCCTGCGCCCTCCACTGCGCCCTCGACTCCGGCTTCGTGTCGGAGACGGGCAGGGGGACATCGAGTGGCCTCCGGAGGCGGCGCAGGCCGCCCGGCCACGCGAGGTGGCGGGCGGCTTCGTGTCTGCGCCTGCGGTCTACGCCGGCGGGCGCTCGCCCCCGGTCGTGTCCGTAGCGCGCCCCGCCAACTTGGAGTGGCGGTAGGAGTAGCCGAAGTAGATGATCAGCCCGATGAGGAACCAGACCAGGAAGCGGAGCCACGTCTCCACGCGGAGGTAGGTGATGAGCCAGATCGAGGCGATGACGCCGACCGCGGGGGTGATGGGCATGAGCGGTGTGCGGAAGGAGCGGTGCAGGTCGGGGCGCCGGTAGTGGAGCACGATGACGGCGGTGCACACGACGGCGAAGGCGAGCAGGATCCCGATGTTGGTGAGTTCCGCTGCCTCGCCGATCGGCACGAAGCCCGCGATGACGGCGGACGCGACGCCGACGATCCAGGTGACGCGGGTCGGGACGTGCCGGGTCGGGTGGGTCTTGGCGAACCAGTGGGGCAGCAGTCCGTCACGGCTCATGGAGAACCACACGCGGGTCACGCCGAGCATGAACGTGAACATCACCGTGAGGATGCCGATGATCGCCCCGACCGCGATGACGTCGGCGACCACGGGCAGCCCGACCGCCTTGAAGGCGGTGGAGAAGCCGCTCTCCGGGTCGATCTCCGTGTAGCTCTGCATGCCGGTCAGGACCAGGCAGGCGAGCACGTACAGCACCATGGCGATGGCGAGGGAGTAGATGATCGCCCGGGGCATGTGCCGTTGCGCGTCCTTGGACTCCTCCGCCGCCGTGCTCATCGCGTCGTAGCCGAAGACCGCGAAGAAGACCGTGGCCGCGCCGGTGAAGGCACCGCCCACGCCGAACGGGAAGAAGGGCGTGTAGTTGTCGGTGTTGATGTGGAAGAAGCCGACGACGATGACCAGCAGTACGACCAGCACCTTGAGGGCGACGACGGCCGTCTCGAACCGGGCCGCGCTCTTCATGCCGAGGTTGAGCAGGTAGGCCGTGAACAGGCACAGCACGGCCGCGATGAGGTCGAAGCGGTGCCCTTCGCCGGTGCCCGGGGCCCCGAGCATCCAGGTGGGCAGAGCGGCGCCCGTCTCCTCCAGCAGGAAGTTGAAGTATCCGGAGATGCCGATGGCGACCACCGCGACGATGGCCGTGTACTCCAGCAGCAGGTCCCACCCGATGAACCAGCCGGCCAGCTCGCCCAGGACGGCGTACCCGTAGGTGTAGGCGGAGCCGGCCTTCGGGATCAGGCCGGCGAACTCCGCGTACGAGAACGCTGCCGCGGCGCTGGCCACACCGGCGATGAGGAAGGAGAGCAGCACTGCCGGTCCCGCCACGCTGTTGGCGACCGTCCCGGCGAGTGTGAAGATGCCGGCGCCGATGATGCCGCCGACACCGATGGCGGTGAGCTGCCACAGACCGAGGGTCCGGGTGAGCTGCTCACTGGCCGGGCCTTCGGGTTCTTCGATGTGCTCGATCGGCTTGCGACGGAGTACGCCCTGCCCTGACCACAGCGAAGGCATGTTCCGCTCCTTTCCGCCTGGGGTGACGGGCGCTCATCATCGCGGAAGGACCGCGGTGGCGGAATTAGGCGCTCCGGTTGCCTGCCCCCTGGGGGAGGTGTGTTTCAGGCCAGGTGGAACTCGTCGCGGTGCGCGGTCAGCCAGGTTCTGAAGTCCTGGAGGCCGGGGTGGAGTGCGCGGACGGCATCGAGGTCACGGGCGGCGGTGAAGGCGTGCTCGCAGTCCGCGTAGTACTGGAACATGTTGCCGGCCTCGTCCGCGCCGGGGAACCCGAGGGCACGGAAGGCGTCCGGTGTCAGGGGCCGGTAGCGCACCGGCTGTCCGAGTACGTCGGTCATGGCGGCGGCCATGTCGGCGACGGGCAGGTGCTCGCCGGCGATGCTGATCGTGGCGGCGATGAAGTCCGTGCCGCCCTTGAAGACGGCCAGGGCGGTCTTTCCGATGTCGTCGACGGCGATGCCGGAGAGCCTGCTGTCGCCCATGGGGTAGACGAGTTCGAAGGTGCCGTCCTCGGCCCGCTGCGGGCCGAACATCGACAGCAGGTTCTCCCAGTAGAACGTGGCCCGCAGGAAGGTGGTGGGAACGCCGGCGTCGGTGAAGAAGTGGTCGGCTTCCGCCTTGGCGTCGAAGTGCGGCACCTTGTACGAGCCCTGCAGCGTGGGCATCCGGTCGTCGTCGAGCGGAATGCACGCGCGGGTGTCCTCCAGCGTGGACCAGATCGCGTGCTGCACTCCGGCGTGTCCCGCCGCCCGGGCCAGGGCCTGCGCCTGCGCCTGCTCGTGGGCCGCGGACATGTCCTCCCAGAAATTGGTCACCAGGAAGGCGCCGTAGGCGCCTTCCAGGGCCGGGTGCAGGCTCGCCTCGTCGTCCATGTCGGCGCGGACGACCTCCGCGCCGCGCCGTTCCAGCTCTCTCGCCCGGTCCGAATCCGGCCTGCGGGTCACCGCCCGCACCGCGAAGCCGCTGTCCTCGTCCTCCAGGACGGCACGGGCCACGGCCCCGCCCTGATGGCCCGTCGCGCCGAACACGGTGATGATCTGCTTGCCGTCCATCGCCAGCACCTCTTCCCTGCCGCAGCCGCCACAGAACCTGCCAGTGAAACCTACGGTCGGGAAACGCCTCATCCGTGCCGCACACGCCGACGCGCCTGCGCATGACGCCCACTGCGCGGACCTCCGCCGCCCCCGCCGTCCCCGGTTCCCCGGTCGGGGACCGGAGGGGAGCCGTTGCCGGTCGGCCCGACCGAGGACTGCCGACACGAGGGCGCGCGCGTACGCGGTGTCGAGTCCGTGCGGGCGGAAGAGGGTGCGGTACATCAGGGGCGACGACGTGTTCGACGACCGCTGCGTCAGGGCGTCGCGGCCCACCCCGGCGCTGAGTTCGCGTACCGCGGCGTGGACATCCCGGGCACTCGCTTCGCGCCGCCCACCGCCGGCCGTGTCGTCTCCCACGAGGGCCCCACCGCTCTCCCCCGTCCCGGCCGGCGCGCGCTGAACCGGTCTTCGGGCCGGTCCCGCACCCGGACTCGGGGGTGTTTCAGGGATGCGTCAGGGCCTTCCCCGAGGATCCGGGCTGCCAGCACGAGCATGATCATGCCATGTCGACCACAGCCCGCCAGTGGAATTTCTTCACCATCGGTCCGCTCTGCATGACGGCCTACGGAATCATCCGCCTCACCGATCCCACACACGGCCCCGGCCTCGCCTGGAGCCTCGGCCATCTCGCGCTGCTGGCGGCCGTACTGGCCCTCGTGCCGGTGATCTGGCAGCTGCGGCGGTGGGCCGCGGCCGGGCGCGGGCCGGCGGCACGCCTGCTCGCCGGCGCCGCGACCACCGCGGGTCTGCTCGGCGCGGCAGCGGCGACGGCGCAGACCGTGATCGACCTGGTGGTCGGGTTCCTCTGCGCGGACCGGGAGGCCATGAACGTCATGTTCGACGGCGTCAGGAGCCACCCCGGGGTGACGGCCGCCGTCTACAGCGTCGGCCCGCTGCTCTTCTACGTGGGCCTGGTCCTGCTCACGGCCCAGCTGGCGGTCCTGCGGCGGATCTCTGCCTGGCGGCCGCTCGTGGTGGTCGCGGGCATTGCCGTCACGGCGATGAGCCTGGATCTCCTTCCCCTGGGCGGGCTGTTGCTGCTGCTGGCCCTCGCGCCGCTGGGCCGGCAGCGGCGCCTCGCGGCCGCCGGTGCGGCTCGGAGCCGACCTCACGGCTAGTACCGGCTGCAGATCGTGATCTTGCTGGTGGGGCCCGTATGCCCACTGTCCGCCGACATGCCGCCGGGCACCGGCAAGCGGTCCGGGCCTGCCCTCGGACCGGACCGCTCACCTCGTGCTGCTCCTCGCCGGGCCGCGTGGCCCGCCGGGTGGAAGTTGATGCGTCACGCGGGGAAGCCGGTAGCCGGCCTTGGCAAAGTTCACGGCCACGGGAGTTGGCCCGGTCCGTCGCTGCGCTGATGAACTCCGCGCCCTGCTCGTCGAGGAGGTGGGCGCACTCCGCGAAGAGGTCGTAGGCACAGCCGCGACCGCGCTGTTCCGGAATGACGCCGATGAAGCCTACGGTCGGGCCGGGAGGGTTGTGGGCCGGGATGTGAATGCCGGCCGGGTCGCCCTCCCCAGCCGCCGGGCAGGTCGATCTCGAGTTCGACCTGCCAGGGAGCGGAGCGCAGGAGTGCGGCCCCGGCGTCCTCGGAGGAGCTGCTCGGCAGTCTCCGCCGAGCAGCCGATCTTCGTCACACCGCTGATCGTCACCGGCGCGCCT
This sequence comes from Streptomyces sp. BR123, assembly GCF_013401435.1. Lineage (GTDB taxonomy): Bacteria > Actinomycetota > Actinomycetes > Streptomycetales > Streptomycetaceae > Streptomyces. The sequence continues at coordinate 6,347 of NZ_JACBGN010000008.1, forward strand.
GTTGCCGGGCCTTTCGCTCGCGGGTTGGCACAGTGGGGGCATGAGCGCGAAGAGCGGCGACATTCTGGCCCGAGGTCGTGTGGCGACCCGGCTGCCTGCCCAGGATCTGGACCGGGCCCGGCGTTTCTACGCCGAGCAGCTCGGGCTGGAACCCGTGGACGAACGGCCCGGCGGGCTGTTGTACCGGTGCGGTGGCACGGAGTTCGCCGTGTTCGCGTCGACGGGGGCCTCGCCCGGCACGTTCACCCAGATGGGGTGGGAGGTCGACGACCTGGAAGCGGTCGTGTCCGCGCTCAGGCAGCGCGGAGTGGCCTTCGAGGACGTCGATGTCCCCGGGTTCCGCACGAGGGACAAAATCGCCGAGATCGACGGGAACTACCCGAGCAAGGGCGCGCGGGGCGAACGCGCCGCCTGGTTCCGTGACAGCGAGGGCAACCTGTTGGGCATCGGCGAGCCCGTCGTGTGAGCCGGTCCCCCGCGAAGACGGCCGCGGGCAGGTCGGCGAAGGTCGGCGCAGATCCAGTGGAGGCTCGACGGCGCCCGTCCCGGGCCGGGCCGCCGCGATGAACCATGGCGCCCGTCCCGGGCCGGCCCGCCGCGATGAACCTGAAACCGCCCGCTGCCGGCATCCGACGGCATGCGCCACATCGGTCGGGCCCTGGCCGGGACGCCTGGATGCCGACGACGCCGGGATGCACGCCGCGGTGTCCTTCCTCACCGCCTTCCCGGACGGCATGGCGGCACGCATGACGACAAGGGGAGCGTGGCAGCCACTGCAGGCAGCGTACGCCGCCCCCGCTGCCGCAAATCGACCTGCTGCGGTTCGAATTGCCGCGTAGCGTGCACCGCTGTGGACAGGGAACGCAGCGCCCGGCAGCTTCGGCTGATCGGCGAGACGGTGGACATCACAAAGGCCCTCGGCGTGGAGGTATGGCTCCGTGGGGGTTGGGCCATGGACTTCTTCATCGGAGAGGTCACGCGTGACCACGAGGACATCGACTGGTTCGCCTGGGCGGAGGATGCCGCTGCTCTGACCGAAGCCCTGATGCGTTCCGGCTGGCAGCCGGTGCCCGGGCCGCCTTCCGGCCAGCAGGTCGATTTCGCCAAGGAGGGCGTGGAGAGCAGCTTCGCCCTCCTGGACAGGGACCGGTACGGGCGCGTTGTGGTCGCCGGCGGGCCCTGGGTCGGGGAGCTGTGGCCGGAGGGCATGCTCGCCGGCTCCGTCGGCGGGGTCGGGGCCGTGCGGTGCCGGATCATCAGTACCGGCGCCCAGATCGAGATCAAGCGCATGACGCCGGTCTGGGTTCCGGGCCGGCCGCGGCGGACCAAGGACGCCGAGGACATCGCCCGGCTGGAGGCGGCACTGCGGGCGTAGCACCGTACCCGGCCCGACGGCTTGTGCAGCGCCCGGCGGTTTCGGGGCGGTGGCGCGGCGCCGGGGCGCCCTGGGGTGCGCGCCCCGGCGCCCCTTCAGCCGGCGCTGATGGCTGCGACGTGGGCGGTGCCGTCGCGGGGGGCGGTGATGTGGACCTGGCCTGCGGAGAAGGCGTCGCGGCCGTTCGGGCCGGGGATCCGGGCGAAACCGGTCCAGGAGCCGTCCGGCCGCCTGGTGTCGTGCCAGGCCCTGCCGTCGCGGCCGACGGCGACGACCTGGGCCGAGCCGTCGGGCATGCCCGCGACGTCGACGGCCCTGGCCCCGAGGGCGGGAGTGTTCATGCCGCGCGGCGGCCGGAAGCCTGTCCACGTACCGTCGGGGCGGCGCACCCGGTGGTAGACCATGCCGTCGAGTCCGATGGCGGGCACCTGTGAGGACCCGTCCGGCAGCCCGGTGATCGCGAGGTCCGGGCCCGAGAAGGCCGGGGCTCCGTTGTAGCCGGCGAGCCGCTCACAGCCGGTCCAGGTTCCGTCTGCACGCCGGATGCAGTGGCACATTGCTCCGTCGGTGCCACGGGCGATGATCTGGGCGCAGCCGTCGGGCATGGCGGCGATCGCCGCCTTCGTCGCACCCCGGCGGCCAGCCGTCGAGCCGCCGGACACGACCCGGAAGCGGGTCGGGTGCCGCCGGCGCCGCACCGCTGGTGGTAGAGCGTGCCGTCCATGCCGACGGCCGCGATCTGGCCGGTGCCGTCGGCGTCCCGGCGCCCGAGCGGGGAGACGCTGCTGTCGTCGTGGCGTGCTGCGGGTCGCGCGGGCAAGCCGTCCATCGGTCGCCTTTCCGTTCTCGGGTCCGGGCGGGGGGATATGGGCGGGATGGGCGCGGTGCGGTGCGGTGCGGGCGCGTCAGCGGGTATCGCGCTGGGCGTTCACGATGGCCGCAATGGTGCGCTCGACGCCCATCCGGCCCTGCACCTTCTCCGCGAAGCCGGGGAACTGTCCGGCGATGGCGCTCAAGAGCTTCAACTCGGCGGGGGCCACGTTCACTTCGCACAGGTTGCGTTCGACGGCCCGGATGACGCCGGCGGACACCTGCGCCGGGGAGACCGTGCGCACGCCGGCCGGGGGCCTGGCTCCCGTCGCGGCGAACATGCCCGCCTCGCGCACGAATCCGGGCTGGACGAGGGACACGCCCACACCCGTGCCGTGCAGGTCCTGGCGGAAGGCGAGGGCGAAGCCGCGCAGGCCGAACTTCGTCGCGTTGTACAGCGAGGACGACCTGCTGGCCGCCTTGCCGGAGATGGATCCGACGAAGGCGATGTGACCCCGGCGGGCCTCCACCATCCGGGGGGCGAGCAGGCGCGCCAGCAGCACCGGTGCGTGCAGGTTCACGGCGAGGGCGCGTTCGATCTGGGCGGGTGTGTAGTCCAGTACGACCCCGCTCGACGGCAGCGCCGCGTTGGCGACGAGTACGTCGACATCGGCGCATTCCGATGCGAGGCGCTCAACGTCGGAGGGGTCCGCCAGGTCCGCGACGACGGCGCGGGCCCCGAACCGGTCGGCGACTGCCTTCAGCGCGTCCTCTCTGCGTCCGGTGAGGACGAGAGCCGCACCCTTCGCGGCCAGCGCCTGCGCGAGCGCCGTCCCGAGGCCCCCGGTGGCTCCGGTCAGCAGAACCGTCGATCCGTTGACACGCATCCGTACCGCCCTCTCATTCGTTCGTTCGAACGAACTGGACCCTAGAGGAGGAGCGTCCACGGTGTCCATGGCGCGACGGGCCGACATCCGTGCCCGGGAGCCCGGTCCGGCGCTCGGGCACCCGGTTCGTCAGGCGGTCTCCGCAGGGTGCGACCATTGCGGGCATGGAGAAGGCAGCCGACACCCGCCAGCGCATCATCGACGCCGTCCTTCGGATCATCGGCGACGAAGGCATCGCCGCGCTGAGCAACCGGCGGATCGCGAAGGAAGCTCAGGTGTCCTTGGGCTCCGTCACCTACCACTTCGCCACCCAGCACGAGCTGCTCCGCGAAAGCCTGCTCCACTTCGTGGCCCAGGAGACCCGGCACTTCACCGAACTGGCCGAGAACTGCGCCACCATCGCCTGCCTCGACGTCGAAGGGGCGGCCGAGCTGGTGGAAACGGTCGCGGGAGGCACCGCCTTCGACAGTCGGCACATCGCACCGTTCGAGCTGTACGTCCAGGCCGGGCGCGACGAGCGGCTCCGGGCCGCCGCGTCGGACTGCTTCGCCGCCTACGACAGGCTCGCCCACGGCATCCTGGAGCGCCTCGGCCTGCCGAACCCCCAGCGCCTCGCCGGCGCCGTGGTGGCGCTGGTCTTCGGGCAGCAGCTGAGGCGGCTGGCCACCGGTGCGCCGGCCGAGGAACTCGTGGACACCCTCCTGCTGCTGACCGGGAGCGCGGTCGGCACGGGCGGGGGCGCGGCGCAGGCCGACCGAGCGCACCGGGATCCTGCGACAGGCCGGCCCCTCGAAGGCCACCGCTGAACCAGCGGCCCAGCCTGTACGAGGGGCCGAGCACAAAGGCCGAAATCGGGCGTCCGCCTTCGGTTTCCCGCCGGTGCGCAGGAACGGGCGGCCCTTGCGCAGTCCCGCGATCCTCGTCGCCCGGACCGCGATCCGCCCGGTCCGGCGGGCTCGGGGTTCAGCCGAAGCAGACGGCCAGGGGACGTGTTCTGCTCCGTGAAGGGGCCTTCAGTTCGTGCATCGTCGCCCACGCGGCTGCAGCAGCCGTCCGGCGGGGCGAACAGCACCCGTTCCGGCCGGGGCCACCGCCGGTCCCGGACCCCGCGGGCAGCGATCCCGGCCGCACGTCGCGAAGCGCACCGGCGGCAGGCCGGCCTGTTCGGGCAGCACGGCGTGTGCCGCCGGAACTCCCCGCCTCCGGCGTGCCCTCAGGCACCGACGTGGTCGAGGACGGCCTCGGCGAGCTCCTGCGGTGTCAACTCGCCGTCCAGCAGGACGGTGTCCTGCGGCAGGGAATCCACGGCGGCCAGACAGGACGGGATCCTGGACTTGCACCAGGCGCGGACCCGTTCGTCCTTGTCCGGGTCGCCGGGAGTGAGACTGCGACTGTCGATGCGCTTGAGCAGGACCTCTTCCGGCACGTTCAGGAAGAAGTGGTGAACGTTGATTCCCGCCCCGTCCAAGGCATCGAATATCTCGCCGAGATAGGCCGGGTCGACCAATGTCATCGGCACGAGCAGCGGCCTCTGATACTCCTCGGCAAGCCCCGCAGCCATGTTCGCGACCTGGCGTCGCCACTGCCGCAGGTCCTGGAAGTCGCCCGTGGGGACCTCGACGATCTCCCGGAGCACGAAACCGATCATCTCCGGATCGAAGACCAACGCCTCCGGCCAGCGCGCACGCAGTTCCTCGACCAGCGTGCTCTTTCCGCTGCCGAAGGCACCGTTCACCCAGACGATCACAAGCGCTCCCCTCATGGCGTCACCGACGCGCGGCGTGACGAGCACCCCACGGGTGCACGTCAGTTCCCACGCGTCCCACCCGCTTGAGGTTCCCGGGGAGGCGGCCGGCCGGGGCCGGAGTCGGCTGTCACGGAGCTGCCGACCCGTTCGGTGTACTGCGCAGACCGGCGCAGGGAGCCGGTCTGCGCGGTCGCAGGACGCCGGGTGCCTGGCTCGGTGCGTGTTCGCCCCGCCGCAGGGGCCCGCACTCGAACGGGGTGTCGCGGCAATTCCCGCCGCGGCACCCCCGCACCCGTGTCAGGCGCCGCCCCGGGTCTCGGTCTGCGCCCACGCCAGATACGCCTCCGTGGCGCCGGTCGCCGGCAGGACGATCCACTGCGGCACCTCGTAGGGGTGCCGAGCGTGTGCCCACTCCCGCAGCTGCTCCACCCGGTCCTCTGTGGTCTTGAAGGAGATCCGGTACTCCCGCTCGTGCTGCACCGCGCCCTTCCACCAGTAGAAGGCGGTCATGCGCGCGTCCACGTGGGCCCCGGCGGACAGCCGGGCCTCCACCGCGCCCCGCGCCAGCTCGTACGCCTTCGACTCGTCGTCCACCGTGGTCTGTACGATCACGATCCGGTTCTCGCTGCCGGCCACTCTGCCTCCTCGGTCGGTGCCCAGGCTCTCACAGCCGACAACCGCCGCCGGGTGCCGCCGTCCGGGCCGGTCACCGGGCCGGTCACCGGGGCGTGGCCGCGAGGCCGCGCAGCAGGACGTCGAGCGTGAGGTCCGTCGCCTCGGACAGCGACGCGTCCTCCAGGAGGGAGGCGACCGCGAGCGTCGCCAGGCCGTGCAGCGCGGAGAAGGCGACCTGGGCCAGGCGTCCCGGGTCGTCCGCCCGGACGACGCCCTGCCGCTGCCCTTCGGCGATCAGCTCGCCGGCGATCTCCAGGCTGCGGCGCCCGAGTTCGCGCAGTTCCTCGCTGGGGTCGTCGGAGTGTTTGACGGTGAACATCAGCTCGAGCAGGGGCGCGTGCGCGACGGCGAAGTCCACGTACGCCCGCCCCAGGACTTCCAGTCGGGCCGGCACGGGGCCGGGGGCCGCGGCCGCGGCGCGCAGGCGTTCGTTCAGCCGCGTGAAGCCGTTGACGGCGAGGGCGTCGAGCAGGGCCCGGCGGTCGCGGAAGTGGCGGGCCGGCGCCGCATGGCTGACTCCGAGGTCGCGTGCGAGGGCCCGTAGGGACAATCCGTCGGCGCCCGAGGCCACGAGGACCTGCTCCGCCCGTTCCAGCAGCGCGGCCCTGAGGTTGCCGTGGTGGTAGGACCCGTCGGCCAAGACGACCCCCCTTCGAATGTTGTCATTGACTACAAAGCTGACTCTGTCTACATTCGATTATGGACCAGCCGCCCTGAGAGGGAGTAGTTCGCGATGCCCATGACGTACGAGAACACCGTGGCCCTCGTCACCGGGGCGAGCGCCGGCCTCGGCGTCGAGTTCGCCCGCCAGTGGGCCGAGCGCGGTGCCGACCTCATACTCACCGCCCGCCGTATCGACCGCCTGGAGACGCTCGCCGCCGACCTGGAGGGCCGGTACGGCGTGAAGGCCCACGTGATCGCCTCGGACCTGGCGCAACCGGGCGCCGCGACCGCTTTGCGCGACGAGATCGCGGGCCGCGGCCTGACGGTGCAGACACTGATCAACAATGCCGGCTTCGGCAGCCACGGCCCGGTCGCCGACCAGGATCCCGCGCAGATGGACGAGATGATCAGGCTGAACGTCCTGGCCGTCACGGAGCTCACCCGGGCGTTCCTGCCCGGACTGGTCGCCGACGGCCGCGGGGCTCTGGTCAACATCGCCAGTGTCGCCGCGTACCAGCCGACCCCGGCCATGGCCGTGTACGGCGCCACGAAGGCCTTCGTCCTGAACTTCACGGAGGCCGTGGCGTACGAGACGCGGGCCTCGTCTCTGCGTGTCCTGGCCGTCTCGCCGGGGCCCGTGAGCACCGAATTCTTCGATGTCGTCGGCAGCCGTGACGCGGCCGTGGGCCGGATGGCGACGCCCGCACAGGTCGTGACCGCCGCGCGGCGGGCGCTGGAGCGCCGCTCGGCCCCTCCCAGCGTGGTCGTCGGACTGGGCAACCGTCTCTCCGCGCTCGCCTCGGCGCTGGCGCCCCGGCGTGCGGTGCTGGCCGTGGCCGGGCGCGCTCTCAAGGCCTGATCCGGCCCCGCCCGCACGCTCGGGCTTCTACCGCACCGGTCGGCGGGGATGCCGTCCGGAGTCAGCCCACGACGGAGTCAGCCCGCGACCTGTGCGGAGGCAGTGGGGCCACCGTCCGGCCCCGCGTATCCGGTCATCCGCACCGGTTCCGTCCCGGCCGGGTTGTGGCGCGCCGCCCAGCTTTCGAGGGCTGCCCTGCAGGCGTGGTCCAGGTGCCGGACGTCCGTCAGGTCGAGCTCGATGGGCTGGTCCTTCGGGAGTGCCTCCAGGGACTGCAGGATGCGGGGCAGGCGGAGGAAGGTGGCGTTGCCGGAGAGGGTCACCACGATCCGTCCGCCGGTGAGTGCGCGCGTCTCGACATGGACGTGGGAGGTCTCCCACGCCGACTTGGCCACCGCCAGCACCAGCCCGAGCACCACCCCTTCGAACATGCTGGTCGTGAGGATGGCGACGGCCGTGATCGCGAGGATGGCCAACTCGCCGCGGTGCCCGCGCCACAGCGCGATGAGTTCCTTGACGGGGATCAGTTTGCAGCCCGCGTGGACCAGTACGCCTGCGAGGGCCGCGAGCGGGATGATCCCGATCGCGACCGGGAGCAGCGCGGTGAACATCAGCAGCCACAGTCCGTGGAGGATGCGGGAGGCCTTGGTCTTCGCGCCCGCCTGGACGTTGGCGGAGCTGCGGACGATGACCGCGGTCATCGGCAGGGCACCGAGTGCACCGCACACGGTGTTGCCGATGCCCTGGGCGACGAGTTCCTTGTCGTAGTGGGTGCGCGGGCCGTCGTGCATCCGGTCAACCGCCGCGGCGCTGAACAGCGATTCCGCCGACGCGATCAGGGCGAAGCCCAGGACGGTGCCGAGCACGGCGGTACTGCCCAGGGACGTGAGATCGCCCAGGGCGGGCGGCTGGATCGCCTCGACGAGTCCCTGCACCTGCACGCTGGCGACGTCCAGGCCGCCGATCGCCGTGGCGGCGGTGGCGAGGGCCACGGCGGCCAGCGGGGCGGGCACCAGCCGCACTCTGGCGGGCATCCGCTTCCACCCGACGAGGACGGCAATGGTGCCCAGGCCGACCGCGAAGGAGGTGAGCGCGTTTCCGCCGGCGGCGATGTCCCCCGCCAGACCCGCGGTGCCGAGGACCTTCTCCGGGCCCGAGCCCGGCTGTTTGACACCGGCCATCGTGTACAGCTGCCCGAAGACGAGCACGAGTCCGATGCCGGCCAGCATGCCCTGCACGACGGACACGGAGATCGCCCGGAACCAGCGGCCGAACCGCAGCAGACCGAGCCCGATCTGGAGCATTCCGCTGGCCAGGACGATGGCGCCGAGCATGCCGAGGCCGAATTCCCGTACCGCTTCGAAGACGAGCACGGTCAGGCCGGCCGCCGGGCCGCTGACCTGCAGGGCGCTCCCGGGCAGGAAGCCCACCACCAGTCCGCCGACGATGCCGGTGATCAGGCCGAGTTCGGCGGGCACGCCCGAGGCCACGGCCACCCCGACGCAGAGCGGCAGGGCCACGAGGAACACCACGAGTGAGGCGAGCACGTCCTGGCGTACGGCTGCAGGGTTCCCGAAAACGGCAAGCACGATTGACTGTCCTCCCGATTTCATGCCGCGCCGGTTCACAGGACACCGAACGCCGGAGTGCCGTCTTCGGCCCGGTGCACCCTCACGGAGCCGGTGTGCACCTCGTAGTACCAGGCGTGCAGTCCCAGCCGGCCCGCCTCGACGCCTTCCTTCACACAGGGGTAGCCCCGCAGCGTCTCCAGCTGTGCGAGGGCGTGGGCCTGCACGGCCTCCGCGACGTCGGACGAGTTCTCCGCCAGTGAGCGGACGGCCGCGTCGGGGGGTACGGCCTCGTCCAGCCAGTCGCGGACGGCCGGTACGGAGGAGAGGTCCTCACCGCGGACCACGGCCCCTATCGCGCCGCAGTGGGAGTGCCCGCAGACGATGACGTCGCGGACGCCGAGCACGCGGACGGCGTACTCGACGGTGGCCGCCTCACCGGTGGGGCGGCCGTCGTCGGGGTAGGCAGGGACGATGTTGCCGGCGGTGCGCAGCTCGAAGAGCTCGCCCGGGCGTGCGCCGGTGATCAGAGCGGGTACGACGCGCGAATCCGAACAGGTGATGAACAGTGCTTCCGGGGACTGCCCCGCCTCCAAGGTTTGGAAGTGTTCGGCGTGCCGGGGGTCGGCTACATGAGTGGCCGAAAAGGAACGCGCATTGTCGATCAGGGACTTCATGATGGCCTGCCTCCTGCGCCTGCGCGGCTTGGGGCCGGGGCGCGGTGTGGTCGGGTCGGGGTCGGTCAGGAGGTGTGGACGGGCGTGACCGGTTTACGTCGACGCCATGCCCTGGGGACATGCCCACACCCCACTGCGGCTCATTCTGGTTCGCAGCCGCAACTCACACTTTACTATCACATTGCCTTGTGGCGACAGCTTGTTTGTTGTCAGAAGCAGTACAAAAATGGGCACTTGGAGGGAGTCGACACTCCATTCGAACCGTCACCCGTTCCCCACGGACCAGCCGCTTCGCACCAGGGATCAGGACCGAGGTCCGCCGCCGACACCTCGGGTGCGGTCGGCGCACCGGCTGCGCGGGGGACTGAGCACCCGTCAGCAGGTCATTGGGGGCCGCACACTGTGTCCCAACTTCGTAACGAGACCGCTCCCCACGACCTGCCCCGTGGGCACCCGTACACTGCAACTCGCTTGCGTGACAGGCAATTTGACTGTTCATCATTTCCTGCCGGAAGGTGACGTTCAGGCATCCAGGGGTCCGTTCCCGTTTGTCCGGATTCGCTGGCGCGCCCGTCTGGCAGGCTTTCGGCACCCCACTCCTCCGAGCTTGGCCGTCAAGCCGAGTGAATAGCCCTGGGGGGCTTATGCGTAGATCCAGAGGGCTGACTGCCGCCCTCGTCCTGTCACTGGCCGGTGCCGGAACCGGGCTGGGCCTGGCGCTGATGCCGCAGGCGTCCGCCATCACCTCGCCGGTGGCGTTCACCGCCGACAACCTGCCCACCTGGCAGCCGAACGGCATCGTGTGGGCGATGGCCCAGGCGAACGGCACCGTCTTCGCGGGCGGCACCTTCTCGGCGGTCCGCCCGCCCGTCGGCACCGCCGGCGCCGAGCAGGAAGCGGTCAACTTCGTGGCACTCGACGCCGCGACGGGCAAGCCCGCCTCGTGCAAGCTCGCGTTCACCCTCCGCGAGGGGACCGCGACCGTCCGCACCCTCGTCGTCTCCAAGGACAAGAAGACCCTGTACGCAGGCGGCTACTTCGGCGCCGTGAACGGCACCCCGGTCGCCAACGTCGCCGCGATCGACATAGAGAGCTGCACGCCGAAGGCGGCCTTCCACCCGGGCTTCGCTGCGACCGTACGCGGACTCGCCGTCTCCGACGACACCCTGTACGCGGCCGGCGACTTCAACGCCGTCCAGGGCCAGGTCCGCCAGAAGTTCGCCGCGGTCGACGCCGGCACGGGTGCGGTGAAACCCTTCACGGCCAACGCCGACGAGTCGGGCCGCGCCATCGAGCTCACGCCGGACGGCAAGAACGTGCTGCTCGGCGGCGACTTCTTCACCGTCAACGGCGCCAACAGCCACGCCCTCGCCGTGGCGGACGCCACCTCCGGCGCCGTGAAGAAGACCTACGGGAGCGCATTCCACCCCCTCTCGGTGGTCATGGACATCGCCACCGACGCGAACGGCTTCTACACCGGAAACCAGGGCAACGGCGGCGGCGTCTTCGACGGCCGCGCCGCCTTCAACCTGACCGACCTCAACGAGAGGTGGCGCGACCGCTGCCTCGGCGCCACCCAGCAGGTCCTGCCGTACGACGGCGTCCTCTACAGCTCCTCCCACGCGCACAACTGCTCCACCGAGATGGAGTTCCCGGAGGAGGGGAAGCGCCGCTACCTGATGGCGCAGCCCACCCGGCACAAGGACGGTGCCGCCCCGGCGCCGGTGGACGGCTTCGTCCGAGGTCCGCGCAAGCTCGGCTGGTTCCCCGCCGTCAACGGCGGCATCGGCGAGGGCGTCGGCCCGCGCGTCATGGCCGTCGCGGAGAAGGGCGACACGAAGTACATGTGGGTCGGCGGTGAGTTCACCACCGTCAACGGCGCCGAGCAGCAGGCCCTGACCCGCTTCGCCTCCACCGGCGACCGCGGTGCCCCGACCACTCCGGTCGCCAGCGCCGACAGCGTCAAGCCGGGCGAGGCCCAGGTCCGCTGGCGCACCGGCTACGACGCGGACGACAGCAAGCTGACGTACCGCATCTACCGCAACGGCTCCAGCACCCCGGTCCACACCATGACCGCCGAGTCCCTGGAGTTCGAGCGGCCGCAGGCCTCCTGGACCGACACCACCGTCAAGGCCGGCCAGTCCTACACCTACCGGGTCACCGCCACCGACGCCGCCGGCAACACCAGCGCCCTGTCGGCCACCGCCTCCGTGACCGTCCCGACCACGCAGCAGGCCTACCCGGCCCAGGTCCGCGCCGACGGCGCCCAGCTGTACTGGCGCTACGACGACACCGTCAGCCCGTACGCGGCCGACTCCTCCGACGGCGGCAACACCAGCGGCGTCCAGGTGGGCGCCCCTGCCCTGCGGCAGACGCCCGGCGCGCTCAGCGGCACCGGCACGGCGATGGGCTTCAACGGCACCAGCCAGCAGGTGTACAGCGACCACCACCAGACCGTCCCGACCACGTACACCATCGAGACCTGGTTCAAGACGAACACCACGCGCGGCGGCAAGCTCGTCGGCTTCGGCAACAACACGAAGTACACCAGCGGCGCCTACGACAAGCACATCTACCTGACCGATGCCGGGCGTCTGGTGTTCGGCGTGTACAACGGCTCACCGCGGACGATCGCGACCGGTTCGTTCGACACCTACAACGACAACAAGTGGCACCACGTCGTCGCCACCCAGGGCCCGGCGGGCATGGCGCTGTACGTCGACGGCCGGAACAAGGGCACCCTGAACGTCACGGACTCCACCCCGTACACGGGCTACTGGCACGTCGGCGGCGACAACCTGTCCGGCTGGCCGAACCGCCCCACCAGCAACTTCTTCGCCGGCCAGATCGACGAGACGGCCGTCTACCCGAAGGTGCTCACCGCGGCCCAGGTCAAGAACCACTTCGACCTGGCGAAGGCCCCCTCCGACACGGTCTCCAAGGTCACCGCGACCGAGGACACCTACGTCAACCAGGGCGCCCCGAGCGCCGCCAACGGCGCCGCGACCTCCCTCGCCGTCCGCGGCAACCCGGGCTACGAGACCTACCTGCGCTTCAACGTGCCGGCCGCCCCGGCCGGACAGGTACTGAAGTCCGCCTCCCTCCAGGTCAAGACCTCCACCCAGAGCGGGGCCGGCACCGCCGACACCGTCTCCGTCGTCCCGGTCACCGGCACCTGGAGCGCCGACACCACCTCCTACAACACCAAGCCGGCCGTGGGCACCACCCCGCTGGGCAGCTTCGCCGCCATCCCGGACGGCTCGGCCCTGCACACCGCCCCGCTCGACACCGCCGCCGTCACCGCGGCGCTCGGCACCAGCTACGGCGTGGCGCTGGCCGGCCCCGGCACCGACGCCCTGTGGCTGTGGTCGAAGGAGTCGACCGCCGCGGACGCCGCTCCGCAGCTGATCCTCACCTTCGGCCCGAAGTAACCGCAGGAGAAGCTCAACCCCGTCGCCCGGCTTCGGCTTCGGCTTCGGCTTCGGCTTCGGCTTCGGCTTCGGCTTCGGCCAGGGAATCCCGTACGGTCCGCTCGCGCGGGTCCTGGAGCGAGGCGTAGAGCTCCAGGGCCCGCCGCAGTGCCCGACGGGCCTGCGGGGCACGGCCCCAGGCCCGGAGGCAGATGCCCAGCTGGTGCAGGGCGTGCGCGGTTCCGGCGCGCATGCCCGTGCGTTCGTGGAGGTCGATGGCCGTCCGGTAGCACACCTCGGCCCGGCCGTGGTCCCCCATGTCCCGGTGTGCGGTGGCGATCAGCGTCCAGGTCGAGGCCTGGAACCACAGCGAGCCGTGCGTACAATGGAGTTCCTCCGCCCGCTCCAACGGGGCTACGGCCTGTTCGGGCCGGCCGAGCGCGAGCAGTACCTCGCCGACGCCGCTGAGGGCCACGGCCGTTCCCCAGGTGTCGCCCGCGCCCGCGGAGAGCTCCACCGCGCGGGCGATACGGGCGTCGGCTTCCGCGTCACGCCCTTGCCGTACGCAGGACATCGCGTACGCGACCAGTGCCGTGATCTCCCCGACCGCGTCGTCTGCCGCCGCGAACCGCTCGACGGCTCGCCTGTAGTGCTCGTCGGCCCGCATGTGGTCCCGAAGCCCGGCCCGGGCGGCGGCGAGCACGCTTTCGGCGCAGGCCACCGCGCGCGGCCCGGCGCCTTCTGCGGCCTTCCGGGCCACGGTTCCGACGCTCAGCAGGTCGCCGTGGTGGTGGCGCAGGTACAAGAAGGGCCACAGGGCGTACGGCAACCGCCACGCCACCGGGCTCCCGGCCGTCAGGGCGGCCTCGACGCACGCCTTCAGGTTCGCCCTCTCGCCCTCACACCACTGCAGCGCCTCCGTCAGCGAGGCGAACCGCAGCGGCACGCACCGGGCGGGCGTGTCCGCGGTGTCCACGCGGTGGCGTGCCCGGCCCAGCAGCACGTCCGCCACCGCTTCGGCGGAGTGGGCGTACCAGGCGAGGACCCGGGCGGTGGCGGCCTCCGGCTCCTCCCGGGGTTCGTCGGCCCGGACGCATTCGCAGGCGTAGTCGCGTACCAGGTCGTGCATCCGGAAGCGGCCGGGCCGCACCTCCACCACCAGGTTCGCGGCCCGCAGCTCGCCGAGGAGCCGACCGGCCGCCGCGGCCGGCTCCCCCACGAGGGCGGCCGCGGCCTCCACCCCCATCTCGGCGCCCGGATGCAGGGCGAGCAGCCGGAACGCCCGCGCCTGGTCGGCCGGGAGCGCCCGGTAGGACCAGGCGAAGACCGATCGCACCGCGGTGCCGTTCTCTCCGGGCACCGTCAGGACGTCCAGCCGCGCACCTGCGGTGTCCGGTTGCCCGGTCAGTGCGGCGGTGAACGGGTCACCCCACTCGATGACGTGCTCGGCGGCGATCCGCATGGCGAGGGGCAGGCATCCGCAGTACCGCGCGACGGCCGACAGCGCGGCGTCCGTGTCGTCCGGGACGGCGGCGGTCGCCCCGGCCCGCGGTGCGGCCGCCGCCCGGGCCGAGGGCGTGGTCCGCCCGCCGAGTGCACTCCGCAGGAACCCCACGGCCTCGTCGAGGGGCAGCGGCTCCAGGCCCACCCGCAGGGCGCCGTGACGGACGCTCAGGGCGGTCAACCGCCGTCGGCTGGTGACGACGGCCAGGCTGCCGCCGACGGCCGGCAGCAACGGTGCCACCTGGGCGGCACCGGCGGCGTCGTCGAGCACCACGATCACCCGGCGCTGCGCGAGCATGCTGCGGACCAGGGCCATCCGCTCGGCGGGCTCCACCGGAACGGTCTGCGGCGGTCGCCCCAGGGCGTGGAGCAGGCCTGATGCCACCTCCTGCGGGGCCGCCCGGTTCCCGGACGGACCGTGTGCGCCCAGATCGGCGAAGAGCGTCCCGTCCGGCCACGACGGGGCCAGGCCTCCGGCGAGCGCGACGGCGAACGTCGTCTTGCCGACACCGCCCATCCCGTCGACCGCTATCACGGCGGGCCCGCAGTGCCCGTGGAGGAAGTCCCGGGCCCGGCCGACCTCCGCCTCCCGGCCCCACATCCGACCCACGGCGGGCAACTGGGCAGGGACCGGGTTCCCGGTAAGGGGCTCGTCCGGTACGGGTGGGGCTGCCGCGTCGTCGGAGTGCTCGGACAGGAGCCGGTCGTGTACGAGCCGGGCCAGTTCGTCGCCCGAGCCCATGGCCCGGTCGCAGCGCTCGGCGAGTTCGAGGGTGAGGGGGCGCAGGCCGTTCTCGACTCGGCTCAGATAGCTCTTGCTGTAGTGGACCTGCCCGGACAGCCGGGCCAGCGACCAGCCGCGCCGGCCGCGCAGCGCACGGAGGTGCTCGCCGGTCAACGCCTCGCGGCTCCTGTGCGTTGCGGCCTTCGGCTCAGACGCGCCATTCGCTTTCCTTCCGAACCGCTGCCGGTCGTTGCCAAGGACGGTTGGCAACGACCGGCAACGCTCCACGAGGTCTCCCGGTGCGTCAACGGCCTTACGGTCGTTGTGTGCCGGATCAGGACACGGGGGCCTGTCCGGCACACCCCCCTTGCCACTCTTCGAAACGGCCACATCCAGTCTCAGGAGCGATCATGACGTTAGCCATCCTCCGCCGCCCGGCGCTCGCCGCCACCGCCCTCGCGCTGGCCGGTGCCGCACTGACCAGCGGTACGGCCAGCGCCGCCCCGGCGCCGACCGCCTCGGGCTACTGCCACGTGTCGGGGCTCGGCGGCGACTACATCTGCGAGTACGGGGAGTCCTGGCAGACCTACCCCAACGGGCAGCGGCAGGTGTTCATCGTCGGCACCGACTTCGCGGTCTGGACCCGCTACAGCCACGCCGACGGCAACTGGAGCGGCTGGCAGTCGATGGGCGGCAGGGCCGCCAGCGGGGTGCGGGTCGAGGGGAACAACACCTGGAACCCGACCATCTCCCACGTCGGCACGGACGGCGACCGCTGGTACCGCCACCGCCTGATCAGCGGCTCCTGGACCAACTGGCAGAAGTGAGCGCGGCAGGCCCCGCGCGGCGGCCCCTGCGGCAGCGTCCGTGGGGGCCGCCCCCGTGTGCGGTGCCCGTCGTCCCGGCTCCCCGCCCCGGTGTCCCGGCGTGCACGGCGTGCGTGTGTATCCGGCCGGGCGCGGTGCAGCAACAATGACCGAAGATCATCTGCGCGGCCCGGCAGCCCGCAGCCGACTCCCTCACCGGCCCCCGGGGCCCTGCTCGGGATCCCGGCGTCGCAGCCGCCCTCGGCCCCGATCGCCGGTGACCGACGCCTTGATCGAAAACCCCTGGCCCGGCGGCCGGAAAGAGCGGAGACTCCCAGCCATGACTGACATGGCGTCGTTCCGGGAGGCGGTCACCGCGTGGGCGGCCGGTGGCGGCAGCGACCGGGCGCGCGAACTGGCCGCGCGGCTGGGCGTCCGGACGGTCGTCCTGCTCGAAGGGCTGAGTGACGTCGCAGCGGTGAGCGCGCTGGAGGCGCGCCGCGGACGGGACCTTGCGGCCGAGGGAGTATGCGTCCTGTCGATGGGCGGTGCGATGAACGCGGGGCGGTTCGCCGGGCTCCTCGGACCGGCCGGATTGGGCCTGCGGCTCACCGGACTGTGCGACGAGCGGGAGCGCGGCTACTACGCCCGCGGCTGGGAGCGTGCCGGTGCGGCACCGGAGGGGTTCTTCGTCTGCGCGGCGGATCTGGAGGACGAGCTCATCCGCGCACTGGGCGTGACACGGGTGGAGGAGCTGATCCGGGCAGAGGGGGATCTGCGCGCCCTGCAGACCTTCCGGCGCCAGCCGGCCCAGCAGGGCCGCGCCCCGGAGCAGCAGTTGCGGCGCTTCCTCGGCACCAAGAAGGGGCGCAAGATCAGCTATGGGCGCGTTCTCGTCGGGGCGCTCCCCCGCGATCGCGTGCCCGCCCCGCTCGACGGCCTGTTCGCCGTCCTCTGACCTGCGCGCGGGTTTGCCATCCCCCGGGCTGTCCGGGCCGGACGGGTGACGTTCGGTCCCGGTTGGCCGAGCCGGGTCGGCCCGGGGGTCGCGCGGCGGGGTGGGTCGGAGACGCTGGTGGGACCGCCCGCGGCTCGCCGGGGTCGCCGTCGCCAGGAGTGTGAGTCATGCGCCGTTCCGTTCCCGTCGTGCTTGCCGCCGCCGCCCTGACCGGGTGGGCCGCCGCCCCCGCCGCCGCGTCGGACCCGACGCCGATCACCTCGCCGTACGTCCAGGCAGCGGCGGAGGTCACCGCCGGGGGCGTGCTGAAGCGGGCGAAGAACGTCGCCTGGGTGCGCCGGGTCAACACAGGCCGGTACTGCGTCCACATCGACGACCAGGTGAACCTCGCGTTCAGCGTGGTGCAGGTCGAACTGCCCAACTCCAACCGGCGCAGCTTCAGCACCACCCCCAACCCCGTCTGCGGCACGAACGCCGTCACGGTCTACGCGTACGACCTCAACGGCAGCTACGTCGACAACGCCTTCACGGTCGCCGTGCTGTAGCCGCGGGCCAGTTGTCCGCGCCGGTGTCCGGGGACCTCAGGCGCGAAGATGCCCGTGTCTCAGCCGGCCGCCCCTTCGCCGGACCGGCTGACGAGCATCATGGGCAGGGCCTCGCGCAGACGGTCGAGCAGGACCCGGGCCGCGGGGCTCGCGGGGCCGCTCGCCCGGCAGGCCAGTGCGATACGTGCGCGGATGCCGGGACGGACGATGGTCAGCACCCGCAGCCGTCCGTCGCAGGCTGAGCCGTTCTCACCTGCCGGCAGCACCGCCACGCCCAGGCCCCGGGCGGCGAGCTGCGTGAGGACCTGGGGTGCTGCGGCCTCGAAGGTGACGCGGGGGCGGAATCCGGCCTGTGAGCAGGCGCGTTCGAGTGCGGCGCGCACTCCGGTGCCGCGCGGCAGGCAGATCAGCGCGCGGTCGCGGAGCTCGGCCAGCGAGACGGTCGTACGATCGCCGACCCCGGCCAGGAGCGGGTCTCCGGGCGCGGCGACGACGGCCAGCGGGGCATCGATGACGGTCTGGAGGGACAGGCCGGGCGGGGGCACCTCATCGGTCGGCCCGAGGAGGGCGATGTCGAGCTCACCGGCCAGGAGGGCTGACTGCATCCGCTCCGAGGTGTCCTCGGTGAGCGCGATCTCCAGGGCGGGGTAGGTGTCGCAGAAGTCCGCGAGGAACGAGGCGATGTCGAACGCGTGGCCGGTGGCTCCGGATACGAGCCCGAGCGAGACCCGGCCGCGCAGGAGGCCCGTGAACGCGTCGGCCGTCTGCTGCACCGCATCCGCCGCGGCCAGCGCGGCCCGGGCGTACGGCAGGACCGCCCGGCCCGTCTCGGTCAGCGTCACCGACCGGTGGGAGCGGTCGAGCAACGGCTGTCCCAACTCCCTTTCCAGCTGGCGTATCTGGGCGCTCAAGCCGGGCTGGGCCAGGTGCAGGCGGGCGGCCGCGCGGGTGAAACCGCCTTCTTCGACGACGGTGACGAAGTAGCGCAGCTGACGGAGTTCCATAACCGTTGATGCTAGAGGGCAGCACAACCATCTATTGGACGTATGGATCAGCCGCCCGCACGCTGGATCACATGGAGAACGCGACGCGAAGCAGGGACGAGCAGGCAAACGGTGTCGTGGCGGGCCTCAGGTCCGCCATCGCGGCGGAACGCCGGGAGCTGGCCGAGCTGTTCGACGGTCTGCGGGCCGATCAGTGGGACGCGCCCAGCCTGTGCGACGGGTGGCGGGTGCGTGAGGTCGTCGCCCACATGTCGATGGGCTTCCGGCTCTCCCTGCCGGCGACCCTGGGTGAGCTCGTCAAGGCCCGCGGGAATCTGCACCGCATGACCGACCGCGTCGCCCGCCGGGACGCCGCCGCGCATTCCGCCGGTGAGCTCAGCGCCTTCCTGCGGGACAACGCCCACCATCCGTGGACACCGCCGGTCGGGGGGCTCGTGTCCGCCCTCGGCCACGACGTGGTGCACGGCCTGGACGCGACGGTCGCGCTCAGGCTCCGCCGACGCGTCCCCGAGGACAGGCTGCGCATCCTCCTCGACGACATCAAGCCCCGCGGCCTGAAGTTCTTCGGCGTCGTCCTGGACGGGGTGCGGCTGTGCGCCGAGGACACGGACTGGTCCTACGGGACCGGTGCTCCCGTGTACGGAACCGCACAGGACCTCCTGCTGCTGGCCTTCGGCCGCAGGCTTCCCCACGGCCGCCTGCACGGCGAACCCGCCGACCGGTTCACCGCCCGGTGACCGCCGTGCGGCCCCGGCTGCTCCAGGCGCTGTCAGTCTTCTCCACCGGCCTGCTGGCCGGTGCGTTCGGCTACGGCGCAGCCAACCTCGTCCCGACGTTCAACACCGTGCCCATCGAGATGAGACTCGACTTCCACACCGCCCTGATGACGATGAACGGCATCACCGTGCAGGGCGCGATGGCGGTCTCGGCCCTCGGCTCCTTCGCCCTGGCCGTTGCCGAGCGCGGCCGGGCGCGCGTCCTCGCCGGGGCGGCGGGACTCCTGGTGGTCTCTTCCTTCCTGATCACCCGGTTCGGGAACGTCCCCATCAACGGCCGCATCAAGCAGTGGGCCGCCACCGTGCCGCCGGCCGGGCACGAGGAAGTCCTCCGCCGCTGGGAACTGTTCAACAACGCCCGCACCCTGACCGCCGCGGTCGCCTTCGGGCTGCTCGTCCTCCTCGCCCTCCGGCCGCACCGCAGGCCCGCGGTGGCGTCGGCGCCGCAGCAGGCGGGGCGGGAGAGCCTCCCGCCCCGAGGTCTGCCGCTTCCGGACTCGGGGGCCGATCACCGAGGAGGAGACGGCGGCCGGCGGGACTCCGAGGGGTTCGGCATCGAGGACGAGTGGCGTGCGGTCACCCCGCTCCCTTGACCGCCGTGCGAGCGGTGGGCGTCCGCGCGGTGTCGGCTGCGTCGTGCGGCCCGCCGGCTTCGTGGGGCGGTGCGGCGGCCTCCATGAGGTCGTACATCCGGTCCAGGAGCCTTCCGAAGTCACGCCACGGTGTTTCCCCGTCCTTGCCCGTACGGCTGCTTCTCGGCAGGGCCGCCATGGTCCACCTCCGGATCCGAGGCGGTGGCGCCGCCCTGACCGGCGTACGCCCCGCACTGTGGACGAGTCGTCTTCCCCGGTGGGCGGATTTTCATGCGGCTGGTGACCCCCTCGTAGGGTGACGGGTTCGGAGGGTGACGGGTCAGAGGTCGCACACGGGCCGGGTGGAGAAGTCCTCGTACAGGCCTTCGCCGTCCGGGCCGTGAACGAACTCGGCGTGGAAGGGGTTGCGGTTGGCGGTGGCCAGGGGCAGCCATCCCAGCAGGGGGCCGTAGCCACCGCAGGCCGACTCGCCGCCGTCACCGCCATGTACCGCGGTGGGGTCGTTCGTGAGCTCCGTGCGGTACGTGTCGTAGGCGATGTGCAGGCCAAGCGCGTTCGGCTGGTGCTGCGGACCGGTCCGGTCCTCGTAGGGGATCCGGTCGAGGGGGCAGTCGTCGCCCCACCGGAACAGGGTGTCCGCCCCGGCTCCGCAGGCGTGCTCCCATTCGTCGGGGCTCGGCATGCGCAGGCCGCGGGCGGCGAGCAGATCCGGCATGTCGGCGGGAGGCTCGGTGAGGTCCTCGTCCTCCACCGCCATGAGCACCGTTCGGAGGGCCACGCGTCGGCGCCGGCTGAGCAGCTGTGCCAGGTGCGCCTTCAGGTCCGGGCCGCACCCGAATCCCTCCTCCAGGCTCTCCCGGTAGTCGGCGTTCTGCTCGGGCGTCGGCTGCCAGGCATCGAGGTCGAACCCGAGGGTGACCGTGCCGCCCGGCACGAGAGCGAACTCCTGACCGCTCCGCTCGATCCGGGCGCGGTGCATCCGGGCGCCCAGGTGCTCGACGGCATCGACGGCGATCAGGCGGCCTCCCGCCGAATCGGCCGCCTGCCGGGCGACTCGGCGAGCGGTGTGAAAGTCGAAGGATCGCCACTGGTCAAAGGTCAAGTCGGCTGTGGACATGCGGCGCAGTCTTGCACGCCGGACTGACAGGGCCCGGCCCGCCGTCACGGGTTGCCGGTCGGTGTGCGTCGGCGGCCCAGGAGTTCGGCTAGGCCCTGGCGGGTGGCGGCGATCAGGACGCGGTCCTGTGCGGTCAGGGCGCGGCCCGGATCCACGTCCCAGACGAGGCCCCCGGCGGCGTCGCCCTCGCGGCGCGCGCCCGACAGGTGCGGGCGGCGTTCCGTGCGGGCCCCGGCGTGCAGCGCGATGACGCGCCAGGCGCCCGGGCGGAAGGATTCCGTGACCGTGCGCCCCTCCAGCTCCGGCAGTCCTGCCACCTCGACGGCAGCGATCAGCAGGACACACCGTTCCACGGGGATGGCGCCGAGGATCTGCCGTCCCATCATCGCGCCGGCGAAGGCGGGGCCGGCGAGGTGGGTGACGCTGCGGCTGCGGGTGAGCGCCGCCGGATGCGCCGTGCTCAGGGTGCGGTCGACGGCCTCGGCGAAGTCGTCGTCGTCCAGGCGCAGTACGACGCGCAGGTCCCCCTTGACCGTGCGGGCGTGCAGGACCGCCTCCAGGTTGGTGGTGTCCGAGCTGGTCAGCGCGATCAGGGCGCGCGCCCGGTGGACGCGGGCCGCCTCCAGCACGCCCTCCTCGGTGACGTCCCCCATCACCACCGGCACGTGCAGGCGGCGGGCGAGCGCCAGCCCGCGGGCCAGGGAATCCGCCTCCAGGCACACCACCGGGATGCCGAGCTCCCGGAGGCGGGCGAGCACGCGCGTGCCGATCTTCCCCAGTCCCACGAGGACCACGTGCCCCGAGAGGTTTCCCGGCGGCCGCCTGAGCCCCGCGGCCGTCCGGAACGCACCCAGGGCCTCCAGTGCTGCGGCCACGAGGACGGGCAGCAGGAGCATGCCCACGAACCCGCCGAGCACCTGGAGCAGCTGCCGTACGGGTGGTTCCCGTACGGCCGGGTCGTTGAAGGCGAAGATGTCGAGGAGCGTCACGTACGCGGCGTGGAACGGGGTGTCGCCCGTGGTCAGCCACGAGGCCAGGCCGAGTGCCGCCACGGCGGCCGCGACCCCGGCGAGCGACCAGTTCAGGCGCGGGGGGAACAGGGATGCCAGGGAACCCAGTTGGGCCGCCGCGCCCGGGATGCGGGAGGCGATGCGCCGGCGCCCCGGGGGCGGGACGACTTCGAGGGCGACGAGGGTGAGGGTTCCGGCGCGTGCGGTCTCGCGGTCGTCGGGCAGCAGCCACGGCCCGCGGTCACGGCCCCGGTCGCAGTCGCGGTCCCACCTCCGTACGGGGCCTCGGTGGTCCTCGGGGCCGTCGGGGTCCGTCGGGAGCAGCGCCAGGGTGCAGAGCGTGCGGGCGGGCGGGGTGCCGCGCCGCCGGGGAGGGCGTTCCACGGCTCTGAGCAGGAGTCCGTCCGCCTGGACGACTTTGCTGGTGCCTGCGACCGCGGTGGCCGCGAAGGCGGGTGCCGCCGTGTCCGCGTCCGACAGGACGGTGGTGGAGGCGTCCTGATCGGGCCGGCCCGTCGCCGGGGCCGCGACGGCCGCCGCCTGGTCGAGCAGTTCGGCCAGGTGCAGCCCGAGCTTGCGGTTGTACAGGCGGATGACGAGGCGGAGGCGGGGGTTGAGGCGTCGGGCCACGAGGGCGGCCTGCACGTTGCGGTCGTCGTCCTCGTAGAGGAGGGAGAGCGCCGGCGCGCCGCCCACTCCTGCGGCGGCCAGGACCGCTTCGTCGGGCTCCGCGGCCTCCACGATCCGCAGTTCGCGCACCGCGGGCCGCTCCGCTGCCGGGACCGCGTCCCACGGCCTGGCCGGCGGTACGCGGGCGAACAGCCCGATGCCCGCCCCCGGGCCCTGGCCATGGCCGTACCCGTGGGTGTGCCCCAGGACCCGCTCGGCTTCGCGGGCGGCGGGCACGACCAGGGTGACGGGTTCGCCGTACACGTCGAGGAGTTCCGCGGCGACCCGGTGGGCGAGACCGTCGTCGCCGCAGACGAGCATTCGTCCGCCGGGCTCCGTGAAGAGGGGGATCCGGGAGTAACGCGAGGGCCGCACGTCGGAATGATGCCTCGTCGGGCGGGCGGGCAAGCGTGGGAGAGGGCAGGCGGGAGAGGCCCGAGGGGCAAAGGAGCGGTGGGGAGGTGCTCTCCCGCGGTCCGTGCGCGCCGTCACCGGCACCGGCGCACGACGACACCGCGGACCCGCCCGGATCCGGGGGCTTCCCGCCGCGGGCGGAGTCCCGGCGGCCCCGGCGGCCCCGCCCTAGCGGACCCGGAAGTTGGCCATCATGCCCATGGCCGAGTGGTCCAGCAGGTGGCAGTGGTAGACGTACGTGCCCCGGTGGCTGTTGAAGGTGGCGTGCAGTTTCACCGTCTCGCCGGGGAACAGCTGGACCGTGTCCTTCAGGCCCGCCTCGGCGGGGGCGGCCGGGAGGCCGTTGCGCTCCAGCACGCGGAACTGGACCAGGTGCATGTGGAAGTTGTGCGGGATCCGCTGGTTGGCGTTGGTCACCGTCCATGTCTCGGAGGTTCCGAAGGTGACCGTCTGGTCGATCCGGTCCGGGTCCCACTGCAGTCCGTCCATGAAGCCGCGCGCGTCGGTGCGGCCGTCCTCGTCCATGCTGAGGACGATCTTCCGCTCGACCGCGGGCCTGGGCAGGGCGTCCACCGTCGGCAGGGTGCGCAGCACGTCCGGGATCCGGCTCGGGTCGGGGGCGGTGCGGACCACGTCGAAGCGGAGCACGTTGCCGGGTTCGGTGGTGCCCGGGCCCGGCATGTTCTGCAGGACGATCTTCGTGCCGACCGGGTAGCGGGAGAAGTCGATGACCACGTCGGCGCGTTCCGCCGGGGACAGCGGGATGGTGTCGGTCGTGAACGGGCGCTCCAGCAGGCCGCCGTCGGAGCCGATCTGCACCATCTGCCCGCCGTCGGCGAGGCGCAGCTTGAGGAAGCGGAGGTTGGAGGTGTTGAGCAGGCGGAAGCGGTACTTGCGGGCGGCGACCTCCACGTACGGGCTCGGGCGGCCGTTGGCGAGCAGCGTGGTGCGGCCCCGGAAGTCGTCCATCCGGTAGACCAGCTGCCCGTTCTCGTCGAAGCGGGCGTCGCGCAGCGCGATGGGCATCTCGTACTGTCCGGAGGGCAGCGGCAGGGCGCGCTCGGTGTCGTCCGTCAGGACGTACGTCCCCGACAGGCCCCGGTAGACGTGCTCGGCCTCCATGTGGTGGGCGTGGTCGTGGAACCACAGGGTGGCGTTCGGCTGCTGGTTCGGGTAGGTGTACGTGCGCGTCGTGCCCGGGGCGACGGTGTCCATCGGGCTGCCGTCGTTCTCCGGGGAGACTTCCGCGCCGTGCAGGTGCACGGCGATCGGCATGTGCAGGGTGTTGCGGTGCCGCACGGTCACCTGCCGGCCGCTGCGGGCCCGCAGCACCGGACCCGGGAAGTGGCCGTCGTAGGTGAGCACCTTGGTCCGGACGCCGGGCAGGATCTCCCGGGACACCTCCTTGACCGTGACGCGGTACGCGTCCACCCCGCCGTGCGTGGAGTACGGCGTGAGGACGGGGAGCTGCGGCATTCTCACCGTGAACGGCGGCGGGACGGCCACCGGGCCCGTCTCGTCGGCTGCCCGGGCCGTACCGGACTGCAGCACGGGCAGCAGTCCGGCGCCGGTGATCAGGCCCGCCCCCGTCGTGGACAGGGCGCCGACGAGCAGGCGTCTTCTGGTGACCATGGGTGCCCTCCTGGGAAGAACGAGGAAGCGTCGCATCGGCGTTCACATGCCGAACGCTGGGCCTCATGATCCGGAGATCGACCCGGGCAACTCCCCCCTGATGTCAGAGAATGTCAGGTATCGCCCCGCCTGTTGATCGGCCCGATGCCTCCGCTTCCGCCGGAGTGGAACGGGTGTCCCCCGGTGGTCCGCCGGGTGCTGCGCCTTCGGTGCGCGTGGCCGATTCCTCACGGCCCTGAGGTCCCGCTCCCCCGCGTACGGATCCCGCTGCACCCACGCCTCCGGCCCGGCCCGGCCGCCCGCCGGGAGGCGAGGCGCAGCAGCGCCACCGGAATGCGCACCGGCGGCTCCCCTTCTGCCCGGGAGCGCCCGGGGGGCCGTTCGAGTGGCACGGCCGTGCACTCCGGGCCAGGGTGGGGGCACGGCCCCGTGTCGTACGGGCCCGGGCTCCACGCGGAGGGAGACGGCACGTGCGTTCGGCGAAGCTCGGCATGGCCGCAGGCCTGCTGGCGGCTGCCACGCTGGGGCCGACGGCCCCGGTGGCGGCCCCGCCCCCGGCCCCGGCTCCGGCGTCGGCTTCCGCGGGGAAGACCGCCACCGCGGCGCCCCTCGTGTTCTGCGGAACCGCCGCGGCCTTCGGGCTCGGGGTGTCGGCCGACCGGGCCTCGTCGTGTGCCGTCGCGCTGCGGGTCGCAGCCGCCTACACCGGGATTCTGCCCCACACGCGGGGCGCGCCCGTCGAAGTCCGCGCGGGGGGAACCACGTGGCTGTGCCGGGAGCGGCAGGGCAACCCCGATCCGTACCAGGAGTGCCTCGACACGGGCGACAGCGGCCGGAGGGTCACGCTGACCTCCTGACCTCCTGACCTTCTCCGTCTCGCGGGTCAGCGGCGCGGCGGGAGCCGGTGCAGGGTGACGTCGTGGAGCGCCCCGTCGGAGACGGTGAGGGTCATGAAGGTGCAGAACGGCTGCCGTCTGCGGTCGGTGGGCGAGCCGGGGTTGAGCAGGCGCAGTCCGCCGGGGGCTGTGGAGTTCCAGGGGATGTGGCTGTGCCCGAACACGAGGACGTCCAGGTCGGGGAAGCGCTCTGCGCAGCGGCGTTCCCGCCCGGCGGCCGCGCCGGTCTCGTGCACCACGCCGAACCGCAGCCCCGCCAGGCGGGCGCGGGCGACCTCGGGCAGGCGCCGGCGCAGCGGTGGGCCGTCGTTGTTGCCGTACACGGCGATGAGCCGGCGGGCCCGGGATTCCAGGAGGTCGAGGGTGGCCTCGTCGGTCCAGTCTCCGGCGTGGACGACGGCGTCCGCCTCGTCGACGGCGGCCAGGAGCGCCTGCGGGAGGCTCTTGGCGCGGGCGGGGACGTGCGTGTCCGAGGTCAGCAGCAGCCGCATGCCCCCACGGTAGACGGGGCCGGACGGACTCCGGGCCACACGCCGGTCAGGACGTGGGGCGCCGGCCGGGGACGCCGGGCGCCGGTCGGCTCACGGGGCCGGGGAACGGCAGCCGGCTCAGGCGGGGGCGCAGCGGTCGGTGGCGTCGTAGTGGGCGAGGGCCAGGGCTCCGGGGTGCAGTGCGCGTTCCAGGGCCTGGGCGAGGTCGTTCTCCAGGCCGCCCAGGGCTTCGGCCAGTTCCTCCACCGCGTCGCGGGCGGTTTCGGCCGCGATCGACTCGGGCGGTGTGCGCGGGCCCAGTTTGCTGACGGCGGCCGCCGCGCGGGCCGGGGTGAGCAGCGCGGTGGCCCGGCCGAGGAGCCAGCCGGGCACACCGGCGGCGCCTTCGGCCGGTGCCAGGTAGGGGCGGGAGCCGTCGAAGCGGTCGTCCTCGGCGAAGGAGGGCTGTTTGACCTTGGCGATCGGGCGTGGCGGGGTCGCGGTTCCGTCCGTGGCCCGCCATTCGCCCGCGGGCTTGAGTACGAGCCCCTCCGCCAGGTTGCCGGGCAGTTCGGGCAGTCCCAGCAGTGCCGGTACCCGGGTCGGGAACACCGGCCCGTGTTCGCGGACCCGGTGGAGGGTGCCGTGCGCGAGGAGCGGCGCGCAGTGCAGGCCCGCGGCGTCCGCGGCACGGCGCAGGGCCCGGTCGGCGACCCAGCGGACACCGTCGCCGGTGCGGATCGTGGCGTCGAAGGGCAGCCAGAGGAGGTGCGGGGCGTACCAGATGCCGGTCTGGACCGGATCGGTGTCCGGGGTGGCGGGCACATCCGGGTGCGGGTAGCGGCCGCCCGCCAGTTCACCGTAGACCGTGACCGGCGCCGAGGCGTCCGCGCCGTGGTCGCGGCGCAGGGCGGCGGCGCAGCGGTCCGCGGCGACGGCCAGGGCCGGCCAGATCCGTCCCACTCCGAAGAAGTCGTCCAGGCCGCTCTCGCCGAGCAGTTCGCGGCGCTTGGCCGGGCGCACTCCGGCGTCGTCGCACACGACGGCGAAGTTCGCCCCGTGGACCTTCTCCAGCGCGACCCAGCGCCGGGCCGCCTGTGCCTCGCCGAGCCGGGCCCGGGAGGGGATCTTGGGGTACGGGGACCAGCGGGCCTCAGCCATCCGAGCCGCCGTGCTGGTGCTGTTCGGGCAGCCGGCTGTCCGGGTGCGCCCACAGCAGGACGTTGGCGGGCGGCTGCTCGTCGCGGAAAAAGGCGAGGACGTCCCGGTCCGAGTGGCGCAGGCTGAAGTGGGTGAGGACGAAGAGGGTGTCCGGATGGGCCTCGACGACGGGTCTGAGCCGGCTCCAGACGGTGTGTCCGACCCGGTCGGCCCGCTCCAGTTCGGCGTCGTCGAGGTAGGTGCACTCGGTGATGACGACCGGGTACGCGAAGAGCCAGGGGTTGTCCTCGAAGACGGTGACGTGGGTGTCGCCGAGGAACGCGAACAGGGGCCTGAGCACCTCCCGTTCGACCTCGGAACCTTCCGCACGGCGCTGCGCCAGCATGCGGCCGAACTCCGCGCCCCGGCCCTGTTCGGCGAGGGAGCGGCGCAGTTCCTCGTACTCGGGCAGCAGTGTCTTGCGGCGTTCGGAGAACGCGTAGCCCACGCACGGCACCTTGTGCACGCATTCCACCACCCGTACGTGGTGGCCGCGGCGGCCGAACGTGAACTCGTCGCCGCCGCGGACCCCGTGCAGCCGGCAGTTCGCGGCGAGGGCCGGGTCGTAGGCGGCGCCGTGGTTCAGTTCGGCGGAGGCCCGCAGGAAGGACTCCACGTACGGCAGTGCCGCGGCGGGCAGGTGGATGTCCACGCCGGCGGGCCTGGCGGCGAGGTGGTCCAGGTCCTTCGAGTGGTCGTGGTGGGTGTGGGTGAGGAAGACGGTTTCCGGCTGTCGGCCTTCCGCGAGCCCTGCGTCGAGTGCGCAGCGCAGCTCCGGGATGTGGAAGAACGTTTTGTCGTTGGCGCGCGAGTATCCGGTGAGGGTGAAGTCGGTGCCGGGTATGCGCCAGGTCTTCCACTGGCGGAACGGGTGCCCCTGCTCCAGCCGATCCGGGTGGGCGGGGGTCCGCGCGGGGGCCTCGGTCATCGGTGCCTCCGTCGCGCCGCCGTGATCAGGTGAGAACCCGATCGTAACGGGCGGTGACCCCCGGCAGCCCGTGGTTTTCCCTGCGTACTCCGGCGCGGCGCCGCGGGCCCGGACGGGCACGGCGCCGGGCCGGGATCGGCGGGTCAGCGCCAGCTCGGCGGCACGTTGTCGAACCGCACCGAGGTGATCGCGTTCGCGGTGTCGCCGCCGAAGGCGGTGACGGCACCGGCGGGGTACCGGGTCGGCCGGTTGAAGGAGGCTGCCGGCAGCGTGCCGATCCCGGTATCGGCGACCGTGATCGCCCGACCGTGTCGGGGTGCCGAACGAGCGGCTCTGCCGTGGGAAGGCTGCGGGCGTGGCGGCCGGCTGCCGCGGAAGGCCGGCCCTCCGCGCGGGGAACGGCGATGTGCGCGCTACCGGTAGAAGGTGCGGCCGCCGGCTCCCGAGGACACCGAGACGTCGATGCCGAACTGCCGCGGGTCGTCCGTGTTCATCAGCTGCCCTCGTTCCGTTGTGGAGGTGGATCGCACCAGGAGGGAGAGGGTAACGCGACGCTCTGGCAACGCTGTTGGGCCCGTACACGCAGAAGCGGGTTCCCGGCTGCCTCGTCGGCAGCCGGGAACCCGCTCGGTCCGCGGGGACATCGGGACGGTCTTCCCCGCGGAGGCCGTCACGCCGCGGCCGCACCGTCCGGCCGAGGGGCCGGAAGGGGCGCCGCGGCCCCGCTTCAGCGGGTGGCGAGCAGCGTGAGGGTGTCGATCACGCGGTTCGAGAAGCCCCACTCGTTGTCGTACCAGGCGACCACCTTGACGTGGCGGCCGTCGACGCGGGTGAGGGCCGAGTCGAAGATCGACGAGGCGGGGTTGCCCACGATGTCGGACGACACCAGCGCGTCGTCCGAGTACTCGAGGACGCCGGCCAGCGGACCCTCCGCCGCGGCCTTGTACGCCGCCAGGACGTCCTCCAGCGTCACGTCGCGCGACACGGTCGTGTTGAGCTCGACGATCGAGCCGACCGGGACCGGTACGCGGATCGAGTCGCCGTTCAGCTTGCCGTCGAGCTGCGGCAGCACCAGGCCGATCGCCTTGGCGGCGCCCGTCGTGGTCGGCACGATGTTGACGGCGGCGGCGCGGGCGCGGCGGGGGTCGCGGTGCGGACCGTCCTGCAGGGCCTGCTCCTGCGTGTAGGCGTGGACCGTCGTCATGAAGCCGTGCTCGATGCCGGCGACCTCGTCGAGGACGGCGGCCAGCGGCGCGAGCGCGTTGGTCGTGCACGAGGCGTTCGAGACGATCGTGTGCTCGGCCGGGTCGTAGGCGTCGGTGTTCACACCGTACGCGAGGGTCACGTCCGCGCCGTCCGACGGGGCGGAGACGAGCACCTTCTTCGCGCCCGCCTTGATGTGGGCGCGGGCGGCCTCGGCGGAGGTGAAGCGGCCGGTCGACTCGAGGACGATCTCCACGCCCAGCTCGGCCCAGGGGAGCTGCTCCGGCTCGCGCTCGGCGAGGACCGTGATGCGGCGGCCGTCGACGACGAGGGTGTTCCCGTCGACGGTCACCGGGCGGCCCAGGCGGCCGGACGTCGAGTCGAACGCGAGCAGGCGCGCGAGCGTGGTGGGCTCGGAGAGGTCGTTGATGGCGACGACCTCGAGGTCGCTGTCGCGTTCGAGCAGCGCGCGCAGCACGTTGCGTCCGATGCGGCCGAATCCGTTGATGGCGATGCGAGTCATGAGCGGTGTCCCTTCTGTTCGCCAACAGACTCGCGTCCTTGATCCGCCCGCGACAGTGGCGCGATCGCCATGGTTCAAAAGGATCTCGCCACGCCCTCGGGGGTGGGCTACTCGCCCTTGGTGAAGGTGCGCCGGTACTCGGTGGGGGTGGTGCCGAGGATGCGCTGGAAGTGCAGCCGCAGGTTCGCGCCCGTGCCGAGGCCGACGTCAGCGGCTATCTGCTCCACGCTCCGCTCCGAGCGTTCGAGCAGTTCACGGGCCCTGTCGACCCGGGCGCGCATGATCCACTGCATCGGCGTGTAGCCCGTGTCGTCGGCGAAGCGCCGCGAGAACGTACGGGACGACACCGCCGCGTGCTCGGCGAGCGCCTCGAGCGTCAGGGGCTCGGCGAGCCGGCGCAGCGCCCACTCACGGGTGGCGGCGAACCGTTCGCCGAGGGGCTCGGGCACGCTGCGGGGAAGGTACTGCGCCTGGCCGCCGCTGCGGTAGGGGGCCGCGACCAGGCGGCGGGCGGCGTGGTTCGACGCGCCCACGCCGACGTCGGCGCGCAGGATGTGCAGGCACAGGTCGATGCCCGAGGCGGCTCCGGCCGAGGTCAGAACGCTGCCCTCGTCGACGAACAGGACGTTCTCGTCGAGGCGGACGAGCGGATGTTTGGCCGCGAGCGCGCGCGTGTAGTGCCAGTGGGTCGTGGCGCGCTTGCCGTCGAGGAGGCCGGTGGCGGCGAGTGCGAACGCGCCCGTCGAGATGGCGGCGAGCCGTGCGCCCCGGTCGTGGGCGGCGATCAGCGCGTCGATGACGTCCTGCGGAGGGTCCTCCCGGTCCGGGAACCGGTAGCCGGGCACGAAGACGATGTCGGCCCAGGCGAGCGCGTCGAGCCCGTGGTTCACGTGGTACGAGAGGCCGTCGCCGCCGGCGACGAGGCCCGGGGCGGCGCCGCAGACCCGTACCTCGTACGGCATGCTCGCACGGGTGGTGAAGACCTGGGCCGGGATGCCGACGTCCAGGGGCTTGGCCCCCTCCAGCACGAGGACGGCGACGCGGTGCAGGCGGGGGGCTGACATGCATAGAGGGTAAGCGGCGGTACGCCATTCGGGCACATTTGCGACACGGCCGTGGTTGTAGGGCATGGCCGGCCGATGGCGGAACGCGACGGTCCCCGTTCGGGGATCACCGGTTGAGCAGCCAGATCGACCAGTTCAGCGCGGATGCGTAGGCGACCCACAGCAGGTAGGGGAGGAGTAGCCAGGCAGCGGGCCGGTACACGCGGGCGAAGACGGCGGCGGTGAGTGCGATCGAGACGAGCAGCAGGCAGATGTCGACGAGCGCCGGACCGTACTGCCCGGCCGCGAAGAACAGCGGTGTCCACGCCAGGTTGAGCAGCAGTTGCACCGCCCACAGCGCGAGGGCGAGGCGGCGGCCTTCCGGCCTGCCGCGCCGGACGACGAGCCAGGCCGCGACGGCGATCGACGCGTAGAGCACGGTCCACACGGGTCCGAAGAGCCACGCCGGCGGCGCCCAGGCGGGGCGTTCCAACGTGAGGTAGACGTCCTCGGCTTCGGCGGCCGCCAGACCTCCGACGACGGCGACGCCGTACGTGAGCGCGAGGAAGACGAGCAGCAGGGGCACCGGCCGGGCGAGCTGCGCACGCAGCGCCGCACCGTTCACGGCGGGCTGCCCGTGTCGATCGTGGAGGGGTCGCCCCATGGAGGTCACCGCCTTTCGGCCGGGGGGCGAGGACCGTCCCGGCGCCCCAGCCAGTACTTCACTCCCCGGCGTGGGGACGGATGCACCTTTTGGATGCGCGCCTCACTGACTGCTGCGGATCTCGTCCAGCTTTTCCGCCAGGGCCTTCGTCTCCGCGATCAGCCGGGCGCGTGCCTGTTCACGGCTGCTGTCGCCCTGCGCCCTGAACGCCCCGCGGAAGTGCGGCTTGAGCTGGGTCCACCAGCCGTGGTCCAGCATCGCCCATGCCTGCGGGCAGAGCGCGGCGCGGGATTTCGGCAGGTAGCCGGCTCCGACCAGTGGTCCGTCGAACTTCTTCGGGTCACTGCCGTGGAGGTAGCAGAGGAAGTTGAAGACCCGCTGCTGGGTGACGGGGTGATCGCTGGAGAGCCCTTCGAGGGTGAGCTTGCCCTCCTTGCGGGCGAGCGCGTCGAAGATCATCGCGCTCGCCAGCGAGGGTCCGGGGCCGGCCTCGTTGACGGTGTGGAACGACGCGAACCCGTCGGCGGCGTCCTCCTCCAGACCGAGGTTCGGCAGCTGGAGCTGGCGCTGCAGGGCATGGCCCAGCTCGTGGCCGAAGATGAACCGGGTCGAGAGCGCGGTCAGGCCGTCGGCGTTGAACTTCTCCGCGGGGAACAGGGCGGGCCGCTTCACGGTCTCGGCCACTTCTCCGGCGACCCCGTGCACCCGGGTCAGGAACGCGGGCGGCACGTAGATCGTTCTGCCGTCGGGCTGGGTGACCGCGTCCGTCACCCCCGGCGGAACCTTGTCGGTGACCTTCACGACCAGGTCGTGCGGGAGGGCGACCGATGCGTTGATCCAGTCGGCCGTCTGCTCGAGCACGCGGGACGTGCGGATCACGTCCACGATCCGCCGGTCCTGCGGCTTGATCGCATCGTCCTCGTAGACGATCGTGACCTTGCCCTCGCCCTGGCCGTGGCCTTCGTCCTTGCTGTCGCTGCCGGTCCACGAAACGACGGCGAGACCGACGGCGAGCAGCGCCCCGGCCGCAGTGGCCCGCGCCACGGTCGAACGCCCACGACTGCTCGGCACCCTGGCCGGCCCCTTCCCTCGGTCGAGGGTGCGCACGCACAGGGCTCGCACCCGACACGCGGATTATGGCCGACCGGCCATACGCCCGCAATGACCGTCTTGTGGCGTTTTGCCGCAGGGGTGGGAGGTGCGTGGCCGGGACGGCCGATCAGGAGCAGTCGAAACGGTGCTCGTACGGGCGGCCCGGGCAGGTACGGCATTCAAAGAGGTAGACGCCGCCCGGGTCACCCAGCTCCAGCCCGGCGTCGTCACAGGCGAGGCACTGGTCCTCGACGGGGGCCAGGTAAGCCGGACGAGGCGTCCGCCTCGCTGCTCTCCGCGGCCAGCAGGTGATCCATCCGCTGTCCGCATCCGGAGCAGTCCGGCCAGTCCGGGGCCTGGCACCAGCCCGGGTACCCCCGGCTTGGTGCCGGGAGCGGTGGACAACCGGTGGTGGTGGAGCCACCCGGGGGACCACCCGTCGGCCGTCGTGCTCCCGCGGGCACCAGAGCACCTGCAGCAGGTCGCGTTCCGGCGGGAACGACGAGGCCCAGGGCATCGACGGCGTGGAGCTGGACCACCGGGACCATCGGCGAGCGGTGGTGCTCGGGGCACAGCGGCCGCGGCTGGTGTTCGGGCCACAGGAGCGGACCGCCCACCGAGCTCGGGGGTGACGATCACGTACGAGTGGCGGGGCGCCGTCGACAACGCCGTCCTCGACGCCCTGCACGCCGAAGGCTTCGACCACCCGGCCGCCGGACCGACTGGCGGGCGGCGGCCCGGCTGCCGGCCCTGCGCTGCCCGGCCCCCCACGTCCCGTTCTACCCTGCCGGCATGGGTTTGGGGATCGAAGTACTGATCGTGGACTGGGAACGGGTGGAGGCGGCGGCGCCCGAGGCGCGGCACGACCTGCTGATCGACGCCGCGTTCGGAGAGGCATACAGCGACGACCTCTTCGAGCACGGCTGGTCGTGGTCCACGCAGCCGGGTGAGGACTGGTACCGGCGGTACGCGCTGCGGAACACGTACGGCTCGTACAAGCCGCACTTCCATGCCGGTCACCTCTGGGACCACATGCGCGACTCCGTCACGCCGGAGCTGCGCGACGTACTGGACCGGTTCAACGACGTGCTGTTCTGGCACGGTCTGGAGGACACCACCGGCGTCGGCTCGGGACTTCCGGAGCTACCGTGCCCCTGGAAGGCGGACCTGCTGCTGTGGCTACCGCCCGGCCAGATGCCGGTGATCGCCGGATGGTGGCGGGAGGCCGCTCCCCAACTGGACGTCCTGCGCGTGCCGTTCGACCGGATCGACACCGATCCCGACGGGTGGGTCGGCACCTTCGGGGCCTTCACGGACCTGCTCACCGACTGGGGAGAGGTGGTGACGGAGGCGGAACGCCGCGGCTGGGGCATCGTCGGCCTGCGCTGCTGACGTGCACCGCCCGGCTCCCCGGACCGGCGCCCGCTCACAGCGCCCCGCTCCCCCGAACGGGGGGCGGTCCGCGTGTCCCCGCGCGTCGCGCGGCCGGGCGGCGGCGGGAAGGCGGCAGGGTCGGGGCATGGTGCGGAAGCGTGTGATCGTGTCAGGGCGGGTCCAGGGGGTGTTCTTCCGCGACAGCTGCCGGAGCGCCGCCCTGGAGCAAGGGGTGTCCGGGTGGGTGCGCAATCTGCCCGGCGGTGATGTCGAGGCGGTGTTCGAGGGCGACGAGGAGGCCGTCGCCCGGATGGTCCGCTGGGCGCGCACGGGGCCGCCGGCGGCCTCGGTCCTGGACGTCGAGGTGCACGAGGAGCCTGCGGCCGGCTCGGGGGCGTTCGAGGGGTTCGAGGTGCGTCCCACACCGTACGGCGGCGGCTGACGCGCCTGCCGGACGGCCGGATGCCGGTGCGGCTCCGGAGGAGTCAGCGCTTGAGGTAGGCCAGGACCGCCAGGACGCGGCGGTTGTCGTCCGCCGACGCGCCGATGTCCAGCTTGGCGAAGATGCTCGCGGTGTGCTTGGCGACGGCGCTCTCGCTGATGTGCAGGCCGCCCGCTATCGCGGCGTTCGACCTGCCCTCCGCCATCAGTTCGAGGACGTCGCGCTCACGCGGCGTCAGGCTGCCGATCGTTCCGCGGGCGTCGCCGCGCGACAGCAGGCGGGAAATGACCTGCGGGTCCATCACCGTGCCGCCGGCGGCGACGCGGCGGACGGCGTCGACGAACTGCTCGGTGTGGGTCACCCGGTCCTTGAGCAGGTACCCGACGGCGCCCTCTCCCCCGGCCAGCAGCTCGTTGGCGTACAGCTGCTCCACGTACTGGGAGAGGACGAGGACGGGCAGGCCGGGCTTGCGGCGGCGGGCGTCCAGGGCGGCCTGGAGGCCCTCGTCGGTGAGGGTCGGCGGCAGCCGCACGTCGACCACCGCGACATCGGGTGCCTCGTCCCCGTCGGCGAGCAGCGCGCGGCGCAGGGACGGGCCGTTGTCCACTGCCACGACCTCGCAGCCGTGTTCCTGCAGGGTGCGGGTCAGCCCGTCCCTCAGGAGGAAGAGGTCTTCGGCGAGGACAACGCGCACGGTATCTCCATGGTCACGGTGGTCGGTCCGCCCTGCGGGCTGTGCAGGGCGAGGGTCCCGTCGAAGGTATCCAACCGCTGCCGTACGCCGGCCAGTCCGGTGCCGCGGGACGGGTCGGCGCCGCCCTGTCCGTCGTCGGTGACGGTGATGCGCAGCAGGCCGTCGTCGTACGTCAGGGCCATGTGGACCTCGCGGGCTCCGGAGTGCTTGGCCGCGTTCGCCAGCGCCTCGCTGACGGCGAAGTAGGCCGCGGATTCGACCGGGGCCTGGAGCCGGCCCGGCAGCCGGGCCTCGACGTGGACGTCGAGGAAGCTGTCGAGCGCGAGGGAGCGGACGGCGTCGCCGAGTCCGCGGTCGGCGAGGACGGGCGGGTGGATGCCGTGGACCAGGTCGCGCAGGTCCTGCAGGGCCCGCTCCGAGGTGCTGCGGGCGTCGAGGAGGAGCTCGCGTGCGGCCGCCGGGTCGGTCTCCAGGAGGCGGCCGGCCCGGTCCAGGGTCATGCCCATGGCGACCAGCCGGGCCTGTGCGCCGTCGTGCAGGTCCCTTTCGATGCGCTGCAGTTCGGCTGCCAGGGTGTCGAGGGCGCGGCTCCGGGTGTCGGTGAGCCGCTCGATCCGCCGGGTCAGCCGGGTGGTGCGGGGTGCGGAGAGGAGCCGTCGGCCGATGCGGGCGTGGAGCCGGAGCACCGCGGGAGCCGTGTACAGGGCGGCGGCGATGAGGGCGAGCCCCAGTGCCAGCGCGGCGAGCATCGTGGCGGTGGTGCGGACGGGGACGAACGCGTACCAGTTGCCGTCGTCGATGCTCCGCCAGATGAACGGCTGCACCAGCGCGCCGAAGGCCCCGTACCAGGCCAGGGAGAGGGGTACGGCGACCAGGAGGCCTCCCGTCACCGGCTCCAGCCATGCCCAGGCCAGGTCGCGCCAGAAGCCGTCGTCGGCCAGGATGCGGCGCGACCGCCCGCGGGCGGTCTCGTCACGGCCGGCGGCGGGCAGCGGCTCGGGCGGGCTGATCGGGATGCCCGTCCATGCCGCGGCCCTGGAGCGGGAGCGGTCGGACAGCGTGCGCAGGGCGCGTGCGGCGGGCGGGAGCAGGCGGAAGCCGGCGCCCACCGGCAGCAGGAGTACGGCGAGCACCACCAGCGAGCCGGCCGCCGACACGGCGAGCGCGTGCAGGCTCGCCAGCTGGCAGCGGCCGAGGGCGAGGCAGGGGCGGGCCAGGGTACGGGCCGGGGTGCGGGCGAGAGCGCCGCGCGGCTTATCGAGCATCTTCCATGATCGCGGTGAGCCTATCCGGTGCCGGAGCCGACTCTGCAGTCCGGCCCCGGCGGGCGCTCGCCCATGTCCACAGGGCTGCTGCCGTCAGGCAGGAAAGGCCGAACAGCACCATGGGGGTCACGGCGCCGGACTCCTCGTCCATGAAGAGCAGCATGCCGATGTTGATCAGGGCGTGGAATCCCCCCGCCGGCAGCAGCCGGGATGTCCCCGTCCCGTCGAGCGCCCAGCCCATGACGACCGACAGGGATACCGCCATGGTCAGGAACGCCGCGGCGTAGAGCGGGTGTTGCGCGAAGATCTGGACGTGCCAGACGCCCCAGACCGCGCCGACCGCCAGCGAGGCTCCCAGTGGGCCGAAGCGGGGGCGCAGCAGCGGCTGCAGGAGGCAGCGCCAGCCGATCTCCTCGGCGCAGGCGCCGAGGAGCTGCGCCGCGGCGATCAGCGCGAACGGGGCGTCCGGGGGTGTCGGCCGCCCGTCCCCGCCGAGTGCCGCGTACGTGGCGGCGCTGACGGCGATGACCGGCGGTGCGGTCAGGATCAGGACGGCACCGCGGCCGCCGCTGCGGGCCGGGCCGCCGGCCAGGAGCACCCGTACGCGGCGCGGCCACAGCAGTGCGGCGACGCCCACCCCCAGGGCGGGTCCGAACTGCGTCAGCTGGATGACCTCGGCGGGTATCCGTGTTGCGGGCTGGAGCGCGCCCAGCAGGCCGGCCGCGAGGAAGGCGACCGCCAGGAAGGAGGCCGTCACCCTGAGGTCCACAGGTGTCATTCGCATGACACCGACGATGCCGCCGCGCAGGGCTGCGGCCCCTGCGCCTGGCTGCCGAGTCGGGGTGTACCCAGGTACACCCCCCTCGGCCTGCTCCGGCCGCGCGGAGCCGGTCGGTCCGCTCGCCGGGCCTGTCGCTCACGAGGGCGGGCGGTGAAGGGCCGCGGGCAGTTCGAACCAGGTGGTCTTGCCCGTGGCCGTGCGGTGGCTGCCCCAGGCCTCGCTCAGCAGGTCGAGGAGTTCCGGCCTCGCTCCCGCTCTGTCTGGAGATCATGTCCGCGAGCCTGATGCACCCGGAGCGGTACGGGCCCGTGATGCGCGAGCTGATCACCGACTGGACCGAGCCGGCCGCCGGCCTCTTCGCCGGGCTGGGCATGCCCGCGGCGCGGGCCCGCAGCGAGGCCGCCCTCCTCGTCGACGCAGGCTTCGGCCTGCTGTTCGCCCCGCTGGCGGACAGCGACCGGGACCGGGCCGACGCGGCCTTCCGCCTCCTCCTCGACCGGCTGGAGCCCGGCTGGCGGCAGACCGCGCAGGGATGACACGGCCCGCCGGGATGCACGGGCCACGGCGGCGCCGGACAGTGGAGGCGGGGCCTTCGGCAGATGCAGGGCGACGGACGCACGGCAGGAGGACCGGCGTGACGGATGACAGGAGCCGGACTTCCGAGCAGCCTGCGGCCGCCCCGGACCGGCCCATGGCGGAGGAGGCCTTCCGATCGCTCTACGTGCACCTGCGCCACGACGCGCGGACCGGCGAGGAGCGCCGGCGCGGGGCCCTCGCCCACCTGACCCCCGAGCGGGTGGCGGCCGCCGCGGCCGGGGTCCGCCACGGGCGGACGGTGTCGCTGGCCGCGACCGTCGAGACGCGGCCCGGCCCGGATGATCCGCAGCCCGCCGCCTACGTCCTGACGGCGCCGTCCGAACAGGAGACCGGGGCCCCCGGACTGCACTTCGCCCTGGACCGCTTCGCCATGAACGTGCACGGGGACGCCCACACCCATCTCGACGCGCTGTGCCACGTCGTCTTCGACGGCGAGCTCTACGGCGGCATCCCGGAGACCGCGCTGCGGGCGGGCGGTGCCCGCGGGATCACGCTCGACCTGGTCCGGGGCGGGATCGTCGGCCGCGGCGTGCTCCTGGACGTCCCCCGGCTGCGCGGGCTGCCCTGGCTCGAACCCGGCGACTGCGTGAGCGCCGACGACCTCACCGCCGCCGAGGAGGCCCAGGGCGTGCGCACCGGGCCGGGCGATCTGCTGTTCGTACGCGTCGGGCACCGGCGCCGGCGCCGGGAGACCGGCCCGTGGGACGTGGCGCACGCCAGGGCGGGCCTGCATCCGGAGGCGGTGCGGTTCCTGGCCGAGCGGCACGTCGCCGTCCTGGGCTCGGACGGCAACAACGACACCGCCCCGAGCCCGGTGGCCGGCGTCGCCTTCCCCGTGCACGTCCTGGCGATGCACGCCCTGGGCGTGCACCTGCTGGACTACCTGGACCTGGAGGAGCTGGCGCACCTGTGCGCGGAGCTCGGGCGCTGGCAGTTCCTGTGCACGGTGGCGCCGCTGCGGCTGGTGGCGGCCACCGGCTCCCCCGTGAATCCGATCGCCGTCCTGTGACC
Source organism: Streptomyces sp. BR123 (assembly GCF_013401435.1). GTDB lineage: Bacteria > Actinomycetota > Actinomycetes > Streptomycetales > Streptomycetaceae > Streptomyces. The sequence continues at coordinate 44,952 of NZ_JACBGN010000008.1, forward strand.
GTACGAGCGCCCGGCCCCTCCTCCGGGTGCTGTGGCGGCGGGCGGCGTATACGTTCGTAGAGGGATCCCGCTGTGACGGACAGGCCCGGTGCGGGCGCGACACCACAGACCGAGGACGGACGGTGGTCGCCGTGAGCGACGCCCCCCACTACGACGCCATCATCATCGGAACCGGCGCGGGCGGCGGCACGCTCGCCCACCGGCTCGCCCCCTCCGGCAAACGGGTGCTCATCCTGGAGCGCGGCGACTACCTCCCGCGCGAACGCGACAACTGGGACTCCACGGCCGTCTTCGTCAAGGGGAAGTACCGCGCGCCGGAGTTCTGGCTCGACAAGCACGGCCGCGAGTTCCCGCCCGAGGTCAACTACTACGTGGGCGGCAACACCAAGTTCTACGGCGCGGCGCTGTTCCGGCTGCGCCCGCAGGACTTCGGCGAGCTGCGCCACCACGACGGTGTCTCGCCCGCGTGGCCGATCCGCTACGAGGACCTGGAGCCGTACTACACCCAGGCCGAGCACCTGTACCTCGTACACGGGCGGCACGGCGAGGACCCGTGGGAGGGGCCGGCCGGCGAGCAGTACGCCTGTCCGCCGGTGGAACACGAGCCGCGGATCCAGCAGTTGAGCGACGACCTGGAGAAGCAGGGCCTGCACCCCTTCCACCTGCCCATCGGAGTCGATCTCACCCAGGACGGCCGGGGGCGGGCGACCCATTCCAGCGTCTGCATCCGCTGCAACCGGGTGGACGGGTTCCCCTGCCTGGTCCGCGCCAAGTCCGACGCCCAGGTGATCTGCGTGGAGCCGGCCCTGGAGCACCCGAACGTGGAGCTGGTCACGAACGCCCACGTGGTCCGGCTCGAAACCGATCCGACGGGGCGGAGCGTGAGCACGGTCGTCGCCCGGCTCGACGGGGGCGAGGAGGCCCGGTACGCGGCGGACATCGTGGTCGTCTCCTGCGGGGCGGTCAACTCGGCGGTGCTGCTGCTCGCCTCCGCCGACGACCACCATCCGCGGGGTCTGGCCAACAGCTCGGACGTGGTCGGCCGGTTCTACATGCGCCACAACAACATGGCCCTGATGGCGGTGTCGAAGGAGCCGAACGACACGCAGTTCCAGAAGACCCTCGCCCTGCACGACTGGTACCTCGGCGCGGACGACTGGGACTACCCGCTCGGCGGGATCCAGATGCTCGGCAAGTCGGACGCCGAGCAGATCCACGGCGAGGCCCCGCGCTGGGCCGGGGCGGTGACCCCGAACATGCCGTTCGAGGTCATGGCCCGCCACGCCGTCGACTTCTGGCTGTGCGGGGAGGACCTACCGCTGCCCGACAGCCGCGTCACCCTGGACGGCGACGGCCGCATCCACCTCGCGCTCGACGAGACCAACAACACGGCCGGGCTGAAGCGGCTGCGGCACAAGCTGCAGCACATGCTCGGGCACCTGGGCATGCACGAGCACCACCTGCTGGACCACAGCCTCTACCTGCACAAGGGCATGCCGATCGGGGCCACGGCCCACCAGGCCGGGACCGTCCGCTTCGGCACCGACCCGGCCTCCTCGGCCCTGGACGTCAACTGCAAGGCCCACGACCTGGACAACCTGTACGTGGTCGACACGAGTTTCTTCCCGAGCATCGGCGCGGTCAACCCGTCCCTGACGGCCATCGCGAACGCCCTGCGGGTGGGCGACCACCTCCTGGAGCGGATGCGCTGATCCGCGGCACGGCACCGCCGACCGGGCGAAGAACCCCGGCCGGCGGTGCGACACGCGTCGCCGCGCGTCGCCGCGCCCCGGCCGCGGTGGTTGTGTGGCGCCGGAGCCCGATCGGGTTTCCGCGCCCGAACCGGGGGCCGCGCCGTGGAGGAGGCAGTCTGTCGTGAGTTCCACCGAGGACGCATCCCAGGGGGCGGTTCCCGCGCACCTGCTCCGGGGCCAGAAGGCGCTGGTGACCGGCGCCAACTCGGGGATCGGCAAGGCCACGGCCCTCGGCCTGGGCCGGGCCGGGGCCGACGTGGTCGTGAACTACGTGGCCGGCCGCGAGGAGGCCGAGAAGGTCGTCGAGGAGATCGCCTCGTTCGGGGTGCGCGCGGCGGCGTACGAGGCGGACGTGTCCGACGAGGGCCAGGTCGTCGCCATGACGAACCGCATGGTCGAGGAGTTCGGGACGATCGACATCCTCGTCGCGAACGCCGGACTCCAGCGGGACTCCGCCTTCCCCGAGATGACCCTCGCCCAGTGGCAGAAGGTCATCGACGTCAACCTGACCGGGCAGTTCCTGTGCGCCCGGGAGGCGACGAAGGAGTTCCTGCGGCGCGGGGTCGTCCCGGAGGTCTCACGCTCCGCCGGCAAGATCATCTGCATGAGCTCGGTGCACCAGCTCATCCCCTGGGCCGGGCACGTCAACTACGCCTCCTCCAAGGGCGGCGTGCAGATGATGATGGAGACCCTGGCGCAGGAGCTCGCCCCGAAGAAGATCCGCGTGAACGCGATCGCCCCCGGCGCCATCCGGACGCCCATCAACCGCTCCGCCTGGGACACCCCCCAGGCCGAGAAGGACCTGCTGACGCTGATCCCGTACGGGCGCGTCGGCGACCCGGAGGACATCGCGAACGCGGCCGTCGGCCTCGCCTCCGACCTCATGGACTACGTCGTGGGAGCCACCCTGTACGTCGACGGGGGGATGACCCTCTTCCCGGGCTTCGCCACCGGCGGCTGACCCGCCCGCCCCGGCCCCGGGAGGCTCTCCCATGCACACCACGGTCCAGCTGCTGGCGGAAGCACCGCCCCAGATGCTGCCGGCCAGATCCCTGATGGCCTTCACCCTCGCCTCGCACATCATCCTGGTGCCCCTGGGCGTGGCGCTGCCGCTCATCACCCTGATCATGCACGGCTACGGGCTGCGACGCGGCGATGCGACCGCCCTGCTGCTGGCGCGGCGCTGGTCGGCCGTGATGGCGGTGCAGTTCGCGATCGGCGTCGTCACCGGTACCGTCCTGTCCTTCGAGTTCGGGCTGCTGTGGCCGGGGCTGATGGGCCGGTGGGGCGACGTCTTCGGGCTCGGATTCGGCGTCGAGGCCTGGGCCTTCTTCCTGGAGGCCGTCCTCATCGCCGTCTACCTGTACGGCTGGCGCCGGCTGCCCGCCCGTACGCACTTCCTGCTCGGGCTGCCGCTGCCGGCCGCCGCCCTGCTCGGCGCGTTCGGCATCCTGGCGGCCAACTCCTGGATGAACACCCCGCGGGGCTTCACCCTGGACTCCGAGGGCAATCCCGTCGACGTGGACGTCCGCAAGGCGATCTTCACGCCGATGTTCGGTCCGGAGTACTGGCACTTCGTCGTGGCGATGCTGGTCACCGCCGGATACGTCGTCGCCGGTGTCTACGCCGTGGGCTGGCTGCGCGGGCGGCGCGACCGCTACCACCGCCTCGGCTTCACCGTTCCGTTCACGGTCGCGGCCGTCTTCACCCCGGTCCAGTTCATGCTGGGCGACGCCATCGCCCGTGCCGTGTTCCGCAAGCAGCCGGTGAAGTTCGCCGCGATGGAGATCGTCTGGAACACCGACACCCACGTGCCGGAATACCTCTTCGGCCGACTCCACCCCGACGGGAGCATCTCCGGCGGCATCAAGATCCCGCAGCTCGACTCGGTCCTCGCCGGCTTCAGGCCTGACACCAAGGTGTCGGGCCTGACATCGGTACCGGCCGACCAGCGGCCGAACGCCACTCAGGCCACCATCACCCACTTCGCCTTCGACACCATGGTGGGCATCGGCACCGTGCTCCTGCTGCTCGCCCTCTGGTACGGCATCGTCTGGTGGCGCCGGCGCCGGCTGCCCGCCTCTGCGTGGTTCTACCGCAGCGCCGCATGCGCCGGAGCAGGCAGCGTCATCGCGGTCGAATGCGGATGGATCACCACCGAGGTGGGCCGGCAGCCGTGGATCGTCTACCAGAACATGAAGGTCGCCGACGCGGTGACCGCGACCCGTTCCGGCGCCTTGTGGACCATGTTCGCGCTGGTGGTCGTGGTGTACGTGTTCATCTTCGGCTCCTTCCTGGTCGTCCTCCTGAGAATGCGCACCCGATGGCGGCTGGACGACGAGCGGCGCGGTGAGGAAGGAACGATGGAGACGCCGGAGACGGACACCCCCTACGGCCCCCGCTCGGCGGTCGCGGCCGGCGGCACCCCTACGCCCCGCCGCGGCGACGGCGACGGCAGCGGCAACGGCAACGGCAGCCCGGGAGCGACCGGGGAAGGCAGCCGGTGACCGCCGGTGTGCTGGCGGCCGTCCTGCTGCTCGCGGTCGCCGCGGACGCCTGCGCCGGCGGTACGGACTACGGCGCGGGCTTCTGGGACCTCACCGCGGGCGGGGCGGAGCGCGGCAAGCGCCCCCGATGGCTGATCGACCACGCCATGGCGCCCGTGTGGGAGGTCAACAACGTCTGGCTCATCTTCGTCCTCGTCATCATGTGGACCGGGTTCCCCGTGTTCTTCCAAACGGTGTTCCTCGCGATGTGGCTGCCGCTCGCGCTCGCGGCCGTCGGCATCGTGCTGCGCGGCGCCGGCTTCGCCCTGCGCAAGCCCACCCGCAGGCTCGCCGGACGGCGCGTCTACGGGGCCGTGTTCGCCATCTCCTCGCTGCTCACGCCGTTCTTCCTGGGGGCCGCCGCCGGCGGGATCGCCTCCGGCCGGGTGGCGCCGGGCACCGAGCCGTCGGCGCACGCCTGGTCCAACCCCACCTCCGTGTTCTTCGGCATCCTCGCGGTCGTCGCCACGGCACTGCTGGGAGCCGTGTTCCTCGCCGCGGACGCGGTGCGCTTCGCATCCCCGGACCTGCACGCCTATTTCCGGTGGCGGGCCGTCGCCGCGCTCGCCGCCCTGGCCGTGCTGGCAGTGGTCACCCTGTTCGTCACGCACGGCGACGCCCCGCACGTCTGGCGCGGCCTCACCCACGGCGCCGGGCTGTTCTTCGTGATCGTGGCGGGGGTGGCGACGCTGGTGACCGCCTGGCTGCTGCTGCGCACCTCCGGCGCGTGGTCGCGGGTGTCGGCCGTGGGCATCGTCGCCTCGGCGATCCTTGCCTGGGGCATGGCGCAGCGCCCGTACCTGATCCCGCGCTCGCTCACGGTGGCCGAGGCGGCGGGGGCACCCGCCACCCTGCACTGGCTTCTCGTCGTGACCCTCGTGTCCGTCGTGCTGGTCTTCCCCGCGGTGGTGCTGCTGTACCGGCTCGACACACGCGGCACGCTGGAGCCCCTCACCGATGCCGACCTGCGGCGGGGCAGCGGCCCGGAGGACCGGGGCTGAGCCGCCGGAGCCCGGGCCGGCTGATCCGCCGGAGCCCCGGCCGTGTCCACGCAGGAGGGACGGAAGTGCCGTGAGCGAACAGCAGGTCCTGCTCGGCACCGCCCTGACCGTCGTGCTGGCCGTGGGTTCCCAGATCCTGGCGAGCCGGCTGCACGTCCCCTCGCTGATCGTGCTGCTGCCGGTCGGTTTCACCGCCGGGGCGCTGACCGACGTCGTCCATCCCGACCGGCTGGCGCCCGACTTCACGCCGCTGGTGTCCCTGGCCGTCGCCGTCATCCTGTACGACGCCGGACTGGGCCTGCACCTGCACCAGTTGGAGGGCGAGCCGCGGGGGGTGGTGACCCGGCTGATCGTGCCGGGGGTCCTGATCACCTGGGCGGCCTGCCTGGGGCTGGCCGCGGCCCTGTTCGACGTACCGCTCACGGTGGCGGTGATGATCGGCGTGATCCTCGTCGTGTCCGGGCCGACCGTCGTCGGCCCGCTGCTCGACCACGTCCGGCCGACCGACCGGGTGCGGCAGATCCTGGTCTGGGAGGGTTCCCTGATCGACCCGATCGGCGGCATCCTCGGGGCCGTCGCCTTCCACGTCATCGTCCGCACCCAGGCCGGCCAGGGCTTCCGGTTCGGCATGTTCTTCGGGAGCCTGGCCGTCGGACTGGCGGGCGGCGCGATCGGGGTCGGACTGCTGTGGCTGGCCCTGCAGTGGCTGCGGCTCGGCGGGACGCTGGGGACGCTCGCCCAGCTGGCGGCGGTCGTCGCGGTGTCTGCGGGCTGCGACATGCTCCTCGACGACACCGGGCTCATCGCCGCCATCGTGATGGGCATGGCGGCCGCGAACCTGCCCGGATTCGACATGCCGGCCCGTCACCCCTTCTTCGAGACCGTCGTCCAGCTGGTCATCGGCCTGCTGTTCATCTCCATCTCCTCCACGGTCGCGCCGAAGGCCGTGGCACCGGTGCTCCTGCCCTCGCTGCTCCTCGTCGCCGGGCTCGTCCTCGTGGTGCGACCGTTGGTGGCGTTCCTGGCGACGGCCCGCACGCACCTCGGTTTCGGGGAGCGGGCGTTCATCGGCTGGATGGCGCCCCGCGGCATCGTCGCCGCCTCCACCGCCGCCACCTTCTCAGCCACCCTCGTCGACGACGGGCTGTCGGGCGCGGACGAGATCCTGCCGATCACCTTCCTGGTGATCGTCGGGACCGTCCTGGTCTACGCCCTCACGGCCCGGCCCGTGGCCGCCAGGCTGGGCGTCGTCCGGTCGGCGCGGACCCGGCCCCTGCTGGTCGGCGGGGCGCCCTGGGTGGTCGACCTGGCGCTGGCGCTGCGCACGGCCGGCCTGGACGTACTGATGTGGGCCGGGCTCGCCGAGGAGCGGCGCCGCATCGGGCAGGCGGGCATCGAGCTGGCCCCGGGCGAGCTCCTGGCCGCGGCCACCGACCCGCGGGCGCGCCTGGAGGGGGTCACGGCGGTTCTCCTGTGCACGGATGACGACGACTTCAACGCCCTCGCCTCGGTCGTCGTCCAGGACAGCGTCGAGGGGCCGGTCTACCGGGTCGGCCCGCCGCACGACAGCGGGGCGGTGGTGGCCCCGTACACGGGTGGCACCGTCCTCTTCGGCCCGGCCATGGTCCGGAACGTGCTCGCGGAGCACCACGCGCGGGGGGCGCGCTTCCTGGTGCGGCCCGCCTCCGAGCCCCGTCCGGCCGGGTGCGAGACGCTGTTCAGGGTCCGGCGGAACGGGCTGCTGGAGCCGGTCACCGAGGCCGGCGGCGCCGAGCCGGCGGAAGGCGACACGCTCGTGCTCCTCGGCCCGCCGCCGGCCGGGGCGGCGGGCGCCATCGGAGGCGGCGGGCGCCGCTGACCATCCCTGTCACGAAGCCCGGTTCAGGGTCGCGTCGAGGGTGATCGCCGCGTCGATGAGGGCGAGGTGGGTGAAAGCCTGCGGGAAGTTGCCCAGTTGGCGACCGGTGAGGTCGATCTCCTCCGAGTACAGGCCGAGGTGGTTGGCGTACCCCAGCATCTTCTCCAGCACGAGCCGGGCCTGGTCGACCCGCCCGGCGCGCGCGAGGGCGTCGACGTACATGAAGGTGCACAGCGAGAAGGTGCCCTCGGATCCGCGCAGTCCGTCGGGCGACGCCTCGGGGTTGTACCGGTACACCAGGCTGTCGGTGACCAGCTCGTTCTCGACCGCGTCCAGCGTGGAGGACCACATCGGGTCCTGCGGGGTGATGAAGCCGACCGTCGGCATGCGCAGCAGCGACGAGTCGAGGACGTCGCTGCCGTAGTGCTGGACGAACGCCCCGCGCGCCTCGTTCCAGCCGCGCGCCATGACCTGCTCGTAGATCGCGTCCCGCGTGCCGGTCCAGCGCTGCGCCGCGGACGGGCGGCCGGTGTCCTGCGCGAGCCGCAGCGCGCGGTCGAACGCCACCCAGGACATCACCCGGCCGTACGTGAAGTCCTGGCGGCCGCCGCGGGTCTCCCACAGGCCCTCTCCCGCCTGGTCCCAGTGGTCGGCCAGCCAGTCCAGGGCCTGGAGCAGCCCGGTCCACCCCCGGTACCCGAGGTGGATGCCGTGGCCGTGCGCGAAGTAGATGCTGTCCATCGCCTCGCCGTAGATGTCCATCTGGATCTGGGTGGCGGCGCCGTTCCCGATGCGTACGGGGGCGGACCGCTCGTAGCCCTCCCAGTGCTCCAGGCTCTCCTCCTTCAGGTCGGAGGAGCCGTCGACCGCGTACATGATGTTCAGCGGACCGGAGTCCCCTTCGCCGCCGGCCCGTTCCTTGATGCGGTCGTCGAGCCATCCGATGAACGCCTTGGCCTCTTCCGTGAACCCCATGCCGAGCAGGGCGTACACGGAGAAGGAGGCGTCACGGATCCACGTGAACCGGTAGTCCCAGTTGCGCTCGCCGCCCAGCTGCTCGGGCAGTCCGGCGGTGGGAGCGGCGACGACGGCGCCGGTGGGGGCGTACGTCATGAGCTTCAGGGTCACGGCGGACCGCTCGACGGCCTCCCGCCAGCGGCCCGTGTAGCGGGACTTGGCCAGCCAGGACCGCCAGTGGCGGATGGTGCCGTGGAAGAGCTGCTCGTACTCGGCGAGGCCGATCTGCCGGGGCGGCCCGTCGGCGGCGGACTCCAGAACCAGTCCGCGCTGCTGGCCCGCCTCCAGGCTCAGCGTGAGGTGCAGGTCCTGGTCGCCGGTGAGGGAGTGCGCCAGCCGCTCGTCGTCCGGCTCGCGGACCGTGTGCACGGTCAGGGCCATGCCGTCCGAGGCGAACACGGCTCCGCTCTCCGTGACGTGCAGCTCGTGCGGTTTGCGCCCGTAGTCGAAGCGCGGCGCGATGTCGAGCTCGAAGGTCATGCTGCCGCGTACGCAGCGGACCATGCGGACCAGGCGGTGGCGGTCCGTTGCCGTGGTACCGGTCAGCGGCATGAAGTCGACCACCTCGCCGGCGCCGGCCTCCGTCATGAACCGGGTCACCAGGACCGCGGTGTCGGGAAGGTACAACTGCTTGGTCGCGTACGTCCCGTGGGCCGGCCGGACCGTGCAGTGCCCGCCCTTGTTCCTGTCCAGGAGGGCTCCGAAGACGCTGGGCGAGTCGAAGCGCGGACAGCAGAACCAGTCGACCGATCCGTCGGATGTCACCAGGGCCGCGGTCTGCAGGTCGCCTATCAGCCCGTGGTTCTCGATCAGCGGGTACTCGTCCATCGGGGCGTCCCTTCCGGCCTGCGCCGTCACCCGGATCAGCTCCCCCGTCCAGCCTAAGCCGGGGCCGCGGCCCCGGCCCGCCGGGGCGCCCGGGGCCGGGCCCTCCCGGTCCTTGCCGCTTCGCGCCTGCCGCGCCCCTCCCCCTGCCCTGCGCGCCGACGGCTGGGAACCGAGCATGACGAGGGTGCCCGGTGCGGCGCGCGGCGGTCCTCCCATCGGGCTGCGTGCGCGGGCGGTTCCGGCCGAAGGCACGCGTCCCGCTTGCGACCTGCAACTGCCCCTCACCGAGCCGGAGCAGGGGAACGCCGTCCACGGACTGCTGCGCTGGACCTCGTGGCAGGTCACCGAGTCGGACGGGCGCCGGGCCGTGCTCCGGACCGCGCTCTGGCCGCAGCCGGGCTGACCGTTCCCTCTCCGGGTCCGCGCGGAGTGCGCCCCGGGCGACGCAGGCCCGGAGGTGGCCGTGGCCGCGTGGAACCGGGCGAGGGCGTGGCCCCGTACGGCATCGGCCGGCACCCGTACCTGTCGGTCGGCACGGCGGCGGTGGCGACCCGGCCCCGGACGTCTCAGCGCCGCGGTGCGGGGACGGCGCGCAGGAGTGCGTGGACGACGGCGTCGATGCCGTCCTGGGCGGGTTCGTCGGCGGCGTGGGTGAGCAGGCGGGCCAGGGCGCGCAGGAGCGGCGGCGAGGCCATGACGCGCGGGTGGAGCAGCGGCCGGTAGCCGTAGCGGGTGAGGACGAGGTCGCCGGCGAGGGTGCCCAGCCGGTAGTAGCGGCCCCAGCGGCGGCGGATCTCCGCCGGGTACTGGTGCAGCGCGTGCTCGCGTCGCGCCCCGGTCGGTCGGGCCAGTGCCAGGGCGATGGTTTCCGCGGCCGCTTCGCCCGCCTCCAGTGCCTGGGCGATGCCCTCGCCGCTCCAGGGGCTGACCATTCCGGCGCTGTCGCCGACCAGCAGCAGGCCCCGCCGGTACTGGGGGCGCCGGTTCAGGCCCATCGGCAGGGGTGCGCTGCGCAGCGGCGAGTCGGCGCTCTCCTCGTGCACGCCCCAGTGTGCGGGCAGGCGCGGCAGCCAGTGCTCCAGGGCCGCCCTCAGGTCCACGGGCCGGCGGCCGCGGCGCGGCAGGGCGCCGAGGCCGATGTTGATGCGGCCGTCGCCGAGCGGGAACACCCAGCCGTATCCGGGCAGGTCCAGTCCGGTGCCCGGGCAGCGCAGGTCGGCCCACAGCTCCAGGTACGGGTCGTGGGTGCGGGCCTCGCTGCGGTAGTAGCGGCGGGCGGCCCTCGCCACGGGCAGGGCGGTGTCCCGCTCCAGTCCCAGGGCCAGCGCGGTGCGCGCGGAGGCGCCGTCGGCCGCGACGACGAGCGGTGCCCGGTACCGCACGGGTTCCCTGCCCGGGCCGCGCGAGGCGGACACGCCCGTGATGTTTCCCGCCCGGTCGCACAGCGGGGCCGTCACCTTCACCTGCGTGCGCAGCCGGGCTCCGGCGGCACGGGCGTGGGCGGCGAGCAGCTCGTCGAAGTCGTAGCGGCTGCGGGTGAGCCCGAAGTCAGGGTGGCTGCCCAGCCGCGGCCAGTCCAGCTCCGCCTCTCGGCCCTCGCACACCCAGCGCATCCCCTTGTTGCGCATCCAGCCCGGTGCGTTGACGTCGATGCCCATCCGCACCAACTGGCGTACGCCGCGCGGGGTCAGTCCGTCGCCGCACACCTTCTCGCGGGGGAAGCCGCTCTTCTCCAGCAGCAGGACGTCCACGCCCGCGCGTGCCAGGTGCGCCGCGGCGGCGGAGCCGGCGGGTCCTGCGCCGACGACGATGACCTGTGCTTCTTCGTCACCGGCCGGGTCCGGTCGCGGGGAGGTGCCGTCGGGGGTGGGTTCGCCGCTTGCGTCGTCGCGTTCGCTGGTCACCGCACCACTATGCCGGTCCGGACCCGGCGATCCCGTCCGGCACGGCCGAAGAGGTCGGCGGCGGGCGGCCGGGGCCGGGCGGCGGGCGGTCGGCTGCTGCGGTCCTGCGCGGGGGCGACGCCAACGGCCGTAAACAATCGCACGGTTGTGCCCAAAATGTGACTGTCTGCGGCCGGGCCGGGTCGGATAGCAATGGGGCGGCACCTGGGCACGGCCCGCCGACGGTCGGCGGGTTCCAGCGCGCCCGAGAGGAAACCCCGTGATCCGCACCCGCTTCGCCGCCCTCGCCACCATGGCGTTCACCGCCCTCGCGGTCGCCGCGACCCCTGCCAGCGCGGCACCCGGCACCACCCAGAACATGTGTGCCAGCGCCCTGACGCCGAGCGGCTGGGTGGACGTCCAGTGGTGGAACAGCGCCGGCTGCGGCTCCGGCTTCACCCCCAACACCAAGCAGGTCATGGACCTGAACGGGTACCCGGTCGGCACCCAGGTCAACGCCTGCGCCTCCACCTGGCCGCCGGCCGGCTGGACCATCGTCGGCAGCTACTACTCGAGCGGCTGCCGCTACTCGGCGGTGCCCAGCTTCAACGCCAACACGTGGACCCTGAAGCGCACCTCCTGACCGCTGCCCCCGCGGCACCGGCCGCCGGCCCGTTCAGCGGAGCGATTCCCGCGGGGGCCGCTCGCGCAGGGCTCCGTAGGCGACGAAGTAGGCGGGGACCCGGTTCAGCCGGCGCGATTCGGTGACGAGCTCGGTCAGCCGCTTCACGCGCTCCGGATCGCCGAACGGGGGGCGGCCGGCCAGCAGCGGCTCGATGACCTGGGCGTGGGCGAGGCGCTGCAGGCCCTGGGTCACGACCGTGGTGGGCCAGCGGCGGTGCTGTACCCTGCGCACGTCCCGGAGCCCCACGGTGCCCTCCCGCAGCGGGCCCACCAGGTAGCGGGCCGCGGCCACCGCGTCCTGCACGGCGAGGTTGATGCCGATGCCGAAGACCGGTGACATCGCGTGGGCGGCGTCCCCGATGCACAGCAGGCCCGGGCGGTGCCAGCGGCGCAGGCGGTCGAGCCGTACGTCGAGCAGCTTCACGTCGTCCCAGGACGTGAGGCTGTCGGCGCGGTCCGCGAGCCAGGGGACGGCGGCCGCGAACCGGGCCGTGAACGCCTCCAGGCCCTCGGCGCGGAGCGCGGCGTCGGCCCCCTTCGGAATGAGACCGGCGCACTGCCAGTAGTCGCCGCGATCGATGAGCGCGGTGAAGAACCTGTCCCCCGCGCCTCCGACGAGCCCGCTGGGGTCCTCGTCGTTCCGCGGCAGCCGGAACCACCAGGCGTCCATGGGGCAGGGGAAGCCTTCCAGGCCGAGTTCGGGCAGCGTCCTGGCGAGGGATCCGCGGCCGTCGCAGGCGACGGTCAGGGTGGCGCGGAGTTCTCCCGTGCGGCCGTCCGCGGTGCGGTAGCGCACGCCGTTCACCCGTCCGCGTTCGATGAGGAAGGACGTCGCCCCGGTCTCCATGCGCAGGCGGAAGGACGGCTCCCGGCGGGCCTCGTCGGCGAGGAGGTCGAGCAGGTCCCATTGGGGGACCATCGCGATGTAGTTGTACTTCCCGTGCAGCGCCCCGAGGTTGCCGACGGTGACGAGGGACCCCTCCGGCCCGATGGGCAGCTGCACCGAGGTGACGCGGCGCTGCGGGAGCCGGGCGAACCGTTCGGCGAGGCCGATCTCGTCCAGCAGCGACAGGGACGACGGGTGGACGGTGTCACCGCGGAAGTCCCGCAGGAAGTCGCCGTGTTTCTCCAGCACCGTCACCTCGACCCCGGCCCGGGCCAGCAGCAGGGCCAGCACCATGCCGGCGGGGCCGCCTCCCACCACGCAGCAGGTCGTTCGCTCCACGGCAAACCACTCCCTTCGCGGGCATCGGTGCGCCCGAGGAGGACGTATACCGCACTCGTGGCGAAGGCCCGGGCAACTCCCCTCGGCGTGCCGTGCGCTGTGCCGTGCGCTGTGACGTGCGCTGTGACGGCGCCGGCGTCGGCGCCGTGGCGGGGCGTGTCCCACCGCGCCCGGAGCTGTAGGCTCAGCCGTGGAGTTCGCGGGCCTGGCGGCCGACGCGGCGGACGGCCCAGGCGAGGACCGCGCCGGAGCGTACCGCCAGCCACAGCGTGTCTGCGGCGTCCGGGCCGCCGGAGGCGTCGTACGCCATGTGCCACAGGAAGGGCGCGGCCACGAATCCCGCGGCCAGCGAGGGAGCCAGCCGCCACAGCAGGAAGGGCACGGCCGCGAACCAGTCGAGCGACAGGGCCAGCAAGGTCGTACCTCGGCGCACCCCGGTACGCGCCCAAGAGGGCGGTGGCCACCAGCGCGGGACCCGTGACCAGCAGCGCCGTGGCGTACGCGGTGAGGGGCCCCGAGGGCAGTCCGGGCAGCAGGGACAGCAGCCGGGCGGTGCCGGCGGCGGCCCAGAGCACCGCGGCCGGTACCGCCAGATGGGCCACGGCCAGGACGGCGGGCGGCTGGGGCAGCAGCAGGGCACGACCCGGCCGGTCGGTGTCCTGGTAGGCCGGTTCGGTCAGCGCGACCGCCGCCAGGTACAGGGGCAGGACGAGGAGCAGACCGAGGAGCAGCCCGACGTCCCGACGGAAGACGGCGTCCGCCTCGCGCGGGGCGGCCCCGGCGAAGCGGACATCGCCCCGGTCGGGCTGCTGCCGCCCCACGCAGACGCGCAACAGCGTTGATTCCCCGACCCGTTGGCGCCGACGAGGGCCAGGCATTCACCGGGCTCCAGCGTCAGGCCGACGCCGTCCAGCACGGTGTCGTCGTCGTACGCGATGTGAACGCCCTGCGCGTGCAGCAGGGCTGCGGTCCGGGCGTCGCCTTCGGCGGCGTACGTCACGCCCCTCCCCCTTCGACGTCGGCACCGGCACCGGCACCGGCACCGGCACCGGCACCGACGCCCAGCAGGGCATCGGGCTTCCGCCCTCATTCATTCACCATGCACGAATATTCCCATGCGGTCGGAGGCCAGGGGCTGGAAGGAACGACCCGACCAGTCGGCTAGCTGCCCGGCTTGAGGGACTGCCGGGCCAGCCGGTAGGCGGGCTGCATCGCCTCGTGTTCGGCGGTGTCCAGCCCGCCCAGGTGGACGACGACGGACGCGCCGCCCGGGGTGACGACGGCGAAGGCGCTTTCCTTCTTGGCCTCGTCGAGCGGGGCCGTCTCGTACGCGGCCTCGACCGCCGGCAGCGCGGCGCCGCCCTCGCCCGCCCGCACCTCGCTGTAGACGGGAGCACCCTTGGTCCTCTCACCGCTCATGAACGACTCCAGCACCTTGCGGGCGTCCCCGGCCCCGGCCGGCTTGTCGGCGACCCAGACGCGCAGGAAGCCCGTGTTCCCTGCGGGCTTGGCGTCGATCTCGCAGGCGAGGGTCAGTCCGCCCTGCTTGAACAGCGCGGCGAACCGGTCGTCTTCGGCGTGCGTGACGGCCTTCGGCTTCCAGTCCTGTGCGAGATCGAAGGAGACCGGCAGCCGGCACGGAGTTCCGTCGCCGCCGATGGATCCGGCGGCCCTGGCGGCGGATCCGGCGGCGTCGCCCGCGCTCGCGGCAGGGCTCGGCGTGCCGGTGGCGGCGGCCTTCGCAGGCTGCGCGTCCCCTCCGCCGTCGGCGTTCTGCGACGGCGACGCCGCGCAGGCCGCCACCCCCACTGCGAGGATCCCCGCCCCGACAACCCCCGTGACCGCCCGCACCAGCCTGCGCCGCATCGCGCGTACTCCCCCACCCGAAACACCGGCATGAACAAAGAGCCGTCAACCTAACAGTCCACAGCCCGAGACCGAGACCCAGACCGACGACAGCAACACATCAGAACTTTCTGCAAGTTGCTGCAAGATTTTGCAAGGCTCGGTAGGCTGCAAGCGCTTCCCGCCCTCCCACGAAGGGACAACCCCCGTGCACGGAACCGAGAACAGGCGCGCCGGCATCATCGCGGCGGCACTGGCCACTGCACTCCTCACCTGGGCTGCCGCACCGTCCGCCGCCGCGGACACCCCCTCGAGTTCACCGGTCCGGTTCCAGGTCACGGCCACCACCCACTGGGGCGACCGGGTCTTCGCCGTCGGCAGCGTTCCGGCGCTGGGCTCATGGGATCCCGCACACGCGGTGCCGCTCGACGCGCACGGCTACCCCGTGTGGGACGCCGAGGCGTCCATACCGTCCGGCACCCCCGTCGAGTACAAGTACCTGGTGAAGAAGGCCGACGGCGCGATCGCTTGGGAGGACGGCGCGAACCGCTTCATGCAGCCGCGGGCCGGCGCCCCCGTGACCACCCGGGACAGCTTCCGGCTCATCCCCGGAACACCAGCTTCCGGAATCGCGCCCACCTGCATCACCTGGTCCGAGACCTGGCGCTACACCCCCGTCCACAACGGCTGCGGCAGCACCTACGACCTCCAGGTGCTCTACCGCGACGGCAGCATCTCGACCTGTCGGCAGGTCGCCCCTGGCGCGACCGCCACCTTCGCGGGCTACGGCCCCTACGAGAACCGCCCCGTGGCCGTCAACCACTGCTGAGACCCCCGGGCGCAGCAGGCTCGCGAGGGAAGAAGGCCGTCCGGATCGCGGTGGCCTGCACTGAGCGCCCGGTGGCAGCGGGCGCGCACGTACCGAAATCGGGGACCCCGGGCCGGCCGCAAACGGGCGCGTACGCGGCCCCGGCGGGGCCCGGACTCGCTCCCGGCACGGTTCGCGACCGGAAGCACCCGTTCACCCGGACGTCATCGGCTTCGAACGGGAGGACCTCCGCATGGCGGGAACGTGGAGGTTGCCCTCCGATGGCACGACTCCCGCGAGGAACACCTCCGCTGCTTCGCCAACAGCAAGCCCACGCCCGAACGCGGCAGGCATGCGGCGGGCTTCCGCGGCGGCGTGACCGCCGTGGTCAACGCGTACGCGCGAAGCGGCTGCTGCTGACGGCGGCGGACCCCGATGTCGGCGACGACCGGATCGGCGAAGGCCTGACAGCGGTCGTGTCGGTCAAGCTGGACGACCCCGAATTCGCCGGCGCCACACCCGGCGTACTGGGCGGCACAGCAGTGCGCGCCTGCGTCGCCGAGGCCGTACGGGAGCACCTCGGCGCACGGCTGGAAGCACACCCGGAGCAGGCCGCGGCCATCGCCGCCCATGGCCCTCCGCACCGCCGCCCACCCGGACTGAGCCGGCAGTCGAACCGTCGGCATTCGGCCTCCCGCCCGGACCGGAGCCGCCCGCGCGGCGCCGTGGCATGCGGATGCCGGAGGGGCTGTGGGCCTCTCCGGCATCCGGGG